>CAZAZT010000009.1:46803-50805 GCA_964489645.1 uncultured Chthoniobacteraceae bacterium | reverse complement strand
GAGGCGCACGCGGCGTTGAAGGAGGAGATGAAGAAGTTCGAGGAAAAGCGGGATCCAGCCGAGGTGAAGCAGGATATCGCCAAGATGCAGGAGGACCTGAAGAAGGTGCAGGAAGCGATGGCGAAGTTGGAGGAGCAGAAGGCCAAGGATCCGGTGGTTTTGGTGGATATTGAAAAGCTCTTGAAGGAGCTTGAGATGTTGGAGAAGGAGCGGAACGAGCGGCGGGAGCGAGTGAACGCACTGACGGCTGAGGCGGATCAACTGAAGGCGCGCTTGGACACGACACCTCGGTATGTCCCTCCGCCGCCGGTTCAGGTCCGGTTGCCGAATCCGAAGTCGTTGCCCGAGCAGTCGGTGGTGCATCGCGTCATGGTGGCGCAGAACAAGTTGATCCCTGTCCGGATACAGGAGTTGCAGACGGCAGTGGAGAATGAGTTGGAGGAGTTGAAGAAGAACAACTCGGACATCATCGTGAAAAAAGAGGACGTGAAGGGACCCGACGGGAAGTTGGTGATGAAGAAGGCTGCTCCGGGGAAGGCGCCTGCGCCGTTGCGGAAGGTCACTTTCGAGCCGATGAAGCTGACGAAGTATTTTGATCGGAAGTTGAACCAAAGGCCTCCTTCGCCGAGGGATGCGAATCGCGATTTCTTGGTGGAAGTTGGTCCTGTACCGGGTTCGCCATCGGTCCAGATGAAGTTGGCGTTGCGTTCTGAGGCGGGAGAGCCGGTGGATTTGGCGCGACAGCCTGCGTCAACTTTCCGGATGCTGTTGAAGCTATTGAAACAGGATCCGAAGTCCGTGGTGTGCTTCCATGTGAGCAAGGATTCAATCCCTGCGTACTTGGCTGCGCGTGACATTGTGGACGGCGAGGGGTTGCCGGTCATGTGGGAACTTGATGACAAGAAGTCGTGGAGCGCCACGCTGCCGAACGATTATCAAGTGCCGTTCACTCCACCGCCAGTTGCTGCGGCGCCACCACCGCCGCCTCCTCCGCCGGGGGGTGCTCCTGCGAAGCCTGCGGTCACCATTGCTGCGCCCAAGGCGGCTGTTGATTGATCGCTCTCGGAGTGTCGGAGCGCATGTCGCCTCGGGCAGCTAACGAAGGCGCGGTTTGCGGAGTTCCTTTGGTCGTCCGTTTTTCTCCGCGTATGCAATCCGTCCTCCGCTTTTCCGCACACGGTCCGTCTATTCCTTTGCTCATACGGCTCTTGAGGTTCTTCGGCCGGCGGGTGGTTTGTGTGTGGGGGTGGTGTGGAGAGCGGTGTGATCAGATTGAGGAGACGATGGAGCTGCGGTGCTACATGACGCTGGCGGGGTGCTGCGTTTGTGGGTCATCGTTGCGACTCGTGTGAGGGGTGGGATCCGAGTGGGTGAAATGGGTAATGGGTTTTGAATCATGATACGTCATCTTCTGATTTCCTTGTGCGCGGTGTTGTTGATCGGTTCAGCGGTGTGGGCTGCTGAAGTGCCGAAGGTTCTGCTGGAGGAGAAGCATCGCAGTTTTCTGCGCGAGTATTGTGTGGAGTGTCATGGCCCCGAGAAGCAGAAGGGCAAGTTGCGACTGGATGATATTTCGTTCGCGATCGATTCCGTTGAGAAGGCGGATCGATGGCAGAAGATATTGAATCAGATCAACTCGGGGGAGATGCCCCCGGAGGACGCGAAGGTGCCTGAGCGCGGGGCGAAGACGTTGTTCTTGGATGTGCTTTCCGAGACGATGGTGCGGGCGCGGAAGACCTTGGGTGATGCAGGGAGGTCCACGGTGCTCAGAAGGTTGAATCGGAGGGAGTTAAGAAACACGTTGCGTGATCTGTTCGGCACTGATGCAGATGTCCGCGCGTTGCCTGATGACGGGGCGGCGGTGGGGAATGGAGAGGGTGAGTTCGACACCTTTGGATCGTCGTTGTTCCTCTCGAGCGATCAGTTCGAGCAGTACCATGCAATCGGTCGACGCGTTGCTGAGGCGGCCTTGGCGCGGTGGGAACGTTCGACGAAGCCGATGCTTGCGAAGCGAACGGTTCGGACGGAAGTGGAGGTCGCGGCGCGTCGGCAGATTGCTGGTCTTTTGAACGGGTATTTCTTGGGTGGTTATCGCAAGGCGAAGGAATGGGAGGCGGCGGGTTCGAAACCGGAACGAGCGAAGGAGTTCGGGTTCCCTGATGAGCATGAGGCCAAGTTCCGGATCAACACCTACATGCAGGCTGGACCGTATCTCGGACAGTATCTGGCGTTACCCAAGGGTGATGAGGGTGCATGGCTCATGTATTCTGGGGCGAACCTTCACGACACCGAGAAAATCGTGATCCCTGCGGATGCAGCGTCAGGACGCTATGTTCTGCGACTTTTGGTTGGGGCATCGGAAAAGGTGCCTTTTTCGCGTCGGTTCATGGAGATGGGAATCGCTCCGGACCAAGAGAATTTCGATTTGCTTGGCCTCTTCCAGATCACTGGGACGTTGCAGCGGCCTCAGAAGATTGAGGTTCAGGTGGATGTGACGGATGGGGGAAATCGGACCTTCACGTTCCGCGAGAAGAGGCATGGGGATCGCGCGGCGGACGGGTTTCGTCAGGCGCTGGCCAAGGCCACCAACGGAGTGGGGCTTGATCCGGCTCTTTGGGTGGATTGGGTGGAATGGGAAGGCCCGGTGGAGGAGGCTCAGGAGCCTTCTCGCTGGAAGGGTTTGTTCGGTCTTGCGACTCCTCCGAGCGAGGAGCGCGGGGAGGAGATCCGTGGGGTGTTGCGTCATTTTGTGCGAAGAGCGTTTCGGGGGATCGATCCGGAGGAATCGTTCATTGATCGGTTGGTGGCGATCCATGTGGCTGGGGTGAAGGCGGGTAAGACGACGGTTGCGGCGCTTGCCGAGCCGATGGCAGTGGTCCTTGCTTCGCCTGGGTTCCTCTACTTGAGCGAGCCTCCGAAGGGAGAGAGGCGTACCGGTGGCCTAACGGGGTTGGAGATTGCATCGCGGCTGTCCTATTTCCTGTGGAGCAGCGCTCCTGACGATGCGCTTCTTGCGGATGCGAAGCAGGGTAAGCTGAAGGAGGCGGAGGTGCTGGGAGCGCATGTTCGCCGGATGATCCGGGATCCGCGTGCATCCGGGTTCGCTTCGGGGTTCACGCATCAGTGGCTGGATCTGGAGCGCTTGGATTTTTTCCGGTTCAACCATCAGCTCTTCCCTGAGTTCGATGAGAGCACACGAGAGGCTGCGCGTTCGGAGGTCTACCAGACCTTCCATTATCTGTTGAAGGATGATGCGGATTGTCGGCAGCTTTTGAAGAGCGACTTCGTCGTGGTGAATCCGTTATTGGCTGATTATTATGGGCTTCCGATTCCGAAGGGTGAAGGGTTCCAGAGGGTAAAGCTGCCGGAGGGATCACCGCGGGGTGGGTTGCCGGGAATGGCAGCGATCCTCGCCATGGGGAGCAATGGTGAGAGGACCAGTCCAGTCGAGCGCGGAGCTTGGGTGTTGCGCAAACTGCTGCATTCACCGCCTCCTCCTGCGCCTCCGAACGTCCCTCAGCTTTCTCGTCTTGAAGGAAAGGCGATGTCCGCGCGAGAGCGATTGAAGGCGCATCAAGAAGAGCCGCAGTGTGCGCAGTGTCATCGCAAGATTGATCCGATCGGATTCGCCTTCGAGAACTTTGATGCGGCGGGTAAGTGGAGAACGGAGGAGGCTCACTACCGGATGGGGTGGGTCATCAACAACGGGCCGCCTCATGGCAAGGTGGTGGCGAAGACCTTTCCTATTGACCCCGCTGGATCGATCCACGAGGGGCCTTCGTTTCGGGACTTCTTCGAGTTCCGCGAGGTTTTGGTGTCGCGAGGGGATGATTTCTTGCGCGGCCTGATCGAGAACCTCTACGCCTACGGATTGGGTCGCAGGGTGAGTTTTGCGGACGTTGATACGATTCAGCGGCAGTTCGAGGCGTCAAAGTCGGATGGAGGTCATCTTGCTGCGATGGTTGAACGGATCGTGCTTTCCGACGAGTTCAGGTCGCGCTA
>CAZAZT010000009.1:0-46703 GCA_964489645.1 uncultured Chthoniobacteraceae bacterium | reverse complement strand
AACCTGGAATGGTGCCTTCGCCACGGCGAGCGCCGCATCGGTGGTGGCTGAGAGCACGGTGCCCAAGCACCCTTGCATGGAGAGGGAGATCAAAACGTACGCGAGCAGGGAGAGGAACTTTTTCACGGGAGATGTCAGATGAAGAACGTGCGGACCGCAGTGGCGTGAAGGATTTCATTACGATCTGCTTCTGAGAGGAATGCGCAATGTTTTCTGAACACGTTGATGGAGTCGCGGTAGGTGTGCCCTTTTGCCAGTTGGTAAGGGCAATCGCTTCCCCACATGAGACGGTGCGACCCGAAGTGTTCACACAGGGTGCTGATGAGGGGTTCCATATCGGTGTAGGGAGCGGTTTTGCGGCCCAGCGCGTAGAACGCGGAGGTTTTCACATGGACCAACGGGAACTTTGCGAGACGGAGGAGAGATTGGATGTGTCCTGCTGTGGGCTCATCGTTCATCCCGATGCGTGCGAAGTGGTCGATGACCACTTTGGTTCCGGGATACCGTGCGCACATCGCTTCGATGGCGGGGAGTGAGCCTGGATCCGCGAGCAAACAGATCGCTTGCTTGGTGAGCACAGCCTCTTCCCACATCGCATGGATTCCGGGGAGTTTGGGCCAATTGGCGATCTGATCGGTGAACGCGTACAGACGGAATCCCGAGACACCGAGTGGTTTGAGGCGATGCATCTCTTGGCGGATTGAATCCGGATCAAGCGTGTGGTCGATGATCGCGACGCCCCGGAATGAGGCGGGTGCAGATGCGATCCGATCGAGCATGTAGCGGTTGTCCGTCGTGTAAAAACTCATCTGGATCAGGATGATCCGATGGACGTCCTCGGGGGTGCATGTGGTGAGGAGGTCTTGATCGGTGAAACTTGGCGGGACCATTTCCGTTTTCGGGTCCAAGCCGTCGGCGAGGGGGTAGGTTTGTGTGTCGGACGTCCAGATGTGGACGTGGCTATCCACGTGAGAGGTTCGACGTCCGAGTTGGCTGAGAGGCGCACATGCGGCTAGTGCGAGTGCGGCGGAGGAGTGGACGAACTCGCGACGCGAGGGGAGGGAGCGTTTCATGCGATGGACGTTTCAGGAGAAGCGGCGCGGGTATTCAAGGAAGAAGCGTGAGGCGAACTCGACTTCAGCGATGGGGACGCACTCTGCTGCGGTGTGTGCGAGGTCGATGTCACCGGGTCCGATGATGAGGCTCGGGATGCCGAGTGCGGCGAGTTTGCTGGCGTCGCTGCCGAAGGGAACTCCGCAGGGGATTCCGTCCCGCCCTGCTTCGGAGAGAACGGCGGAGGCATGGAGAACAGCGTCGGTGTCAGGACGGGTTTCCAGCGGTGAATCCACGAGCATGGGGGTATCCATGGAGAACTGGAAATCGGGGATGATATGGGTGAGGCTGCTCAAGAGGGTGTTGTAGTGGGAGATCGTTGTTTCTGCGGTTTCTCCGGGGAGGAGACGGCGGTCGACTTCGATGACGCACTCATCGGGAACGAAGTTCACCTGCACGCCTCCGTGGATGACGCCGACGTTCACGGTTGCGGCGCCGAGGAGGGGGTGGGGGTGTCGGGCGAGTTCTCTGCCGTCGGCCTCGAGGCTCTGGATGATGCGTGCCATCATGGAGATCGCGTTTTTGCCGAGGTGCGGCTTTGAACTGTGTGCGGCGACGCCGCGGGTCCGGATCCGCCAGCGGAGGACTCCTTTGCTGGCGATCACGGGGCGCATTCCGGTGGGTTCTGCGACGAGTGCTGCGATTGGCGCAGGGGAGTTGGGTTGTTGCAATCTTTCGCACAGGGCGACGACGCCTCGGAAGCTGAACTCCTCGTCCACGGCGGCGCAGAACCACACATCGACGGGAGGCGGGTTGGGTGAGGCTGCGAGTTGCTCGATCGCGTGGAGCATTGCGGCGAGTCCCCCTTTGGTGTCGCAACTGCCGCGTCCATGGAGCAGGCCGTTCGTGATCGAGGGTTCGAACGGCGGGATGGTCATCCCTTTGATGCTGACGGTGTCTGTATGGGCCTCGTAGATGATGCAGCGCGAGCGATCGATGCCGGGGACCTTTGCGAGGACATTTGGCCGACCTGGGAAGACCTCTTGCACCTCGGTTTCAATGCCTTGTGCGCGAAGTCTCGCGAGGATCCAGTGGGCGATTTCGCCTTCGCCTGGGCCGTTCTCGTAGGCGGTGTTGACGCTGTTGATCTGGACGAGGTTGGCGAGCAGGGAGATGACCTCTGAGAGCGGGGGGGCGTCTGTCATTTGTTTGGGGAAGTTTTTTTGGGGAGAACCGCGAGGGGCCAGTCGGGGTGTTCGGTTCGCGATGTGCGCATGAACTCGAGGAAGGATGCGACGCGATCCGGGAAATCTTGTGCGAGGTTCTTGGATTCGGAGGGGTCGTTTGCGAGGTGGTAGAGTTCCAGAGGTTGCTTGGGGGAGGGTTTGACGGCTTTCCAGTCCCCGATACGTGCTGCTTGTTGGGGGAGGCCTTCGTGCAGTTCCCAATAGAAACCTTCGCGGTTTGGAGCGGATGCGCCTTTGAGGTGCGCGACGAGGGAGATGCCGTCGGGTTTGAAACCGTGAGGCAAGGAGGCTCCCGCGAGTTCGACTGCAGTGGGCAGAAAGTCCCAGAATGCCCAAGGGGCGGAGGAGACGCGGTTGGCGGGGACGATGCCGGGCCAGCGAGCGATCGAGGCTTGTCTGAGTGCGCCTTCGTAGAGGCTGCGTTTATATCCGCGCAATCCGTTTGAAGCCTGTTCGAAGCGGTTCCCGATCTCGGAGTTGGGGGCGAAAGAGGACCCGTTGTCTCCGGAGGTCATCACGAGCGTTTTTTCGTCGAGCCCGAGTTCTTTGAGGAGTGCGAGGAGTTTTCCGATATCGGCATCGAGGCGTGAGACCTGTGCTGCGTAGGCTTTTTGTTGATCGCTCCACGGCATATCGGCGTATTGGCCGAGGTCGTCGATCTCGTGGCGACCGTGGGGCAAGGTGATTGCGTAGAAGAGGAAGAACGGGTGGTCTTTCACCGAACGAACCCAGCGCAGCGAATCTTCGGCGATGAGGTTTTGCGCGTAGGTTTTGCCGATGGATTTCCCATCGTTGCCTTCGAGAGAAAACCGTTGGTCGCCGTTGTAGAGGTATTTTGGAAAGTAGCTATGGGCATGGCGCTGGCAGTTGTAGCCGAAGAAGTGGTCGAACCCGTTTTTGAGGGGACTTCCGGAGGTGTCGAACATTCCCAAGCCCCATTTCCCGATGCAGGCGGTCTTGTAGCCTGCCGTCTTGAGGATGGATGCGACTGTCGGCGTTCCTTGGGGGAGAGGTTTTTGGCCTTCGGGTTGGATCTCGCGATTGGCGCGGATGGTGCAGTGACCGGAGTGCAGGCCGGTCAGCAAGGATGCACGACTGGGGGCGCACACGCTGGTTCCACAATACGCTTGGGTGAAGCGTGTTCCTTCCGCCGCCATCTGGTCGAGGTGGGGTGTTTTGATCAGCTTTTGGCCGTAGACCCCGACGTCACCCTGCGCGAGGTCATCGCTGAGGATGTAGATGATGTTGGGTTTTGTTGAGTCGCCGCGACCGAAGGCCGCGGAGGACAGGCAGAGGCAGAGGAGGAGAAGGAGAAGCCGCATGTTCTCAGCGCGATTCGCCGTTGGCTCGTTGCAGGCGGGACATTGCTTCGGCGTAACGCTTTCCGAGTTCGCGGAGGGCGGGGGTGTCGAAGTGCACTTTATCGCCTTTGTGTCCGAGTGCGTCGGACGAGACCACGGCGGTGTGGGGCACGGCGGTTGGGAGGGCTTCGATTTCCTTGTTGATCTCGCGCCAGAGGTTGGGGGTTCCGTTCGGGTTTGCGTCGGGCATGAACATCCCGAGTTGGCCGGCCACGAACGGGATGTTGGAGGTTCCGAGTTGTGAGCGGAGATCTGTGATCATGGTGGCGAGGCGCTTGCCGTAGGTTGGGGCCAGAGCGGGTGTGGCGTCCGATTCGCCTTGGTGCCAGAGGATGCCTTTGAGCGTACCGTGTTGTTGGGCGATGCGGAGTCGTTCGAGTGCTTGTTTCCAGAGGTCACCGTCCTTTTCCCAGCGCGAGAGAGGGGTGCCTCCGACGGCGGCGGGGATGAGGCCGATCACGACCTTTTCCGGGGTGGCACTTGCCATGTCGCGTGCGAAAGAGGTTGCGAGACAGGCGCCAGCGATGGGCTTGTCGAAATGGAGCGGTTCGGTTGCGGGCACCCATTGGTTCTCTTTGTTCAGTTTGAGAACGCGAGGGTGAGGCTGTTCGTCGGGCACGAGCGCGCCGCGTCCGGCCATGTTGGATTGGCCGATGAGAAGGTAGAGGTGGAAATCCTGTTTGCGTGTTGGGATTTGGCTCTGGGCGATGGCGTCGTTCTCGGTTGCTCCGATGAGCAGTGCGAGAAGACCGGGGAGAGCGGCGATGGCGGAGCGGCGGAGCATTTGCATGGCGATATCGGGGGGGGTGATGAAGGTTTGTTGGTGGGTTGTCGTGCAGGGATTGTTCCATTTGTGTGACGCAGCATGAAACAAAGATGCTGGGTGTCGCGACCATCCGAGGGCGACAGACTGCGGGCGGCATGGCATGGTTGAGATCTTATGAAAGACATCCGGATTGGAATCATCGGGGGCGGCTTGATGGGGCGCGAGATGGCCAGCGCATTCGCAAGGTGGTGTGCGTTGACGGACGTGACGGTGCGACCGGTCTTGACGGCGGTTGCCGACTTGAATCCGGCGACGTTGGAGTGGTTCCGAGTGATCCCGTCATGCAGGCATCTGGTCACGGATCATCGCGCTTTGTTGGAGCTTACGGATGTTGATGTTGTCTATGTGGCTGTGCCCCATGATCTTCACGAGGCGATTTATCTGGATGTGCTGAACTCGGGAAAGGACCTCTTCGCGGAGAAGCCGTTCGGGATCGATCTGGCTGCTGCGCGTCGGATTGCGGAGGCGGTCCAGCGATCGGGACGCTTTGTCCGGTGCAGTTCGGAGATGCCGTTCTTTCCGGGGGCGCAGAGAGCGTATGAGTTGGCGCGTGGTGGTTCGTTGGGGCGGTTGTTGGAGGTGGTTTCAGGATTCCATCACAGCAGTGATTTGGACCCGACGAAGGCAGCCAACTGGAAGAGGTCGAGTCGGGCATGTGGGGAGGGAGGTGTGTTGAACGATTTGGGGATGCATGCGTGCCACATCCCTCTGAGGTTGGGTTGGCGGCCGCGGCAGGTTTTTGCGCAGTTGCAGAAGGGATATGCTGAGCGACCGGACGGTCGCGGCGGGATGGCGAGTTGCGACACGTGGGACAACGCGATGGTCCATAGCTGGATTGACGTGGGAGGAAATCAGGTGCCTATGCGTCTTGAGATGAAGCGGTTGGCTCCAGGGGCCACGAACTCCTGGTTCATCGAGATCCTTGGTACGGACGGGGGGGTGCGTTTTTCGACTGCTGAGCCGAAGACGTTATGGCAGTTCGAGCGTTCCAAAGAGCAGTGGTGGAAACGAACGGATCTTGGATTTTCGACTCCGTTCAAGGTGGTGACTGGGGGGATTTTCGAGCCAGGGTTCGCTGATGTCATCCAGCAGATGTGGGCTGCTTATTTGATGGAGCGCGAGGGGTTGCTTGCGGGACGTTTTGGGTGTGCGACGCCAGCGGAAGCGGTGACATCGCATGAGATTTTCCAAGCGGCTCTGGATTCTCATCGCAGCTCCACGGTCTCGATGTTGTAGGAGAGACGGCTTGGCTTGCGGAGAAGTCGGGGTGCGTTGCGCCTGATCACGGCAACGTCTCGATGAACTCGATGAGGTCGGCCAAGTCTTTTGGCGTGAGACCTTTTTCGAGGCCCTCTGGCATCAGGCTTTTGCCTGAGGATACGGTGCCTTTGATCTCGTTGCGTTGGATATTGATGGATGCGCCGCCCATGACCACGAGCTTGAATCCGGTTGCTGAATCGTCGGAGATCATGCCTTCGAGTCGGGTTCCATCGTTTTTCGTGACGGCGTAGGAGAGGTATTGCGCGGCCACTTCGCGGTTCGGATCGAGGATGGCGGTGAGGAGGGCGTCCTTTCCTCGGTTTTTCACCGTGACGAGATCAGGGCCGACTTGGAAGCCTTCGGCGCCCGCTTTGTGGCAGACCATGCAGCGGGATTGGAAGAGGGTTCTGCCTTTTCCTGCATCCCCTTTCAGCGAGGCGGACTCGGCGAAGGTTTTGAGCACTTCTTCACGAGAGGGCGGGAGCACGTCAGCGATTGCGGTGCGCGCGGTTTTTGCAAGGGTTGGGTTCTTGGACCCGATGAGGCTTTGGATTTGGGAGGCAGTGAGTTCGGCGGGGAGGATCGCCTTTTTTGCGAGGGCATTGAGGAGGCTGGGACAGCGGTCTTCGCGAGCGATGAATGCATCGATGGTGCGTGTGCGTGTGGCGGCTGGGAGTTGGGACCAAACGGGAAGGATGTCCGCGAGCGGTTCACCGCGATCGGCTTGCAGAAGGGCATCGATGGCAGCGGATTGGATGTCGGGAGCGGCACTTTCGCGGATGCAGGCCCTGATGGATTCAAGCGCTTGTGGGCTTTTAGAGAGGGAGAGGAGACGGAGTGCCTTTGTGCGGCCCTGCGCAGTGGGTGTGTTCGCTGTTTGGACTGCGGACTCGAAGACTGTGGATGCGCTGCCATCCGAGTCGACTTCGGCGATGGAGACGCCGGCGTTCCGGAACGCCTGTGCCAGTTCGATGAAAAGGGCCTCGTCAACGGTTGGCTTGGTGACGGCACGGATGAGGGCGAGACGCGTGGCTGGGCGGGTGTCCGATTTTACCACTGCGGTGAGCAAGGAAGATGCGATGGGTTTCGGCAGGGAGCGGAGGGTGGGGGCGATTTCTGTAAAAAGTTCGGTATCAGCCGATTGGAGTAGTGCGGAAGTGGTCCAAGGGGAGGGTGGGGCCGATCTGAGGAGATGGGCGACGATGGGCGCACGTTGATCGGAGGGCAGGTGGGATGCTGCGGCTGCCGCGACGAAGTGCAGGCGCGCGGAGGACGTGTTCGCAAGGGCGGAGACCACTTGTTTCGTGAGGGCATGGCGTGCAGCGAGCCATGTGATGGCGCGTTCGCGGACGGTTTCCGGTTGTTCGGATGCGCTGGCGATGCGGATGAGGTCGGCGTCCTCGAGTTTTCCGATGGCGTGTAGAGCTCCCATTGCGTGGAGGCGGGGAGCGGGTTGAGCGGAATGGAGGAGTTTCCGGAGGGGACCTTCGCTGCTCGGGTCGCGCCGTTCTGCGAGGAGTCGGTGCGCCGTGTCGCGGTGCCAACCGTTTGGGTGGGCGAGGGTTTCGACGAGGGTATCTGTGCTGGCGGATGCGAGGTCGACCTTGGATCCTCGTTTGGGTCGGCCTTGATCTGGGGTGATGCGCCAGAGTCGGCCGCGGTCATTGCCGCTGTTGAGGTCGAGGTGTGTCTTGATCTCGTCGGGGATGCTCCAGGGGTGCTCGATGACTTCGCGGTACATGTCGCAGATGTAGAGACATCCGTCGGGAGCATTGGCGAAGTTCACGACGCGCACCCAAGTGTCCTTGGAGGCGGCGAACTCGCGGTTGCTTTCATCGGCGGGGCGTTTGCCGGTGAGTGTGACTCCATCGCTGGCTGGGGAGATCTGCTTGCGATGGACGAGTTGTCCTCCGGCATCTCCGGTGAAGGTGTTGTTCACGAAGTCCTCTCCGAATGCGTCTCCGCGATAGACGGTGGTGCCGGTGGCGCCGGTGAAGTATCCGCTGACGCGTCCGCCGCCCTCGACCATGCCTTTGACCACTCCTGCGATGCGCCAGCGGGTGCGGACGATGCGCCATGGTTCGTCGGGGCTGATTCGGAAGACCTCTGCGGCACCGCCATCGGCGGCGATGCTGTGTCGAGGGGCTTGCATGCCTTTGGGGAGGAGACGGTCGTCGGCGATCCAGTGTTGGAGGTGGTCGGAGTTGGAGCAGGCGAATTTCCGGCCGAAGTTGTCGAAGGACATCCCGTATTGAGCGCCGCCGCTTTCGAATCCGAATTCGTGGGAGAGGGGGTCGAACCAGAAATCGCGGCCGGAGATCTCTTCGGCGGGTTGCTGGGGGCGTTTTGGTGAGGAGATGAGTCCTCGGTTGCCGCCGCCGGCGAGGAGATGGATCCGGTTATCCTGTCCCCATTGGAGGCTATTGAGCATGCCTTGGACATTGAGGAGTTTGAGTCCGGTGCCGAATCCCGTGAAGGCAATCTCACGATGCTCGGCATGCCCGTCATGGTCGCGGTCTTCAAATCGCCAGATATCGGGGGTTGCGGCGACGTAGAGCCCGCCGTTGGCCCAGATGAGGCCGGTTGGCCACGGGAGGTTGTCCGCGAAGACCTTTGATGTCTCGTAGGTTCCATCATTGTCTGTGTCTTCGAGGACGGAAACTCGGCCGAGATGGGGAGTTTCGTCGCGACGCTCTGAGTAGTCGATCATCTCGCAGACGAAGAGGCGTCCGCGTTCATCGAAACACATCGCGATGGGGTCCCGAACGGAGGGTTCGTGGGCGGCGAGTTCGAGGTGGAATCCGGGTTTGACCTGCCACGAGGCGAGCGCGTCTTTTGGTTCGACGGCTGGGTAACGAGGAAGATCCTTTGCGGGGTCGACTTGGACGGTGTTCCGCGTGGCTCCGTAGGCGGCTGCGTGCGTGGTGGTGGATCGGAGCGTTGGCGACTTGGGTGGTGTGGACGCCGGTTGTTGGGCGAGGAGGGAGGGGAGGAGGGCGAGAGCGAGGAGGGCGGAGCGGGGGTGGATGTGGAGCATGACGGCGGGTCAGGCGCGTCGGACCGCAGCGCGGTAGGCGTTGGGTGAACGGCCTTGATGGAGGGTGAACTGGCGTTGGAAATGGGAGAGGGATTCGTAACCGCAATCGGTGGCGATCTGGTTCACGGTTTGGTCGGTTTCAGCGAGGAGTCGGCATGCGCGACCGATGCGGAGTTCGTTCAGGTAGCGAGGCAGGGTCCGGCCGGTGCATTTTTTGAAGAGGCGACTGAAGGCACTGACGCTGAGGCCGGTGAGTTGGGCGAGGATGGGTGAGTAGATGGGGCCTTGGATGTTTTTGGCGATGTAGTCGCATGCGCGTCCTACTCGGTCATCGGAGGTGGCTGCGGTGATGGAGAATCCTGGGGAGGCGATTTCGTGGAGTTCGGTGGAGCGGCTGAGTTCTTCGAGCAGTTCGAGGAGCAGGATGGTGCGGCGGAGGCCGCTGACCTCGAACAGGCGTTTGATGATGCTGACGGCGTTTTCGCGGGTGCGTCCTCGGATCTCGAGTCCACGCTTTGCGCGATGGAAGAGCTTTTGCAGGGGCTGCATGGCTGCGCGGTTTTGCCAGTTGGGGCCGAGCAGCGAGGGAAGGAACTGGACGACGTGGGCATCGACGGGGTCACCGGGGCCGGTGGGTGTGGCGTTGCGATAGTCGTGAGGGATATCTGGGCCGAGGAACACGAGGTCGCCTGGCAGGAGTGGGGTGAGTTTATCACCGATCCAGCGTTGGGTGCCGCCTTGGGATACGAGGGTGATTTCGCATTCGGGGTGGTGGTGCCAGACACAGCCGAAGTGTTCGCCTTGCACGTGCTCGCAGGCGACGAGTTCGGTGGCGGCGAGGGGGGATGGGCGTTCGATGACGAGGTTCATCTCGGGGAGAAATCCTTGGTGAACGGTACGGTAGCGGATTCCGTGCGAGAAGATGAGGCCTGATGTTTAGGTCGCCCCTAAACGGGGCCTCCACGAGGGGGGCGTGAAGGCGTTGAGCGGGGATGTCTTAGTGCATTTCGACTGCGCAGGATCCCAGTCCGCCTCGGAAGTAGTTGAACTGCACATTGGGATGGTCAGCCAACAGCGACATGGGAACCGCGGAATCTGCGATCCGTTTCGAGATCATCAGCGCTGTCAGGCGTTGGCCGAGGGGGTTGTCATGGGTTCCGGCGTGCCAGATGGACACTTTGTCGGCGAGCCACGTCTCTTTTGGTCCGACCGTGATGGCCATTTTGGGGACCATGGTGATGTTCCCGCCGCCGGAAGTCCGCGCGTTCTGTGCAAGGGTGATGGGGTGCAGTTCCACGACACGGGTGCCGAGTTTTCGATATTCGGATGCTGAGGGTGGTGCGTTCCGATGCTTTCCGGTCCGCCGGAGTGGGTCGTTGAAAGCCCAGTGTTTGATGTCGCCTTGACCGCCCTGCATGACGGCGCATCTGACGCCCGAGTTCCAGGAGGTTGTGTAGGGCTTGGTATCGGCTTTGGGGAAGTGGAGATTGGCCTCTGGCATCGCGAGTCGTTTTGCGATGCGGTCGAAGCAGAGTTCGCGATCCGCTCGTTCGAAGGAGAGCGGATGGGAGATGGGGACCTCTTTCTTTGTCGCGGGGTCGAACCATTCGTCCATCCCCCAGAAGTGAGCGTTTTTCAGCGAGATACCCAGTTCGTTCACGAGGCGGGCGACGAGAGGGAGTTGCTCTGTCGGACCGATGGGGCCGCAGATGCCGACCGGATTATCGGGGGTTGCCTGCTTCCATGCGTGGATGTATTCGAGCGCTTCGGCGAGGTAGAAATCTTCGAGAGAATCGTACATGACCACCTTGAAGCCGGGGCGGGAGAGCTGACGGAGGTCGCGATCTGAGAGTCGCGCTGCGTCTTGGATCAGGCGATCATCCAGCGTGGTGTAGTCCCACCAGTCGGGTGCTATATGGCTGAGTTTGCGGGGCATGGAGGGAGTTGGTTCAGGAAAGATGGATGGTGCGGCCCCCGTTTGCTGCGCTTTCGTCGGCAGCGAAGATGACTTCAAAGGAGCGGAGGGATTCGCGGAAGCTGGTGAGCGGCATGTCTTTGCCTGCGTCGAGGGCGTCGAAGAAGGCTTGGAACTGTGTTTGGTAGGGGTGATCGGACACGTCGCCGGAATCCAGCATCTTCATGGGAAGTTGTCCCCAACGGGATTTGTCCGTGTGGAGTTTGTTGGAATGCAGCTTGTTATCCAAAAGGCTTCCTTGGCTACCGACCAGATGGGTGTGGAAGTAATAAGGTTGGAGGCAGTCCACGATCGCGGCTGTTTTGCCGATGGTACCGTTCTTGAATTTCAGGATCGTGACGCTTGAGGTGTCGTATTCATAGGGCGCGAAGATCTCGCTCTTCGACTTGGTGGAATAACTGGTGACGGATTCCACATCCCCGCCCATGAACATGAGGAGCGCGTCTAGGGCGTGGCATCCTGCGGTGAGGAGCGCGCTGCCGCCATCTTTGCGGCCGGTGTTCCAGCGGAACTGGCCGTACCAGGGCCCGATCCCATGGTAGTAGTCCACCTCAGCGTAGTGGATATCTCCGAGCAGCCCTTGGTCGAGGATTGCGCGAGTGCTGGTGAACTGACCGGAGAAGCGGCACTCGAAGCAGACGCATCCTCGTACGCCGTTCTCTTCTGCGGCTTGCACGATGGCTTTCACTTCGGGGAGTGAGTTGGCCATGGGTTTCTCGAGGATGATGTGTTTGCCGGCTCGGGCGGCTGCGATGGCTTCGTGAGCGTGCCTGCTTGGCAGGCTGGTGATATCGACGACGTGTATCTCTTTATCGCTCAGCATGCTTTCGAGGGATGAGTACACCTTGATCGGGCCGCCGTGCCGTTTTGACAGCTCATCTGCATCGAGTGGGCGGGAGGAGAGGATGGCGGTGACGCGCGCTTGTTTGGTGGCGTTGATTGCGTCGATGTGGGCGGTTGCGGCCCAGCCATAGCCGATGATTCCGACGTTGATGTGTTTCATGAGAGTGAAGGGATCCTGGGTGAACGGGGGACGGACTCCACCGTGACTCGGTTGAGTTAATCGCAGGTGCGCGGGTGAAGGAAGCGGCCGGCAGTCGATAAAAACGGCGTTGTGGGTGCATATTTTGACAGGGTGGCTGGAAGTGGTTCGTGTGGAGGTGACTGGTTCGGCGGATGCTTTTCGAGGTGGGCATGACACCTACCGGAAACATTCAGGCTGGCGCATCGCGTCGGGAGTTCATTCGAGGCTCGTTGGGGGCAGCGGCGTTGGGCGGTTTTGCGCCGGCGATCTTGCGAGGGCAGAACCTGAACTCGAAGTTGGACATTGCGGTGGTGGGGGCGGGTGGGCGTGGTGCGGCGAACACGGCGAGTGCATCGGGGGAGAACATCGTGGCGTTGTGTGATTTGAATGCGAAGAATCTCGCGGCGGCGAAGAGCAAGTTCCCGGGTGCGCGAACGGAGGAGGATTTCCGGAGGCTGTTCGACAAGACGAACGATTTTGATGCGGTGATCGTGAGCACGACCGAGCACACGCACGCGTTTGCGACGATGTTGGCGTTGCGTGCGGGGAAGCATGTGTATTGCGAGAAGCCGTTGACGCACAGTGTTTGGGAGGCGCGGCAGGTGCGGGAGTTCGCTGCCACGACGAAGTTGGCTACGCAGATGGGCATCCAGATCCACGCGGGGGAGAACTATCGGCGAGTGGTGGAGTTGATCCAAGGGGGAGTGATTGGCCCGGTTCGCGAGGCGCATGTTTGGGTGAGCCGAGGGTGGGGTTGGCAGACGGCGGAGGAGGCAGCGACCAACAAGGACCATCACACGCCGAATCGACCTGCGGAGGCGGAGCCGGTTCCTGAGGGACTGAACTGGGATCTGTGGTTGGGACCTGCTCCGGAACGTCCTTTCAACTCGGTCTATATCCCAGGCAATCGGTGGTACCGGTGGTGGGACTTTGGCAGCGGGACGATGAGTGACTTAGGTTCTCATTGGAATGACCTGCCCTTCTGGGCCTTGAAGCTGAAGGCGCCGCTGGCTGTGGAGGCGTTCGGTCCGCCGCCTCATCCCGAGATTGCGCCGGCGTCGATGACCGCGGTTTACGAGCATGGAGCGAGGGAGGGGATGCCGGCATGCCGCGTCTCGTGGTATCAAGGCCTGCATAAGCCGAAGATCTGGAAGGAGAACGGGATCCCGCAATGGGCGAACGGGTGTCTTTTCATCGGCGACAAGGGCATGTTGCTCGCGGACTACGGGAAGTATGTCCTGTTATCGGAGAAAGATTTTGCCGGGGTCAGCTTGCCGGAGAAGACGCTTCCACGGGTTTCCTCGCACATGCGGGAGTGGGTGGATGCGTGCAAGGGAGGGCCGGGGACGTTGGCGGACTTCCGCTATTCGGGATGGTTGACGGAGTCAAACCACCTCGGATCGGTCGCTTACCGGGTCGGAAAGCGGATTGAGTGGGATGCGGAACGGATGGAGGTCCGGAACGCGCCGGAGGCCGCGAAGTTCATCCGCCGCGAGTACCGGAAGGGCTGGGTCCTCTGAGGCGGCCCGTAGTTGGTTCGGTGCTGTCTCATCGGCTTGATGGCCAGAACTTTGCCCGAGTCCACTTTGCGAATTCTTTCGGGAAGCGTTCCGGCTTTTGACGTGGGGCCAGTACCCACGAAAAAACCCGCTCCGTTGAAGGAGCGGGTTTGAACTCAGGTTCGCGAGTTGGGAGCTGTTTGCGAGCACTCCCTTGTGCGTCTGTGCGTCAAGGGGTTACTCGGCGCCGGTTCGGCCTGGGGAACGTGACTTGTCGGTGAGCGTTCCGAGGAAGGAAGCGATGGATTTCACGTCGGCGTCGTCGAGTTTCCGTCCGAGTTGGAGCCATGCCATCTGTTTGACTGCGTCCTCGAGGGTGGCGGATTTTCCATCGTGGAAGTAGGGGGCGGTCAGGGCGATGTTCCGCAGCGAGGGTACCTTGAACTTGAACTTGTCGGCCGCGTCCTTTGTCACCGCCTCGCGTCCGATGTCTTCGGTGTTCGCATACGGATTGACCGCACCCATCTTCTGGTACGAGTTAGCGCCGAGAAGCGGGCCATTGTGGCAGGCGGTGCACCCCGTGGAGACGAACTTGGAGAAACCGGTCAGTTCTGCGGGACTGAGCGCCTTGTCGTCGCCTTTGAGGAAATCGTCGAAGCGGTCTTTGGTGACGAGCGTCCTTTCGAAGGCTGCGATTGCTTTGGCCATGTTGTCGTAGTTGAGAGGCGATTTTTCGACTGGGAATGCATCGGCGAATCCCTTCGCGTACTCGGGAATGGTGCTGAGCTTTTTCACCACTTCCGCTTCGGATGGCATGGCCATCTCGATGGGGTTGAGGACAGGTCCTTTAGCCTGCGCTGCGAGGTCCGCAGCGCGGCCGTCCCAGAACTGGGCCATGTGGAATCCTGCGTTCAGCGTTGTGGGAGAGTTCCTTCCTCCGCGCTTCCCGAAGGCACCAGGCGAGGTGGGTTCGTTATCGACGCCGCCTTTCGTCCCTTCGACGACATGGCAGGAGTTGCAAGATTGCGAGTTATTCGCGGAGAGACGTTTTTCGAAGTAGAGCTGTTTACCGAGGCTCACGAGAGCGGGTGTGTCCTTTTCTGCGCCGGGCATCTTGTCGGGGAGCGGTTGGAACAAGGCGCCGTAGGTTTTGCGAACCTCTGCGGCCGAGGGAGTGTCGGCTGCGTGGGAGAGGATCGGGGTGGTGCAAACGGCTGCTGCGAGGAGGAGTTGGTAGGTTTTCATGGTGTTCTGTTGGTTCTGTTTGAGTCGGAATCTGAGGAGTGTCAACTGGGGGCGATCAGAAGAGCATGGTGTCTTCAGGGGGCTTTGTTTTTTCCACTTTGAAACCCTTGATCAAGGCTTGGCGTTTTCCGTTCTCCATGGGGAAAGTGGCTTGGCCGACGATGCGGACCCACGTCATTTCCGGTAGGGCGGGGATAGGGTCCATGTCGACGAACGTTGCGACGGGGCGCGCGTCGGACGCGCAGCAGGTCATGAACATGCGAACGGCTTTGAAGCGGTTGGGGTGTTTTGATTCGGAGGAGTCGGGCATGAACTGAGCGATCAGCTCGATTTTCCGGTTCTCAAAATCTTTGCGAAGCATTTGGTCTTGAGCGGCGTAGAGCATGTCGAGGACCTCGATCTCCACGTTGCCGTCGGGCGTCTTCTTGAGGTAATCGGGGAGGGGGGATTCGTTCAACGCATCGGATCCTGACGATGCGGAAGCGTCTGGGGATGCGGATTTTTCTGAGGAATCCTCTTGGTTCGTTCCGGGGCGGGAGGGTTTGCCGAGGGAGGAGGCGTCTGTGAGGGTGCCTCGATTGGCCACGAGTTTTGCGCTGAAAGAGTCGGGCGAGATGATGGCGGTGACGGAGATGGGGAGTGCGAGAACGAGCAGGCTGAGGAGACGGCCGAAGGTGGATCGGGAGAGGGTGTGGGAGCACTCGAGGTCGGAGCAGCAGCCTTCTTTGCGGGGGAAGAGGGCGACAACGAGGGCGATGAGGGCGAGGGCGACGGCGGCTGCGAGGACGCCGGGGCGGAACATCGGGTGGAGCATGCTCGCGGCCTTTCCGGAGAGATGGGTTGCGAGGAGCACGGCGCTCCAGAGGAGGAGAGTGCCTGCTGGGAGCCAGCGTGTTGCGAGGGCTGAGTTCATCGGTTGACGCGGTTGGGGTAGGGTGGGGGAGGATCAGTTCGGGAAGAGGAGCGGGCCGAGTCGCCAGCATGCGAGGCCTGTCACGATGAAGAGGCCGGAAGCGAGTGCGACGATGACCCGTCGTTTGAAGAGGAGATTATAGAGCCAGAACAGTTTGAGGTCGAACATCGGGCCGAAAACGAGGAAGGCGAGTTTTGCGGAGGCTGGGAACGCGATGAATCCTGAGGCGGCGATGAACGCGTCGGTGGTGCTGCAGAGGGCGAGGAGGGATGCGAGTCCCTGCATGCCGAAGATGGCGAGGGGCGTGTTGGAAGCGAGCGGATCGATGACGCTCCGGTTGATTGCGGTTCCGAGGAGGGAGGTGACCAAGGTCCCGATGACGAAGAAGAACGCGACGTCGAGGAAGTCGCTCGCGGCGGTGCGGAGGGCTTCGGCGAGGCGCTGGAGCGTTGTTGCCCCGATTTCTGCATCCGACGTTTCGGCCGAGGTGGACGGTTCGGATGCGATGGTGAGCGAGGCACGTTTGGCGGTCGCGTTTGGGAGCACGTCCGGTTGGAGGATCTGATCGGGGCGGAGTTTTTGGAGGAGGAGGCCGGTGAGAGAGGCGATCACGAATCCGAGGAGGAGTCGGCTCGCGGTCATGGTACCGGCGTGTTGTCCACGGAAGGCTGCCCACGTGCTGAATGCGACGATGGGGCTTACGATGGGGGCTGCGAGCATGTAGGAGACGGCGCATCCGAGGGGGAGACCCTTTTTGAGGAAACGGCGGATGACGACGACGCTTCCGCATTCGCACATGGGGAAGATGAGACCGAGGAGGCCGCCGGTGACGACGGAGAGGAAGCGGTTTTTGGGGACGATCCGGGAGACTGTGGCGGGCGAAACCCATACGTCCACGATGCCTGAGAGGAGCGAGCCGAGCAGCAGGAAGGGGACTCCTTCGAGGATGACGCTAAGAAAGGAGAGGGAGAAATCGCCCAAAGAAAACTGGAACCAACTCATAGGGGGTTTTTATGAGAACCCGCCCGGGGGCGCGGGGCTTTGGGTTTTAACCTACGTACGCGCCTTCGACGCGTTTTGCGACGTCGAGGTAGCCGTAGTCGGCTTCGTAGATCTCTTTGAGGGTGGTGAGGTACTCGTCCTTGTTCCCCATCTTTTCGTGGAGGAGGGCGAGGCGGTACAAGGTGTCCTTTTTGGAGCCATCCATGGCGACCATTTCTGAAGCTGCGCTTTTGAGTTGTCCGATCGCGAGATCGAACATGCCTTTTTCGGTGAAGCAGCGGCCCAGCATGCTCATGGCTCGCTGGCGTGCGTTGGGGTTCTGACGTGCGCGTTGCAGTTCGGGGATGGCTTCGGTGAACATGCCTTGCTCGACGAGTCGTTCACCGAGCTCGAAGCGGAGTTGGAGATCGGTGGGGTTGCGGTCAACGCGACGTTTGGCTTCACCGAGGAGGGAGTCGGTGCGCTGCTTTTTGAGGTCCTCAAGTTGGGTGCGGTACAGCTCTGCATCGGGGTGTTGATCACCGCCTTGGGAGAACCAGTCTTCGAGGGATTTGATGGATTTCTCGAGTTGCTGGAGTTGGAGATCGGAGAGTTTACGAGCGATTGCTGGGTCGGACCCGCCACCGAGTTCGTTGTAGTAGGCGTACCATTGGATGACGGCTTCGAGGTCTTCGGGAGCAGAGGTTTGTTGCGCCTTTTGCTCAACCAGCAGAGCGATACGGCGGACGAGGTCGACGTTTTGTGGCTGGGATTCGTATTGGACGCTCAGTTCGGCGAGTTGGTTATCGATGGTGGCGACATCTTTGAAGCCGCGATTTTTTTCTTCGAGTTGGCGGGCTTCATCCTTGTCCTTGATGAGGTCACGGTAGCTTGTCGCGGTTTCCCAACCGCCTGTCTTCATGGTGAGCGTTGCTGCGGCGTCTTTCCCTCGCTTGAGGGCGACGAGATCTGCTGGGTCGATCTGGAGGATCTTGTTGTAGGTTTCCTGCGCCTTTTCGGCATTGCCCAGCGCGATGTGATGTTCGCCGAGTTCGTGGAGGATCTTTTTGTCCTGCGGATTACCTTGCACCAAGGTCTCGAGCGCGAAGGTGGCGATCTCGGGGAAGCCGGCTGCTTTTGCGGCGTCTTTGAGAAGGTTATTTGCGCCTGGGTTGTAGGGATCGGACTCGAGGGTCTTCTCCGCGAGTTCCATTGCGGCGAGCGGGTCTTTTTTGAGGACGGCTCCTCCGCGGAGGGCGGTGGTGGAGAGGCCGGAAAGGAAACTCTTCTTTCCGTCGGATTGGTTGATGGCGGAGAGCCTGAGAAGTTTGCGGCCTTCGAGGAAGTTCGGGCATTCCTTGAGCACGGCTTGGATGAGGGATATCGCGTATCCGAAGTTCCGGAGTTCTGCAGCGGTTTTTGCCTTCAGCCAGAGGGCGCGGTTTTTCTCAGGAAGTTCTTTTTCGGTGATGACAGCCATAGGACCGGGAGGGGGGAGGGAAAGGTTACGGCTACCTAGGGCGGGTTGACAACGGTTCCCGAAGAAAATCTCTAGGTATTTTCTGCGGCGCGGGTTTCTGCCTGTTTTGCGTGGAAGGCTCGGCGGAACGCGGTGAACGAGCCGTTTGCGAGGGATTCACGGATCTGACGCATGAGGTTGAGGTAGAAATGGAGGTTGTGAAGGGTGAGCAATCGCAGGCCGAGGATTTCATTGGCCTTCACCAGATGCCGCAGATAGGCGCGGGAGAAGGTGGTGCAGGCGGGGCATGCGCAACCTTCTTCGAGGGGGAGTTCGGAGAATCGGTGTTGGGCATTTTTGAGGTTGAGCGTGCCTGTTGAGACGAAAGCGGTGCCGTTGCGGGCGACGCGGGTTGGGAGCACGCAATCGAACATATCGACGCCACGGGCGACGAGTTCCACGATTTGGTGAGGTTTACCGAGGCCCATGGCGTAACGCGCTTTGTGCGGGGGAAGATAGGGCTCTGAGTTCTCCACTGCGGCCATCATCTCGTGCTCGGGTTCACCCACACTCACCCCGCCGATGGCGTATCCGTCCAGGTCTAGGGCAACGAGGGATTCGGCGCTTTGTCGGCGAAGGTCGGCATAGACTGATCCTTGGATGATCCCGAACTTTTTACCACGAGTCGCCACTTGGACGCATCGCGTTGCCCAGCGGGTGGTCCGTTCGAGGCTGCGTGCGGCGTATTCGTGATCGCAAGGATAGGGCGGGCATTCGTCGAACAGCATGACGATGTCGGAACCCAGTGCGTCTTGGATTCGCATGGACTCTTCTGGTCCGAGGAAACATGCGTGCCCGTCGAGATGGCTTTGGAAGCTGACGCCTTCCTCGGAGATCTTGCGAAGCTTTGCGAGGGAGAAAACTTGGTAACCACCCGAATCGGTGAGGATTGCGCGGTCCCACTGGCTGAAACCGTGGAGGCTTCCGAACCGTTCGATGACTTCGGTGCCTGGCCGCAACCAGAGGTGGTAGGTGTTTCCGAGGATGATTTGCGCGTTGAGCGCTCGGAGTTCGGAGGGGGACACCGACTTGACGGTGCCTTGGGTGCCAACTGGCATGAAAACGGGGGTATCAACCAGACCGTGGTGAGTTTGCAGCGTCCCGAGTCGGGCTTTCGAGGAGGGGTCGGTGGCGAGGAGTTGGAACATGGATGCTGAGTGGGCTCAGTCCTTTTTTTGGATGATACCGCAGGCGGTTTTGCAGCCGAAGATGCGGCTGAGGAGGTAGCGGTTCCTGCTGATCCAACGGTAGATGATTTCTGCGACGTAGATCACACCCGGGATCCAGAGGAACAGCGCGACGGGGATGAGGAGGGGGAGGCGCATGCCGATGAAGCGGATCGCTCTGGCGCCGCGGTGGATGTCTCCGTCAGGTGTCACGCAATGGATGGCTTCCGACAGCGCTTCGGGAGTGAGGGACGGTGCAATGGACGGAACAGCGGGGTCGGATAGCGGGGTCAGCAGCAGGGCTTTATTCCAGTCGAGGTGGGAGAGCACCTTCATCTGGAAGGTGCACATCGAGCATTCGTTGTCGTAGAGGAGGACGTGTTGGGCGCGAGCGGCGTTCACCCAGTGGACTGTAGAGAAAAATGCGGAGTCGTCAGTCGAATCTGCTCCGGAGGTCGGGTGGTGTTTGCTCTGGGGTTCGCATCTGTTAAACCGGAGAACAACCCTCAGAACCATGGATATGAATCGACGCAACTTTCTGGCCCGTGCGAGTGCGGGAACAACGGCGGTGGCTGCACTCAGCGGAGGTCTTGGGATGCGAGAGGTGCAGGCGACGGGGGGGTCTGGCGGGGCTGGGATCCTGGCGCGAACGGCAGCTGACCCTACTTACCGCGTGCGAAACCAAGGGGTGAAGCACACGCTGATGGGGTGGTGTTGGAAGCCCATGGAGACGTTGACTTTGGCGAAGCACGCGAAGGACATCGGCCTCAAAGGGATTGAGGGTATCGAGCGAAAGCACTACAAGGACGTGAAGGAGATGGGATTGGACATCTCCTTGGTCGGGAGCCACGGGTTTGCGAAGGGACCGTGCAATCCGGAGTACCGCGACGAGGTGGTTTCGAAGTTGGCGGAAGCGATCGATGTTGCGGCTGAGGTGGGGTGCAAAAAGGTGATCACCTTCACGGGCATGAAGTTCGATGGAATGGACAGGGACAAAGCGATTCGAGGGTGCTTGGATGCGTGGAAAGCGGTTCTGGGGCAGGCAGAAAAGAAGGGAATCACCCTTGTGCTGGAGCATCTGAACTCGCGCGATGGTACGCATCCGATGAAGGGGCATCCGGGATATTTCGGGGATGATGTGGATTTCTGTGTCGACCTGATCCGCCAGGTCGGGAGCCCGAACTTCAAACTGCTCTTTGATATCTACCACGTGAGCATCATGAACGGGGACGTGACCCGTCGGTTGCGAGAGCACAAGGAGTTCATCGGGCATCTGCACACGGCAGGGAATCCGGGGCGTCGGGAGCTCGATGATGAGCAGGAGATTTTCTATCCGGCGGTGATGAAGGCAGTTCTGGAGATCGGGTACCACGACTTCGTGGCGCACGAGTTCATCCCCACTTGGGCTGATCCGATCCTTGCGCTCCGTCATGGGGTGATGGTCTGCGATGTTTGATCCGCACATGGAGAAAGATCCCCATGATGAGGCGTTGGCGTTCGTTGAGACGCAGCTTCGTGAGATGTCATTGAACGGTAGTGTATTGCGCGCAGAACGTTCCGCTTTGGTCGCGTATGCGGGATCCGCAGCAAGGCAAGCGGCGAAACTTGCGGTCACGGAGAAACGCTCGGAACTTCCTCCCAAGCGAGGTGCAGTTTTAAATGCGATCTCTCAGACGGCACCATCCGGAGAGGGGCCGAGGCGTTCGGCGGATGCGCTTCCGAGTGAACCGAAAGTAGTGCCGGCACGCATCGAGCCGCTCCCTCGGTCCGCGGTGGGAGTTGGCCCAGAGAATCTGCGTGCTTCAATGGACGCGTTGGAAGCTCGGGCCTTGGCCTGTTCGCGATGCGAATCCATCGCGCGGGTGCGTCGGTCGGTGGTGAAGGCGGAGGGGAGTGAGTTGGCTGAGATCCTTTTTGTGGGGGATGCGCCATCCGTGGATGAGGATGCTGCGGGCAGTGCATTTCGGGGTGGCGCGGGTGAGTTGATGGATAAGATGTTGATGGCCATGGGATTGAGTCGCTCTGAGGTGTATCTTGCGCCTGCGATCAGATGTCGCCCCGATGCGCCGGTCGAACTTCCCCGGAAGCCGACTGACGCAGAGCGCGCAGCGTGTTCCCCTTTCCTTGAGGAGTTGATCGGAGTGTTGCGTCCGCGGGTGATTGTTGCGATGGGGGCTGAGGCTTACCGAGCATTGTTCGGTCGGGAAGCATTGGTCAGCCGGGTCAGGTCAGTGTGGGCGGATCGTGGCGGAGTTCCTGTGATGACGACTTTCCATCCATCGCATCTCATCACGAATCCAGCGGTGTCTGTGAAGAGGCAGGTGTGGGAGGATTTGATGAAAGTGCTCGAGTTGTTGGGACACCCGATCACCGACAAACAGCGCGGCTATTTCCTGCCGAAGCGTTGAGGCTCGATCGGGATCTCGATGCATGGTTCCCCGCTTCGGAAAGGGGTGAGTTTCACGGCTTGGGGCGAGATAAAGCCGACGATGGCACCGGTCGCATCCATCTCGAGGAGGGCGGTGCCTCTGGATGCGCAGAGGTTTCGCAGCGACGTGACAGAGGGATCACTTGCTCGGTAGGGGTTCCGATTGATCACCACCACGCGAGGATCGATGTGTTCCAGCAAGGTTGGTGAACCGGAGACGTCTCGAGGATGCAGCCCTTTGAACCAGATGTCGGCTCGGACTTTCTCCCTCGGGAGTTGGGCAAGGAGCTGCTCGGTTGCGAATCCGGCGGTTCCGGTCAGCAACATTCGTGTCCCGCGTTTTTCCCAAAGCAGGACGGTGGCGTTGTCTGCGGCGCTGCTCGCATGGAAGCCGTTGGGGGGATGTAGGCAGGTAATGTTCGATCCATCTGGGAGCTGAAATGCATTCGGCACGAGCAGGAACCGTTTGGGGATTCCGCGCGCATCGAGCCATTCGCGGAGATGACGGTGATGAGGCGATCGGTCGGCGATGCGCGGGAGATACCACGCGGATGGAGGAGAAGACTCAAGGAGTGCAACTGCACCCCCGAGATGTCCGGAGTCCCCTGTGGTGAGGAGGACGAAGTGTGGTGCGACTGTTCCGTGAGCGGTGAGCGCGCGCGCGACGACGGCTCGGAAGTTCGTTTCGGAGCCGGTGTTGACCAACGATGACCGGTCCGGATTACCGAGCAATGCGACGCACGCGCTGGGAACGTCGAGCAGGAGGAAGTCCGCTCCTTTCAGAGCGGGCGTTGGGAGTGTCAGGGTAGCCCCCGGAATCTTTGCGCCCGATCGAACGACGGAGGCAAGGGATCGAGCGACATGCAGGTTTGCGTCGGTGATCCGGCGTGAAACGCAGGGGATTGGAGCGAGGAGGATTGCGGCGAATGCTCCTATCAGTTGCAGGTTCGCAAGGGGCACCGCGACAAGGTTGATAAGCGGCGCATGAAGGGGAATCTGGCGGAACACGAGGATTGACCACGGGAGAGAGACGATGCTCGCTGTGATGGCGATGCCGATGCTGTCTGCCATCGCGCAATGTGCGGCACGGATGAAGCGGTGTCGTGCGGAGAGGAGTGTTTCGGGGATGAGTTGTTGCTTCGGATCCGGTCGGATCGGGTTCGACAGGATCGGGGAGATCGAGGCCAATCCGACGACGAGGGCGACAGAGAGTTGGAAGCCGATGTCGAACAGCATGTTCGGTTGGATTGTGAGGAGGATGGCAACGGTGGCGGTGAGTGTATCGAGGAGGGTTGATGGGCGGCGGACGAGTGGGGCGAGGAGCGGGATGATGGCCATGAGCAGGGCGCGTTGGCAGGACGGAGCGAGTCTTGTCGCGATCGCATAAATCGTTATGCAGAGGACAGAAAACGTGATGCCGATGGGTGAAATCAATCCGATCGGACGGACGAGGATCCGGGTGATGATGGCGAGGACGGCGATGTTCATGCCGCTCACGGCGAAAAGGTGGAGTGTGCCGGTTGCTCGGAAATCCCGGATGACCGATGCCAATGAATCCCCCGACACCCCGAGCAGTGAGCTTCGGAGAAGCTGGATCGATTCCTCCTCGGTGGAGTCGGTTGATTGGATTGCGCTGGCCAGTGCTGAGTTGAGCGCAACGTCCAGTGGTTTGTGGGGGGCTGACTGGTCGGAGGGATGGTTTCGCGTATGGATCTCGAGGAGGACTCCTTGTTTTCGCAACTGTGCTCGAGGATCCCATTCGCCGGGATTGCGCGCTGCGTCAGGGATTTGGAGTGGGCCTTCGAGTGTTGTGGTGGTCCAAGGTTCAGGTGGTTGCATGTGTCCTCTGACGGCGATGCGTGTGCCTTTTGCGAGATGATGAGGGTTCGGGAGGGTTGCAATGGGAGCAGAGGTTTCAAGGGTAGCGATCGAGGTCCATCCCCTGCTGAGCGGACGGACCTCTGCGAGGGTGGCTTGCGTTGGTGGGAGCCGAGCGGAGTGGCCGGACTGGATGGCGGCGAGGATGGCCTCAGCGGAGGAACCGACGGACTGATGGAATGCGAGGTGGCCCGAGAGGATTCCGAGAAGCACGATGGCGCGGACGTTTCTCGAGATGGCGTAGCTGAAAGCTGCAAGGACCATCAAGGTTTCGCGCCATGCGGAGAAGCCGGTGAATCTGACGAGACAGATGCACACGATCTGGAGAAGCGCGGCGAGGGCGAGGGGATGTCGGGAGGGGAGTGAGCGGACCGATGCGTGCATGCACGCGAATCGCGTCGAGTGAGACCATGGACGTGAGAAACGCGTGATGGGGGATCACGGGGTCTTCGCGTCGGCGTTCCCTGGGGGGTGAGGCACGAGCAGATCGGGTCTGCGCGCTTTGGTGCGCTCGATGGCCTTTTGCATGCGCCAACGGGCGATGGCGGCGTGATTTCCGGAAAGCAGTTCGTCCGGGACGCGGAGGCCATTGAATTCCACTGGGCGGGTGTACTGAGGGAACTCCAAAAGGCCGGTTGCGAAGCTGTCATCGGTGGCGGAAGCCTCATCACCAAGAACGCCGGGGATCAACCGCACGATGGCGTCGGTGATAACGGCGGCGGCCAGTGCGCCGTTGGTGAGGACATAATCTCCGATCGAAAGTTCTTCATCCACAACGGTATCGAGGACACGTTGGTCGATGCCTTCATAATGGCCGCAAAGGAAGATGATGTGCGAACCGAGTGCGGCGAGGCGTTTGGCATGCGCGTGCGAGAACTTTTGGCCGGTCGGTGACAGGTGGATGATCCGAGTGTCTGAGGATCTGAGGGAAGCGATTGCGGCGAAGATGGGTTCACATTTCATCACCATGCCTTGCCCGCCGCCGTAGGGGGTGTCGTCTGTCGTCCGATGTTTGTCGGTCGCCCAGTCACGGATGTTGTGATTGTGGATGGCGACAATGTTCCGCTGACAGGCCTTCCCGATGATGCTTTCTGCGAGGGCTGCTCCGGCGATGTTCGGGAAGAGGGAGAGGATGTCGATCCGCATGGTGGTCAGTGTGATGCGGCAAGTTCGAGCAGTTCGCGCGCGTGGGAGAGGGCTGAAGCGGATCGTCCTCCGAGCATGCGCGCGAGTTCTGCAACGCGTGCATCGGCGGTGGTCTCGATGAGATTGGAGAGTGTGCGGTCCTCTCGGATCTCCTTTGAGACGACAAAGTGCCTGTCGGCGCAGCAGGCGACTTGAGGGAGGTGGGAGATGCAGATGACTTGGTGTTTGATCCCGAGGCGCCTCATTTTGCGTCCGACGGCGTTCGCGATCTCGCCCCCTACATTTGCGTCGATCTCATCGAAGACGAGGAGCGGGACGGTCTCTTGGTCGGCCAATGCGGATTTGAGTGCGAGCATAACGCGCGAGATCTCGCCGCTGGACGCGATCTGGCGGAGCGGTTTCTCGGGTTCGCCGGGGTTTGGTGCGAATTGGAAGTCGATGGCATCCATTCCGTTGGGACCTGGCGCGGGTAACGGGGACAGTGCGATACGGAAGCCGGCTTTTGGGAAGCCGAGGTCTTTGAGGTGTTGCACGACCTCCTCGCTGAGTTGCTTTGCTGCGGCGGTGCGGCGGCGTGTCAGGGTAGCGGCGTGTTTGTTGAGTTCGGAGTTGAGGTTGTCGAGCTCTGAGCGGAGTCGGTTCCGATCGTCCTCGCGGGCGAGGAGGCGATGGAGTTTTTCGTGTGCCTGTTGACCGAAGGTGATGACCTGTTCGAGTGAGGGGCCGTATTTGCGCTTCAGCGTCTCCAGGAGATTTTGGCGGGACTCGATCTCGGTGAGTTTGGCGGGGTCGGATTCGACATCGTGAGAGTAGCGATGGACACGATCGGCGAGGTCTTCGATTTCGGCGAGGCAACGGACGTGGGCTGCGGAGATCTCGGAGGCGGAGGGGTCGAGGCGTTCGAGTTCGCGCAGGGGTTTGCCGAGGGCTGCGACAGCGTCGCGCAGGTTGTCGTCCCCGTCAGAGGTGCGGCTCACGAGTTGAGCGCAGAGGTCTTGGATGCGTTTGGATTGGGACAGGAGAGAGTGTCGTTGCGAGAGTTCATCGTCTTCGTCGGGACGGATCTCCGCGTTGGAGATCTCTGAGGATTGGTGTTCGAGAAGATCGATTTCACGTTGGAAAGCGGTGTCGTCTCCACACAGTTCGTCGAGGGCTTTTTTAATCTCTGACGAGCGTCGGTAGAGGGATTGGTATTCTCGGATGGGAGCGGCATCGCCGGCGAAAGCATCGAGGAGTTCGCGTTGGAGGTCGCAGGAGAAGAGGGATTGGTGATCGTGCGGACCGTGCAGATCGATGAGGCCTTCACCGAGCTGTTTGAGCGCGGCGAGCGTTGTGGGGGAGCCGTTGATGAACTGGCGGTTGGTGCCGCTGGACGAGATCGCACGTTTGATGAGGAGTTGGCCTTCGGTGCACGGGTCGATGCCGAGCGACTCGAAGCATGCATTGAGGTCTTCGGTATTGGATTCCGCATCGAACACTGCTTCGACCGTGCATGTTTCTGCGCCGAAGCGGATCAAGGAGCGGTCTGCCTTTTCCCCTACGAGCAGCTTGAGAGCGCCGACGATGATGGATTTGCCGGAGCCGGTCTCTCCTGTGACGACGGTGAAGCCACGTGCGATGTCCCAATTCAGTTCCTCTACCAGAGCGAGGTTCCGGATCCTGAGTGAGCAGAGTGAGAGGCGCATCTTTTGGAGGGGCGTGTGCGTTCGTTTTTTGGGGTGTTATTTCACTGTAGCTCAAAGTGCGCGTCGTACAACCCGAGGTGGGTTGGCCGGAAAGTCCGGCTGGTAATTCGGTGGTTGTAAGAATGCGCAGAGTGCTTGTGTCAAGATGGATGTGAGAGGCGGTTTGTTGCGCCGTTTTGAGACAAAAAAGCTGTGGCTTCGGCGGAATTTGGAAGTTCTAGAGAATGAGTTATTTGCAATTTGAGGTGGAGGTGTTCGTGGAGGTGGGGTGCTCAGAAGATGCTTGCGGGGGGCGAGTAAGTGGGCGATTGGTACGAGTATGTCCACTCTGACAAAACGAGATATTGTCCTTCGCGTAAGCGAGAAAGCGGGAGCACCTCAAGCGTTGGTCGCTGATGTTGTTCAAGGTGTGTTGGCTGAGATCACAGATTCTTTGGCACGAGGTGAAACGGTGGAGTTGCGAAACTTCGGTGTTTTGAAGGCACATTTGACGAAGGCCCGTGTGGGCCGGAATCCGAATGAGCCTGAGAAGAGCGTTCCCATCCCTCCTCGCGCCACGGTGAAGTTCAAGGCTGGCAAGGAGATGCGTGAGCGTGTGCTCAAGCTGACGGCATCGCTCAAGCGAGGCGGCAAGGACGCGGCGCCTGCGAAGGCAGCTCCGGCCAAGAAGGCGGCAAAGCCTGCCAAGAAGAAGTAGTTCCACGCGGGCTTGGGCTCGTGAAGAACGAGGGTGTCTCCTTTCGGGGACACCCTTTTCATTTATCGACGGTGCACGTATGGAAGACCGGAGGGCCGGTCGCTTTTCTCGAGGGCGCGTTTTGATGGTGGATGCGTCCTCGGCGTGGGGCCTTATTCGCCTCAGCGGGCGGCTTTCTTGGCAGCGGTTTTTCGGGATTGTTTTGGACCGCGGCCCTTGAAGGTGAGTTCAGCGATGCCGCTTTTGTCCAGGTGCCCCAGTCCGACGGCGACCATCTGGCGGTATTGGGCGAGCGTTGCTGCGGCGAGGGGGAGTTTGAGGCGCTGTTTTTCGGCGAGTGCGAGTGCGATGCCGCTATCTTTGGCTGCGTGCTGCGCACTGAAGAAGCAGGAATGGTCTCGGTTCACCATGTCTTCCCCGTCGGTCACGAGGACTCGGCTATTGGCGCCGGTCTGCGAAAAAACCTCACGGAGCATGGCGAGATCGAGGTTGAGCGCATCACCTAGGGCGAGGCCCTCAGCGAGCGCCGCGGTGTTGATGTTCATGACCATGTTCACCAGCGCTTTCACCTGGGCTGCCTGACCGGTGGCTCCGATGTGACGGAGGAGTTTACCTTGATCGGAGAGCGCTTCGAGCACGGGGCGGACCTTGGTGAAGGTGCGTTTGTCGCCGCCGCACATGAGGTACAGGGTGCCGTTCCGTGCTTGGGTGATGGAGGAGGCCATGCATGCCTCAAGGCTGGTCGCGCCGGCCTTTTGAGCGAGTGCAGCGATCTTGATGTGGGTGCTTGGGCTCACGGTTGCACAGTTGATGAATGTCCGACCTTTGGCGCCGACCAAGAGGTTATCACCCTTTTTGGTGAAGATCGCGAGTTGTGCGGCATCGTCTGTGACCACGGTGAGGATGACTTTTGCAAGACGCGAGACATCAGCTAGTTTTGCGCAGGGGTGGGCGTTGAGTTCTGATGCGACGGATGCGGTGATGGTTGCGTCGCTATCCAGAACGGCGGTGACCTGAAAGCCTTGATCATGGAGGTGGCGGGCCATGTTGGCGCCCATGCGGCCGAGGCCGACGATACCGACTGTGGTCTTGGGGGATGTACTCATAGAGGCTTGAAATCGGGGTTGTTCGGTTATTGTGCGAAAAAGGGATTGTGGATCCGCTCCTCGCCGAGGGAGGTTGCGGGGCCGTGACCAGGGCAGATGACGGCGTTGTCTGGCAACGTGAAGAGGCATTCTCGGTTGGTTCGAAGCGCGTCGGCATACGAGACTTTTCCTCCGCCCATGGAGGCGGCGAAGAGGGCGTCGCCAACGATGGCCACGGGGCGTTCCAAGCCTTTCACCACATAGGTGATGCCGCCCTGACAGTGTCCCCATGTGAGACGCGTTGATATCGAGAGACTTCCGAGGGTGAATGTTTTCCCTGCAGCGAATGAGGTGGCGCCTTCGACGGGTTCCTTTTCACCGGTCCACGCGGGCGCTCCGGTCTTTTCCTTGAGTCGGTCGAGGTCGAAGATGTGATCGCCATGAGAATGGGTGATGAGGATCAGTTTGATGGTGAGTCCGCGTTCGTTTGCGAACTTGAGAAGATCGGTCACATCGGCCCCTGTATCGAAAGCGGCTGCTTCCTTGGAGGTGGGATCCCACACCAGGAAGCTGTTGACGGTCATGTCATCGAAAGGCGTGTTGAACCCGGCGACGCCATCGATGTTAACGGTTTCAGGGCGAATGGCATCGGCGGCGAGCGCGCGGAGGGAGGGCGAGTGGAGGTGGAGAAGGGGAGCGAGTTTGTCGAGTGTGTCTGGAGAGGCGGAGCCTTCGAGCGCGGATTCGATCACGGATAGGTCGATGCCGGTTTTGGCGGCGAGTTCGGTTGGGGGCAAATGGAGGCCGCGGCTGGCTTTACCAAGAACATCACCTAGGCGGTCTTCGAGGGGAACATGCTGTAACATGGCGGTCAGGCTAGGAGGGCTCTGGGGGCGTTCAATGCCGAAGGCGGAATGCGGTCCCGTTGCGATCAGTTTTTCGGCGGGATGGAGTTCCAGACGATGTCACCGCTGCGGGTGTTCGCTGGGGTGCGGAACTTGGTCTGCTCGATCTCTCCCTGATCGTCGATGAGGTCGAGGCCGACGGACCAGATGCGGTAGGAGGCCTCGCCGGAGGCGCCGACTTTGACAGCGTACTGCATCGGTTTCGATGAGAGCGGATCCGAGTTCTCTTTGACGACAGCGGGCGGCAGATCGGACAGGGAGGTTGGGGTGAGGTTCTGGCTTCGGCGATGGATCTCGACGGCGCAGGCGAGACGGCAGAGGCGGAGTTTTGCTTCGGCGGTACCGATGGTTTGGGAGATCTCCAGAGCGGGACCGGTTGGCAGGATCCGCTCTTGAAGTCGGGTGAGGATGGAACGTGGGTGTGCGGTCACCTCGCGGATTCGACGGATATTCCCTGAGATATCCTCATTCGCGAGGGGGGCCTCGGTTTCGATGAGTGCCTTCAAGGCTCTGAGGGAGAGGTTTTTGATCAGTGCACCGGAGAAGGAGAAGAGGAGCGCTGAGGGCGCGATGGATTCGCCGTCGTAGGTTGGGTAGATGGTCATCGCGGTCTTGACTCCTTGGCGGACATGGGGGTCTGCGAGGGAGTCGATGAGTTCGAGTCCGAGAGCGGATTCACAGCGCGAGGTGATGGCGAAACGTTTGACGGTGTTGATCCCTTCAAGTTCGGTGAGGATGGCCTTGATCTGGGTGTCTGATGTTCGGTTATCGGAGATCGTGTGATGGATGGTTGAGATGGCGACCGCGAGCACGGATGTTCCAACGAGCGAGGAGATGCGCAGGGGTTCGTCAAAGTCGGCCTCCACGAGTCGGACCATCGCTTTGATGCAGCGCAACGCGGCTTCAGCGTCACCGTTTGCGACGTGGATTCGCGCGAGCATCCCGAGGAGGTTTGCCCATTTGATGGAGACTCCGAAGGCGGAGTTTGTGGAGAAGAAGACAGGGCTCTTGAATTTCCGCACACGGAGAGCGGGGGTCCACTGGGCGGATGGGCGATCTGTGGCCTCGAGGAGTTCTTGGAGTTCCGGGAGGAGCGCGGTGGTAGCGGCGAGGATGGTGGCTTGGGGTTGAGCGGATTCGGGGATGGTTTGGATCACCTCGGAGGGGAGTTTTGCTCGGAGATCCTCCGCCCATGCGACGAGTCGTTCGTGAAAGGGGACGGAGTCCCGAGCTGTTTTCTTGAGAGGATCGCAGATGGTCCCGAGCCGTGTTGAGAGGTTTTCGATCCGGGCCTGCGTCTGGGCATCGCGGTCGGCGTTTCCGGTGCCGCCTGCGCAATCTTTGAGGGAAGGTATTGCGCAAAAGTTCAGATGATCTGCGAGCACTGGGGATGCAAGTTCTCGGAAGCCTTTCCCGTGCTCGTCAATCTGGATGCGATGGGCGATTTCCCGTTGGAGTTTGCGACTGTCCCAGTTGATGTAGCTGAGGGCGAGTGCGCCGAGCGAGAGAAGGGTCAGCACGGTTTGGAAGAGCTTTGTCAGGACCCGCGTTCGGAGGGGTGTGGTGGGGGCGGCGCGGGGTGGGGCGGGGTGCGGGATGGAGGATTCCATGGGGCGGATGGATTAACGCAGCTGGAGTTCGCGTTTGAGGGAATGGAACTGGACGGTGGGTGAGAGGGAGCGAGGGTTTTGACCGGCCTTTGCGAGCTGTTGGAACGCGGCTGCGGTTGGGCGTCGAACTGGGGGGGCACTGATTGGGGGCTCTGGGGTGACCCAATGAAAGGCAGCGGCGGTGATCCACAGGGCGGCCCAGGCGAATCGGAGGGGCACGGGAGCGATGTTGATGAGCAGTTTTTTGAGAGGGGTTGGAAGCGGTTGGAGTGCACGGGCTGAGCGTGCGTTTGCGAGGATCTCCGTTTTCCACTGCAGGATTTGTGGCGGGGGTGTGGCGGAGGCTTCACGGGCTGAACCTTTAATGAAGGAGAGGAGTGCGGCTTCATCCTGCGGATCGGGTGAATGATCGGTCGGGGTAGATTTCATCTTAGCGATTGGTAGAGGGGCTCGAGGAGGGGACGAAGTTTTGCCAGTGCGTAGCGGAATCGGCTTGTGACGGTGTTGATGGGGACGGACTGGATTTTCGCGATGGCATCGAAGGTGAGTCCTTCGAAGAGATGCAGGCGCGTGATGGATGCCTGTTCGTCGGGAATTTGGGCGAGCGCCGATGCGAGGGCGAGAGGGAGATCTGCGACGTCGGGTTTTGAGGGAGGTTGAGTTTCTGTGCGTGGTTCGAGGGAGAAATGTTCGGTGTACTTTTCCCTGGTCCGGTTGCGGCGGATGTGGTCGATGGCTGCGTTGTGGGCGATGCGGAAGATCCAGGTGCGTTCGGCCTCTGGGGAATCTGGCGGGCGGCTTTTTGCTATGCTGATGAATGTTTCCTGAAGGACGTCTTTCACATCGTGCTCGTTCAGGAGGATGCCATGGAGATATCGGAACAGGCTGGGTGCATGTTCGTCATAGAGTCGTTCTAGGTGTTCTGGGGGCATCGATCCGGAAGAGCTCAGGGGATGGACGTATCTGGGGTGGCCTTTTGTTTGGCGAGGTGACGCTTTTCTGTGCTCCACAATTTGTGAACCATGGAGGGATGTTGCGTGGTGTGACAAAAAGCCGGTTTCCGGTGTCGCTGTATGCGACCCCAGCGCCTGAACAGGCTGAGGTTTTTTACACAGTGGTGCGGGCGGGGCATCTCGTTGCGGGACCGGAGCATCGAGTTGAGAGGGAGCATTTTCCGGGGCACGAGATCATCCTTTGTCTTTCGGGGAGGGGTTGGGTGCGGGTTGGTGGTCGGGTGCAGTCGGTGGAGGCGGGGGATGTGGTGTGGCTCGACTGTTCGCGGGCGCATGCGCACGGGGCCGTTGCAGAGTGTCCGTGGGAGGTTTACTGGGTTCGGGCGGAAGGGCCGCAGTTGAGCGCGCTGGCGCGTCGCATGGGCGTTTGGGTGGACCCCGTGGTGCGGGGGGCGGACCGGAAGGAGTTGGAGCGGCTTTTCCTCGGGATTTTTGACGCTTTGGTGCTTGCGGATGGGAGGGGTGCGCCACGGGTGCATGCGGCGGTTGCGGGGATGGTTGCGCTGGTGTACGAGGCGTGGTCGCGGCATGACGACCGGATGGAGAGGGCGGCGCCGATCTTGTTGAGGCCTGCGGTGGAGAGGATGTCGATTTTCTTTTTTGAGAGGCACACGGTTTCGGGGTTGGCGAAGGTTTGCGGGTTGAGTCCGACGCATTTCACCCGACTTTTCCGCAGAGCATTTGAGACTTCGCCGATCGATTGGTTGCGACGTCTCCGGATCTCTCAGGCCAAGCGGATGTTGGTGGAGACCACGCTGAGCGTTGAGGAGATCGCATCGCGGACGGGGTACGGGGATCGGTTTTTCTTCAGCAAAGATTTCCGCCGATACACGGGGGTTTCCCCGAGGGAGTTCCGATCGAAGGAGCGGCGCAACGGAGATCCTGGGGTTGCGGGTTGAGGAGGGCGTGTGGTTTTCTGGGAGTGCGGAGACTTTGGGTTCGTGAGGACGCGGGGTTGATGGCGTCTCGGACTGACGCGACCGTCTCGAGCGGTTTCTGGGGGGGGCTAGCGGTCTCTGGGGAGAGGAGCCCCGAGGGGAGGTGGGGAACCTTAGGGGAGGGGTAGCCTTGTGAGGGTGGTGCTCGGAGGGGGACTTGAACCCCCACGCCTTGCGGCATGCGCCCCTCAAACGCACGTGTCTGCCATTTCACCATCCGAGCGCCGAAGTGAGGGGCGAGAGTCTGCCAATGCACCTCGCCTTGCAAGCCTGTTTTTCTTCGGGAGACGTGTGGCGATGAGGCCGAGTTGCCTCGGTGTTCGGGGTGGGGACGGTCAGCGGTTCAAGGGCCACTTCGCGGAGTCGAAGGGAGCGACGGGGAGGTCTGTGCTTGCGGCGAGATTTGGCATGGCGTCTTGAGCCCACCCGTAGCGGACGCGTTTCGGGGATGGGACATGGGTGGAATGCACGAGGAGGTTATCGCCTTCGATCATGCCCTCTGCGGGGTGGAACCGGTTGTCGTCTCCTGCGACTTCAATGTGGCTGGGCGTTTTGCCGTCCTTGGTTTTCAGTTTGCCTGCGGTGTGGAGGAAGTGGATGCGCAGTTTGTTTCCTTCTGGGACGGCTTTCGAGAACATGGGGGAACGTGCCTCGATCTCTTTGCGGTTGTATGTGTTCTGGAGCGCGAGGCGGGCTAGGCGCCGGCCGACGTCGAGTTTGTTACGAGGGTGGATATCGGCGGGGTTTCCGGTGATGTCATTGATGACCACCATGCCAGTTCCTGGATGCTTGAGGGAGGCTGTTTGCGCCATCCAGAAGTCGCCGAGCGTGTCGGGTGTATGATTTTTTGTGTTCTCGGGTTTGAAGTAGTTGAAGGGGGCGATCTGGACAAAGAAGAACGGGAGGTCCTTGCGGTTCCATATGTTGCGCCATGTGTCGACCATGGCGTTCTGTTTGGCGGTGTAAGCGGCACCATCGTTGTTGATGCAGTTGCTTTCGCCTTGGTACCAGATGGCTCCGCACATCGCGTAAGGTGCGAGTGGGCGGATGAGGCCGTTGTACAGGCCTCCACGTTCCGACCATTGCTCGATGGGAGTGCCTCCGACGGAGGCGTTCAGGATGCCGATGGGGATCCCGAGTTCTTTGCGGAGTTCCTTGGCGAAGAAGTAACCGACCGCAGAATCCCCGTCGGTCGCGCCAGTTAGCAGGTCATTGCGTGTGGCGAGATGCCAACCGCCGGAGACGGGTTGTGAGGGGGCTGTGCCGTTGGGGTGCGCGTTTGGCTCCCCGAACACCCATCCACGGACGCCGCTTCCCGATTTTGCGATGGTGAACTGCCGTTGGAGGGGATCATTTGCGCCGTCGATCTCCGCTTTGGAATTTTCGACGTTATGACGCTCGTGGAGGGTCCAGTGCATGTTGCTCTGACCGGATGCCAACCAGACGTCACCGATGACGAGATCGCGCACGGTGATGGAGTGGTTGACGGATTTGACGGTGAGTTGGTGGGAGGTTTCTGAAGGTTTTCGTGGGGCGAGCACGAGGCCCCAGTTACCTGATTGATCGGCCTTGGTGTTCTTGGTTTCGTCGCCACTGCCGGCGAGGGTTACCGACACAGTTACATTGGGTTCTGCCGTTCCCCAGACAGGTATTTCGCGACCGTGTTGGAGGACGGCTCGATCGGAGAACAGACCGTTCAGCGTGAGGCGATTTGGCGATGTTGGGGCGGTGTTCTGTGTGGGTTGTGAGGGGGCGGTGGACAGTTGGGTTGCGAGCCATGGGGCGATCTTTTCGCTCCATCGTGCGGCGTGCTGTTTGAGCCCTTCGCTGCTGAAATGGACACCGGCGCCGTTGCGTTCACGGAGCGCGCCTGTGAGTGCGTCGGAATCCGGCCCTTCGAGAGCCATGCCTGATTCCCAGGTTTGTCGCTGGGCCAAACGGATCTCGGGCGAGAATTCGTCTCCGGGTACATGGTAGGTTGCGAGGGCGACGAACCATGGTGCCTGCCAACCGATGGACTGGCGACTGGTGCGGATGAGGGTTTCGAGGGCGTTGCGGTAGGCGCTGCCACGGAGTGTTCGAGCGGGGTTCGCCTGATTCGCATCGGATTCGCCTTGGTGCCAAAGCACAGCGCGGAACCCGTTCCGGCCGAGGGGCCTTACTCGGTCGGTGAAGCGTTGGTAAATGTTGCCGTTCGCTTCGTACGCGCCTCCGAGGACGGTTTGGACGTTGCCGACGAGAGTGGGTGGGTTGGGGAAGCGGACGCCTTGGGGCAGCCATTCTCTCACACTGGTTGCGCCGACTCCGCAAGCAACGAAGCCGATGGGAACCTTGAACTCTGCGGCTAGTTTGTCGCCGAGCGGGGGTATGAAACTTCCGCTGCCGCCGGATGCGCCGGGTTGAGGGTCCGCACAGGGTTGCCATCTCTCTTGGGACACCATCGAAACGACGAGCGGATTGGTGGCGACGAGTTTTGATTCACCGTGGTTGGCGGAGTTGGACTGACCTGCCACGACGAAGACCTCGCCGATTCCGACGTGTTCGATGGTGGCGAGGGGGAGGGGTTTGCGTTGGAAGATGCCGCGGATCTCTATCTTGTGCCATCCGCCAGCTGGGGCCTTGATGGTGGTCCTGAAGTTTGGGACTTGGGGGTCGTAGGGAAGGTTTTCCCATGCGTTGTCCGCTTGGCTTGCGACGCGGATCTGGAGGGACTCTGGGCTTTGCGCACCTTGCTGGAGCAAGGCGAGGGATCCCTCGACGAGGATGCTGCCGTGTTCCTTGGTCTCGCGCTGGAACACCTGATAGTCCACCGGGGATCGCAGGTTGACCTTTGCTGTGGGCGGGTTCGCGGGATCCTGTCCGAAAACCGAAAAGGGGAGGAGAAGGTTGAATAGGATGACTTTGGCGGACGTTGAGTGGTGGTGCATGATGTTCTGGAGGTTAAGGTCATTGTCCTTTGAGGAAGGCGAGAAGGTCTGCGACTTGTTGGGCGGACAGCGCGTCGAGGAGTCCGGGTGGCATGATGGATCCTGGGAGAGGGTTCAGCGCGGTAGTGTCCGAGCGGCGCACGGTTTCTGAGATGCCGCCTGGCATGCGTACGGTGAGGTTATCGGGCGTTTCACCGGTGATGAGGCCGGTGAGCACGTTGCCTGAGCGGAGGGAGATCGTGTAACCGGTGAATGCGGGAGCGACTTCGGCGTCTGGGTTTGCGATGTGGAATGCGATGACCTCCTTGGTCTGGCGTCGGATATCGAACAGATCCGGGCCAAGAACGGATCCGGTCTGCTCAAGGCGATGGCAGGCGCTGCAGAGCGTGGAAAAAAGGGCTTTTCCGTTCGCAGAGTTGAACGGGAGTTCGAGTGCTCGCGCGATCTTCTCGGCGGTCTCAGCCTTGCTGGAGGTCGGTAGGTCGAAGGACTTTTTCACTCGTTGCGCGAGTGCGTCTGGCGCGTTTTTGAGAAGGGCTTGCCGAGTGCGTGAGGGGATTGCGGCGGGCGGAATAATCTCCGTTTCAACGAGATGTAGCAGAGCCTCGGGTTTTGAGGGGTTTGCTCCGAGTGAGCTGATGACTGCGTCGCGAAGTTCGGGTGAGAGGGTGGACCAGACCTGCTTCGTGACGCCATTTTCCGCGGCGACGCTTGGTGAAAGGGAGGCAAGTGTTCGGAAGGCGGCAATGCGCACCTCATTTGGATTGGGGGCTAGCCACAGTGCGGTTAGCGCTGGGACGCTGCGTTTTTGATCGAGGCGCGTCACCAGATTGATCAACGGTTTTGAGGATTCGATCGAGAGCTGTCCGTTCTTGATGGATTCCAGAGCTTTGGAAGCGACGGCTTGGACGGTCTGGTGCGTTGATGGCGCCTTGATCTCTGCGATGAGCGCGGCTTCTAGGTGTGTCGGTGCTGGTCCCAGTTCTGGGAGCAGGTCGAGGACGCGTTCCGGCTTTTCGAAGGAGCGCGCGGTCAGGGCGAGAATGTCCGCAACTCCAGGATCCGAGCGGTGGAGTTCGGGCCAGATCGCACGTAAGAAAGGTTCTTCGCGTCCGCTGATCTGCGAGACGACGAGTGCTCGCACCCAGCGGTCAGAAGCTCCTTGAACGGCGATGTTTGCGAGTTCATCCGGACTGAGGGTCCTGTTCGCGGAGAGACTCGTGACCAACCGTTGAAACGCAAGAGTCGCTTTCGAAGGGGCGATGGTTGGGATGGCGTGTTTTGGCGAAGGTCGACCGGAGGCTTTGACTCGCCAGATACGTCCTTTGTCACGGCCGGTGAGGAAGTCGGTGCGTTTGCGGACCTCCTCAGCGAGGTAGTCAGGATGCTCGATCGTCTTCCGGTACATGTCAGCGATGTACAAGCATCCGTCTGGTCCTGTTGTGAGGAAGACTGGGCGGAACCAATCGTCGGTGGATGCAACTGGTTCGTGATCATCAAGAAGTGGGTCGGCATTGAACGAAGCGCCATCTGGGGTGAGGCGATCTGCATGCACGAGGTTCCCTGTGGGGTCGCACGAGAAGACGGTGTTCTGGTAGCGATCGGGCAATCCCTTGCCGTTGAAGAAATGAATGGCGCACGCGGCGCTGAACGAGCCCGTATGGGAGTCGGCGGTGGTGATGTTCGAGCTGACGGGGTGGAGCCGGACGCCGCCTTTGTCGCCGGCGAACCCTGATTTGACGGATCGAGGGTTGCAGTCTTGGACGGACTCGGTGAAGGCGAGACGCGGGTTCATTGCCAGCCATTCCGGGCGCAGCACCACGTGTTGCACGGGGATGCGATTCATGCAGATGAAGCGGCGTCCTTCGGGGTCGAAGGTTTGACCGTACTGAGCCTTTCCTCCGGTGGTTTGGATCTCGCGAGAGTCGGGATGGATCCGGATATCGCCGATCATCTTGAATGCAGGCTGATCGGGATGATAGGGAACGGTGAGTTCGCCACCGACGAGCCCTGCGGCGAGGTAAATCCAACCGTCCGGGCCGACCATGGGTTTGTTTACGCGCAGTTGCGTGCTTTTGGTGGTGTCGAACCCGGTGATCCACACCTCGCGATGGTCGGCTTTTCCGTCGCCATCGGTGTCCTTGAGGAACAAGAGGTCGGGGGCTGCTGTCACGAGAAGTCCGTTACGGAACGGGAGGACACCGTTGGGAAAGGGGAGTCCGGCGGCGAAAACCGTGCGGCGGTCCATGGTGCCGTCATGGTTGGTGTCTTCGAGGAGCACGATGTTGCCGAGGCCTGAGCCATCGCTTGGGTAGCCATTATTTTCGGCGACGAAGAGTCGGTGAGGACCATCGAACGCGAGCGCGCAGGGGGATGTGACTAGGGGTTCTGCAGCGACGAGTTCGACGGTGAGATCAGCGGCGGTGATGAAGCTGTGCACGGCGTCCGTCGGGGAGAGTGCCGGTTCGGCTCGCAAGTGGCCTGAGAGAAAAAGGACGAGTCCGATGCATGCGAGGCGGAACGACCGTGTTCGGTGGGTGTGCATAGCTATCGATGCGTTTAAGCGGGAACCGTGACAACATGCCGGAAAAGTTTTTTGGGATGAGTCTTGGGATGGCGTTGGGAGAGGTAACTGGTGGGTCCATTTTAGTTTGACCAATCCGTCTCAAATGTCTGCGGTGAAGGGATGTCGCAAAAAAGCATGTCGTTCGTCGGCTGTATGAGGGTTTCGGCTCACGTGGTCTTGGGCTTGGTGGTCGGATGGCTTTTTTGGGCGCCGTCATCGATGGCTGCTGCTGGGGATGTGGGCGGGACGGTCCGGGTGGGAGAAGCGGGGATGTCGAAGTCGTTCGAGTTCGGAGAGGCGGACACGATCCGGGTGGATGTGCGGTTGGGCAGCGCCAAAAAGTTTGGGGTGAAGTTCGAGTTCGCTGACGGGAAGCAGGATTTGTTGCAGGCGAAGCTGGAGGGGGATCAGCGGACATTGCCTTTGGCGAAGGGTGCGAAGGGGCCGGCCGAGAAGGTGATGATGCCCGATGCGGCGGTTTCGTTCACGGGACTGGGGCTGCAGTTTTCGCATCATGTGCGTCCTTATTTAAAACGGTACACGGAGGATCAGATGGCGACGTTGGCGGGTCAGTGGGAGGGGCTTCCATCGGCATCGTCGCATTGGATGAGTTTCGAGTTACGGAAGGGTGGCGGGTCAGGGGAGGAGTTGTGGTTGGATGGGAGGTTTTGCGGACGGATATTGCGTTCGAGTGCAGTGCGTTCGGTGACATTCGTTTTGGAGGCGGGTGCGGAGATCCGGGGAGGTGAATGTTTTAGGCGCGAGCATCATGCGGGGTTTTTGCCATTGGATGTGGCGAAGGTGAGGAGACCTGGGGCGATGGGGGATGCAGTGATCGATCTTCCTGCAGGGTTGAGGGATTTTGATGGGGTACCGATGGTGGTGGCGCGGGGGACGGATAACGCGGATGTTGGGGTTGTTCGGGAGATGCAGGGGCCGCGTTTTCTTGAGACGAACGAGTTCACTTCACGCACCTCGTTGGATGGGATGCCAGAGACGGTGCATTTCTCGGTCCCGCAGGCCACTTACACGCGTGCGTGGGTGTTGTGTGCGGTGGAAGCGGATCGGGCGAAGGAGGCGGTCTTCACGGCGCGATTGACGCGTTTTGCGGTGAGCGGTCGAGGGGGAGCGATGGCGGACACTTTGGTGGAGTTGCCGCGGGAGGGAGGTGCGGTGCAGGGCGATGTGCGTCGGGTGGGTTCGGTCGAGTACGGGGACGGGAAAGGGGGCAAGCAAAAGGTGCCGTTGTACCTTGTGCCGGTGGATCTGAAGGTTGGGTCGATTGTGGATCTGTTGGGGGATGAGACGGATCCGTACGCGGCGATGAAGATTGGGCGGTACTTGGATTTCGAGTTCTTGGGACGTTGTGGGGGATTGGAGGTGCAGAACGACCATCGGCGTCGTCCGTTGAAAACCTCGAGAAGTGCGGTTCACGTGTTCGGGTTGACGCTTGAGATGGCGCCGGTGGAGGTCCGTTTGAAGCAATCACAATCGGGCAACATCTTCCACAACGACGAGAAGCAGGAGACGGGGTTCGTGTTCCGGGCGAACCGTTCTGCTCGTCTGAAGTTTGCACAGGAGTTGAGGGATGAGAGTGGGAGAGTGGTGCGTTCGGTGGAAACGCCGTTGTCGTTCGATGGGTCGGGGAGTGAGACGGAGGTGCGCATGGATCTTTCCACGGATTCGCTGGGTTGGTTTGGGATCGTGGGTCGGTTGTTCGATGAGCGTGGCCGCAAGGTTTGGGAGCACGAGGGAGCGATGGCGTCGTTGGGTCGGGACACTCGTGTGGCGGGGTATGAGTCGCCCTATGGCACGTGGTGGTTTGGTGGGGCGCATTACACGACGCGCGATCTTTCTGTGGCGGGTCCGATGTTGATGAAGGCAGGTTTTCGGAGGGTGCCTGTGGGTTGGACGAAGGATACGGAGGCGGATCTGGCGCCGTGGAAGGTGACATTGAACCAGATCGGTTGGTCGTTCCGCACGGCGGATCTGGATAACTGGGCTGCGGCAGAGGAGCGGGTGGAGCGGTTGATCCGCGAGAAGTTGGAGCGTTTTCCGAACTGCCGTTTTGCGGACATATTCCACGAGAGTTTCGACAATGTTCTGCCTCCGGAGATCCACGGGGATGTGTACGAGCCCAAGCAACCGGAGCGGGAGGAGAAACTCTTCGAGTTGGCGGTCCGAGCGGGCAAGTTCATGAGGCAGAAGTTCCCTGGTCTCAAACTTTTGGTCGGGAACTCTGGTGGATCTGCGGGGACGGTTGCGATGTTGATGCGTCGCGGGTACCCGCGTGAGTTGATCGACTATCTTGGGAGCGAGACCACGGGGCAGACGATTGCTCCGGAGCGATTGATGGTTCACACGACGGCTGGACTTTGGATCCTGAAAGAGACGGGGCGACGGTTTGGCCACGATATCCCGCTGTCGGGTTGTTACGAGTTCACGTGTCGTGCCGAGCGGGACCTGACTCCGCGAACGCATGCGGAGTGGTACACGCGGGACATGCTGTTCGGGTTGGCGTACCGATTTCCGACGATTTCACCGGGCGAGTTGGAGGATGTGGGGAACGCCTATTACGATTCATTTTACGGGGCGGCGGGCATCTGTGAACGGCGCGGGTTGTGGTATCCCAAGCGGGCGTATGTTGCGATGGCGACATTGACGAAGGTGTTGGATCGCGTCGAGTTGCTGCGGCAGGTCCCAACGGGTTCGTTGAGTGCGCATGCGTTGGAGTTCCGGCGCGGGGATTCGACGGTTTACGCGTTGTGGACTCCGCGGGGTGAGTGCGGGATGGAGATGCGGTTCCCGCAGGGCACTTCGGTGGAGGTGGTCGATTTTTATGGGAGGCCGCGGCCTTTGGCGCTTGAGGGAGGGCGGGTTGTGGTGGGTGCGGCGCCATCGGTGTGTTACGTGATCGCCTCGAAAAAAGCTGAATCCTGTGTGGCGGGTGCGCGCTCTTTCAGCAGCGACCAACGTCCAGCGACGGTGCAGGTGTTGGCGGGTGTTAGCGAGTTGGACAAGTGGCAGTTGGGAGGGGAGGAACCTCGTATGAAGACGCCGACGTTGCGTCATGGCGCATTCGCGATGCGTCGGGTGGACGATAGAGAGCGCGGGGCTTGCATTGAGTTGGAGTTGAAGCGTGAGGGTGCGTTGCCGGACATCATTGGGGAGTATGCATCCCTTCGGTTGAGGGAGCCGGTACCCATTGTGGGCGATCCACATACGATGGGTGTTTGGATCAAGGGGGATAGCAGTGGTGGGCGGGTTTATTGGGAGGTGGAGGATGCGAAGGGTGAACGATGGATCTCGAATGGTGGGTATGATGGAGGCGATTGGGGCAACCACAGTGCGATCAACTTTGACGGTTGGTGTTATATGACGTTCCCGATCGGGACGGGCTCTCCGGCGAACCATCTGGAGCCGGGGCGAGGGTTGGGGCAGTGGAAAGGGGACGGGGACGGGAAACTGGATTTACCGGTGAAGTTGACCGGGCTCTATGTGGAGACGCATCGAAAGGGACTGGACCTCACCGAGATGAAACCGGTGACGGAGAGGATCCGCATCCAAGAGGTGGGGGTTCTGGTGAAGAAGGTGGAGTAGTGCGTGGGGTGGTGTGGGCGGGTGGTGTCGCACGTTGGGGGTGGTGGAAGTTGTCCTTGTCAGGGGCTCCGTGGGTGATGCAGTTTTCGGCCCATGAAATCCCTCTCCATCCTCTTGTGCATGTTGGTGACGTGGACATCGTTCGGAGCCACTCCGGACGGTCGTCGGAAGTTGGTTTTGATCGCTGGGAAGCCATCGCATCCGGCGGGGATGCATGAGTTCCGGGCAGGGACGATGTTGTTGGAGAAGTGCTTAGCGGGGGTGCAGGGGTTGGTGGTTGACCGGCATGAGATGGGATGGGTGAAGGACGAGTCGACTTTCAACGATGCGGATGCCGTGGTGATCTATGCGGATGGAGGGAAGGGGCATCCGGCGGTGCAGGGAGATCATCTTGCGACGTTGCGCAAGTTGGTGGAGCGCGGAGTGGGGTTTGGTTGCATGCACTACGGGGTGGAGGTTGAGCCGGAGCTGGGTGGGGTGGAGTTCAAGCAGTGGATTGGTGGACATTACGAGACGCACTTTTCCTGTAATCCGCTTTGGGAACCCAAGTTCTCTGTTTTTCCCAAGCATCCCATCACGAGGGGAGTGCGGCCGTTCCAGATCCGGGACGAGTGGTACATCAACATGCGATTCCGGGCTGCCTTCAAAGAGGGAGTTGCTCCTGCGGAGGATGGCGGCGTGCGGTTCCAGCCCATCTTGGTGGCGACCCCGTCGGATGAAGTCCGGAATGGGCCATACGTCTATCCGAAAGGTCCTTACCCGCATATCCAAGCGGAAAAGGGGGCTCCGGAGGCGACGATGTGGAGCGTTGAGCGGGCGGACGGTGGTCGCGGCTTTGGGTTCACGGGGGGGCACTTCCACAAGAACTGGGGGAATGACGACTTCCGGAAGACGGTCTTGAACGCGTTGTTGTGGGTCAGCAAGGTGGAAGTTCCTGAGGGCGGGGTTGTGTCGACTGTGACGGACGAGGAGTTGGGTGTGAACTTGGATCCGAAGGGCGCTCCGAAGCCCAAGCCCTAGCGTGCGCGGAGAGAGGCGGTGTCGCACTGCGAAGCGAGATGATTTGCGAGGGGTTCTTCAGGGGAGCCTCGGTGGGCCGGTCATTGGGTGGGGGCATGCTATTTGCGAAAGCACAGGAATGTTCCTGCGTCGTTGGTCATGCCTCGGAGGTGTTTTGTTCGCGCTGTTTTCCTGCGTGGCATGGGCTGACGAGGGGACGGACTTTTTTGAGGCCAAGATCCGGCCATTGTTGATCGAGCATTGTGTGGAATGTCATGGGGTTAAGAAGCAGAAGGGTGGGCTTCGCTTGGACTCGAGGGAGGCGTGGGAGCGAGGGGGAGAGGGCGGAGTGGTCATTGTGCGCGGCGCGCCGGACACGAGCCGTTTGATTGCAGCGGTGCGGCGGGGGGATCCGGATACGGCGATGCCTCCGAAGAAGGCGTTGACGCCGCAGCAGGTGGCCGATCTTGAGCGGTGGGTGTCGATGGGAGCGCCTGACACGCGAAGTGTGACGGTTGGAAAGCCGTTGGCACTGCGGGCGTCGGAGGCGCGTGGCGTTTGGCCTTATGTTCCGATCGCTCCGGTTGATCGTCGAGGCAAGGAGCCCGTTGCGGTGCTGGACCGGCTTGTTGATGAGGGGTTGAGGGCGCATGGGGTGAGGCCGATGCCTGCAGCGGATTGGAGGGTTTTGGCGAGGAGAGTGGCCTATGGATTGACCGGACTGCCTCCGGATGTGCGGGACGTGGAGTTGCTTGTGAAGGAGGATTCCATGGATGCCTATACTGCTTTCGTGGAGCGTCTTTTGGCATTGCCAGCCTACGGCGAGCACATGGCGCGGAGATGGATGGATCTGGCGCGATTCTCTGACACCAAGGGCTACGTTTATGCGCGGGAGGAGAAGCGCTATGTGCATGCGGCGGCTTACCGAAAATGGCTGATCGACGCGTTCAACGCAGATATGCCGTACGACCGTTTTGTTCGGCTTCAGGTCGCGGCGGACCAGTATTGCAAGGTGGGCGATACGGATCTGGCAGCGATGGGATTCCTGACGTTGGGGCGGCGGTTCCTTGGAGTGACGCCGGACATCATCGATGATCGGATTGATGTGGTGAGTCGGACCTTGTTGGGTGTGACGGGTGCGTGCGCTCGGTGTCACGACCACAAATTCGATCCGATCAGCACGAAGGACTACTATTCGCTTTACGCGATTTTCCGTAGCTCGAGTGAGGCGTTGGAGTCGCTACATGGCGCAAGCGAGGGGGTTCCTGACGAGGTTCGCAAGGAGATCGAGGGGAAGCGTGCGGCGCTCGGTGCGCTGATGCAGAAGCGGCGCGAGGAGCAGATGGGACGGGTTCGTTCGTCGATCGATCGTCATCTGATGGCGCAGCGCGAGTTGGAGAAATATCCGGACGAACTGTTCGGGCAGTTGCTGGATGGGGCTGACCTGAACCCCTTTTTCGTTCGGGCGTGGGAACATTTTTTGGCTGACACGAGCCCTGAGAAGCGGCGTGTGAGCCTGATCTGGAATGCGTATGCGGCGTTGAAGGAGGATGCCTTTGCGCGGGAGGCACCGGCGGTGCATGCGCGAGTGACCGCGATGGGTGGCGGCGAAGTGGCTTTGTTGCTGCGAGATGGGTTCAAGAAAGTTCCGGAGTCGTTGAGGGAGGTCGCGGCGGTTTATCAAGCGGTGTTCAACGAGGTAGAGAATCGTTGGCGCGAGACGTTGAAGGGGAGGCCGGATGTGGTGTCGCATCCGGATGTTGAGGTTGATGTGTTGCGACGTGTCCTTCGCGATCCGACGGGGCCGTGCGGCATCCCGGATGAGCACATCGCGAACATCGAGAATGCGTTCACGAACGCGGCGGTCACGGAGTTGTGGAAGGCGCAGGGTGAGCTGGATCGCTCGATCTTGAAGGCTGGCGTGGGTGATCGGTATGCAACGGTTTTGCGGGACCGCACGCATCCGCATTCGGGTTGGGTGTTCAAGAGAGGAAACCCTACGCAACGCGGAGAACCGGTTGCGCCTCGAGTGCCTGAGATTTTTGGTGGGCGTGCGATTGAGGTGGGGAGTGGGCGGCGCGAGTTGGCGGAGATGATCGGATCGGCGGACAATCCGTTGACGGCGAGGGTGATGGCTAACCGGGTTTGGGCGCATCATCTCGGACGTGGCATTGTGCAATCGACCAGTGATTTTGGGGTTCAGGGGGGGAATCCGTCGCATCCGGAGTTGTTGGATTTTTTGGCTGGGGAGTTGATTCGGGGTGGATGGAGCCTCAAGGGACTTCATCGCTTGATCGTTCACTCGGAGGTTTACCGGCGTGTGTCGGGTGGAAACGATGCGGCGTTTCACGAGGGGCACGTGGCGGATCCCGACAATCGGTGGTTATGGCGCGGTCCGACGCGAAGGTTGAGTTTTGAGGAGTTGCGCGATTCTTGGATTGCGTCGGCTGGACAGATGGCAGGGGCAGGTTCGGGCGGTGATCCGGTTTCGGCAGGCAATGTGAGGCGATCGGTGTATTCGTACGTGGATCGCGATCGCGTGCCGGCGGCGTTAGGCACCTGGGATTTCGCGAATCCCGATATTCCTGTGCCGTACCGATTGGAGACGACGGTGCCGTTGCAGGGGTTGTTCGGGCTGAACCATCCGATGGTGCTGGCACGAGCGCGAGCGGTGGAGCGGCGCGTGGATCGCGAGGCAGGAGGAGTTCTGGCTGCGAAGGTGCGGTCCGCGTATCGGCACCTGTATCAGCGGGATGTTCGGGATGATGAGTGGGATGCTGCGATGGCGTTTTTGAACGGGGCCGTTGGGACGTCGACGGGTCCTGGGGGGATAGGTCGGTTTGAACAGATGATCCAGATGATGATGATTTCCAATGAGTTCCTTTTTGTTGAATGACATGATGAGCGGTGGGTGCGGGGCATCTACGATGGGGAGGCGCGAGCTGTTGGCCCGGGTGGGGATGGGGTTTGGTGGCTTGGCGCTGGGCGAGTTGATGGCCGAGGATTCGTCGGCATGGAAGGGTTCACATTTCCGACCACGGGCTCGGCGCGTTGTACATTTTTTCCTGAACGGCGGGCCGTCGCATGTTGACACGTTCGATCCGAAACCTGCGTTGGCGAAGTATGCGGGCCAGTCGCTTCCTGATTCGGTGGCGCGGATCACGGAGCGGAAGACGGGGGCGGCGATGCCTTCGCCGTTCAGTTTCCGGAAGTACGGACGGAGCGGGTTGGAGATCAGCGATCTGTTTGAGCGGACGGCTCAGTCGCATGCGGACGACATTGCGGTCATCCGATCGATGCGGGCGCAGGTACCGAATCACGAGCCGTCGTTGATGTTGATGAACTGTGGTGACGGATTGCAAGCGAGGCCGAGTGTTGGGGCTTGGTTGATGTACGGGCTTGGTGCGGAGAACCGGAGTTTGCCGGGGTTCATTGCGATGTGTCCGGGAGGTTTACCGATCAAGGGGAGTGAGAACTGGCAATCGGGATTCCTTCCTGGGGCGTATCAGGGGACGTATCTTAATACGCGGGAATCGGATGTGGATCGGCTCTTGGAGAACATCAGGAACGGCGAGGTGTCATCGAGGGATCAGGGGCGACAGATGGATTTCTTACGCGGGATGAACTCACGGTTTTCTGTTGGGCGCGAGGCGGACCCTCGGTTGGGGGCGCGGATGGAGTCGTTCGAGTTGGCGTTTCGGATGCAGATGGAGGCGACGGATGCGTTTGATATCTCGAAGGAGAGTGGGGCGGTGCGTGCGATGTATGGGGACACGGTGCATGGGAGGCAGACGCTGATGGCGCGGCGTCTTTTGGAGCGTGGCGTGCGGTATGTGCAGTTGTGGCATGGGGCCGGTCAACCGTGGGACAATCACGACCAGATCGAGACGAATCACCGGCGCCTTGCTGGTGAGATCGATGGTCCGATTGCGGCGTTGATGACGGATCTGAAGCGGTTGGGGATGTTTGAGGATACGCTGATTGTTTGGGGTGGTGAGTTCGGGAGGACGCCGTCTGTCGAGATGGCGGGTTCAAAATCGAAGTTGGGGCGCGACCACAACCACTACGGGTTCAGCGTCTGGATGGCGGGTGGGGGAGTCCGGGGGGGACAGGCTTATGG
>CAZAZT010000008.1:10697-52818 GCA_964489645.1 uncultured Chthoniobacteraceae bacterium | reverse complement strand
GGCGAACAGGAGATGGGTGCGCGCGACAACGTCACGCGTTACGGCGTCTCCTTCAACATCGAGTTCTGATCCGGAGTCTTACTGAGAGGATAGCTCGTGAGACTTCGGTACGCGGCTTGCGTCGCAACCAAGGATGACATCTCGATCCAGTTGGCAGTTGGTGTTGCAGGGGGCTTCGTTGGCGTTGGTGCTCGGCTTGACGCCGTGTGGGGTTCGAGCGGCCAATGAGCCGGCGACCCAAGGTGTGCCTCCGCCGACCAAACCCGCCCTGAAGATCACCCCCGGCAAAGTGGTGATCCCGTTCGATCGGATGCGCCGCTTGTGGGGAGAGCTCATCAGTTTGGATGAACAACGTCGGACGGGTCGGTTCCGGCAGGAGAGCACGGACGAGGTCTTCGACTTCACGGTCATGCCCTACGCTGAGTTGTTGCACCATGCAGCGAACGGTGACCTCCGCGATTTCCGGGTGGGCGAGCGGGCCATCTTCCGATTGCACGAGAACGAGGAGGGGAAATGGGTGTGGCTGACCTATATCCAGGATGAGTTGAACTTCCTGAACGGTCACAAAGAGTACTACCACGTGACGGCCATCGACGCGGGCGCGAGGAGTTGGACGGTTTCGGATGCTAACTCCGATCTCAGCTATGTCCGCGAGACTGGCATCCGCGTGGAGTGCGAGGATGGCACCAAGTTCTGGAAAGCGGATGCTCCTGCGCGCTTTGAGGATGTGAAGGTCGGCGACAAACTCCGGATGCAGACACATGGGAAAGGTTCTGGAAAGCAACGGGTTGCGTGGAACGTGTATCTTGATGAGGAGAGCTTGATGGCGGTGCAGGATCGACAGAAGCAGGTGCACGCAAAGCGGATGCAGGACGAGGGGGCGCCCGGTTATGTTGATGCGGTGGAGGGGTCCACACTTTCTGTGACCGTTTTCCGTGAGGGAGTGGAAACGATCCAAACCTTGAAGGCCGGGGATCGCGTTCGTGTTTCAGCCGCTGGGATTGACCGTAAGGCGAGCGGGGAGCGGTGGGAGGCTGTCGTGGAAGAGAAGAAACCCGTTGGACAATCCGTCGCTCTCCGATTGCGTGCTGAACGCTCTTGGCAGGGTTTTCAAGTGGCGGGCTTGTTCCGGCTTTGGATGGAGGCATCCATCCGATGAGGGTCTTGATCCAGCGGGTGAGTGAGGCGGATGTGTCGATTGACGGAGATGTCGTTGGGGCTGTCCAGCGCGGCCTCTTGGTGCTTTGCGGCATCGGGGAGGGGGACGCGGCAGAGGACGTTGAGTGGATTGCGCAGAAGGTCGTTCAGATGCGGATCTTCGCCGACGAAAACGGTCGGATGAACCGTTCCGTGCTCGAGATCCAAGGGGGCATCTTGGTGGTGAGCCAGTTCACCCTTCACGCCAGCACCCGGAAGGGCAACCGCCCGAGCTTCATTGGCGCAGCGCGTCCGGAGGTTGCAGTGCCGTTGTACGAGAACTTCATCGGCGAACTGGAAAGGCTTCTGGGAAAGCCGGTTGCTTCAGGGCGATTCGGTGCGGAGATGGCAGTGCGACTCGTGAACGATGGGCCCGTCACCCTCTGGATGGATTCGCGCGCGAAGGAGTGAATGACGGAGACATTTCAGTTTGCCCGTGCGTTAGGGGAGAACGGAGGCCATTGTGGTGGGTCCATGTCTTTTCCATCCTTAGGCCTTCACGAATCCCTGCTCCGCGCCATCGCTGAGACCGGTTACACCGAACCGACGCCGATCCAAGCGCAGTCGATCCCTGCAATCATCGCTGGGAATGACTTGATCGGGATTGCCCAGACCGGAACGGGTAAGACGGCTGCGTTCACGTTGCCGCTATTGCACCGGTTGCGATCGGATGCTCCGCGCGGGCGGCGCTCGATCCGCACATTGGTCCTCGCGCCAACACGGGAGTTGGTGGTGCAGATCGCGGAAAATGTCGCGACGTACGCGAAACACCTCCCGGTGCGGATCACCCAGGTTTTCGGCGGGGTCTCTGAGCGGCCGCAGATCCAAGCCCTTAGGAATGGAACGGATCTGGTCATCGCGACGCCGGGACGATTGCTGGATCTGATGTCCCAAGGGTGTGTCGATTTTTCAGGACTTGAACATCTGGTTCTGGATGAGGCGGATCGGATGCTCGACATGGGGTTCTTGCCCTCAATCCGGCGAGTGGTCAACGCGTTGCCGCGACAACGGCAGACCCTGATGTTCTCTGCGACACTGTCGAAGGAGATCGAGACATTGGCGCACGATTTCCAGCAGACTCCGACGATTGTGGAAATCGGGAGACGGACGAATCCTGCGGAGACCGTTACCCAGTCGGTCTACGAGGTGAGGCATCATCTCAAGACCTCGCACCTTTCCGCTTTGTTGCGAGACCCTGCCATGTCGATGGTTTTGGTGTTCACGCGCACGAAGCATGGAGCAGATCGAGTGGCTCGGCGGTTGGAGGGAGAGGGGATCAAGACCGCAACGATCCACGCAAACCGCTCACAAAATCAGAGGCTGCGTGCGCTGGAAGATTTCCGCGAGGGCAGGATCCGTGTTCTGGTCGCGACGGATATCGCATCTCGAGGGATCGATGTCGACGGGATCACCCATGTCGTGAATTTTGATTTTCCTCCTCAGGCTGAGGACTATGTGCATCGGATCGGGCGGACCGGTAGAGCACAGGCGGTGGGGGAGGCGATCAGCTTCGTGATGCAGGATGATCTGACCAATCTTCGGTATTTGGAGCGCAAGACAGGGAAGATGATTCCGCGCCGCTCGATCCCGGATTTCGACTACAACGCACCGGAGCCGCCGCGTAGTCCGCGGACGGATGCTCCGGCGGGCGAGCGAGGGAATCCAAGGCGCGGCGGCGGTGGAGGGGGGGCAGGAAGTGGGCGGGGGCCCGGCGGTGGGCGGCGGGAGGGTGCTGGGTCGGGCGGGAATCGCGCAGGTGGTGGAGCAGGGCGAAGCGGCGCGAACCGAGGCTCGCGATTTGGAGGCGGTCGGAACGGGGGCGGGGAGCGAAGAGGTTCTGCCCGGTGAGGCTGCGTGCTGTTTGAGGTCTCGTTTTGGGGCCTTGTGAGGGTGTTGCGGTAAGAACCGCGGGTGAGGGGTTGTCGGGTTCTGACGCTCGGGGTTGAATGCCACGATGCTTACGTTGTCCATGGACACCTCGACGGAGGAAGGATCGGTCGCCCTGATGCGAGGGGAGACGGTGGTTTGGGAGGAACGCTTTGGCGCGGATCGGAGTCATAGCGCGACCCTTTTCCCTCTCATAGAGCGTGCCTTGAGCGGGGAGCAGGGTGCGGTTAGTCGTGTGGTGGTCGGGGTAGGTCCTGGGTCGTACGCAGGGATCCGAGTGTCGATTGCAGCGGCGATGGGACTGGCTTTTTCTCGCGATGTGGAGTTGGTGGGAGTCGTTTCGGTTGCGGGATTGAGACCGTTCTCGTCGGAACCATTTTTGGCTTTCGGTGATGCGCGGCGTGGGGCTTGGTATTGGTGCCTTGTCCAAGACGGATGTTGCAAGGAAGGGCCGGAGGTCATCGAGGAAGCGGAGTTCGCGCAGCGGTGGGCGGGTTTGGAAGGGGTCTCCCGCATCGCGTGTCGAACCGAGCCCAACTGGCCCGCGGATGCGATTTCCACGCCCTCTGCTGCCGTCCTTGGCGTGCTCGCAGAACGCGGTTGTTCGGTGGTGCAAAGAGGGGAACTGGACCCTCTCTACTTGCGTGAGCCGCATATCACCCAGCCGGGTCGAAAGGCGGCGGTGTTCGGCAAGTTCGGCGCTCAGGTAACGGAGCGGGTATGAGGCGAATGCGTTACTTGATCGCAGGCACCGGGGCTTTGGGGATGTTCTATGGGACGCGCTTGATTCGAGCGGGGGCAGATGTGGTGTTTGCGGCGCCCTCAGGTGGAGATTTGCTGGCAAGTGAAGGGATCCGAGTGGTGCGTGCAGAGGGAGAGGACGAGGTTTTTTCTGGAGTGCGTGTGATCGAGGTTTCGCGAGAGGACCACGGGGAGAGGTGGCTGTTCGAGGATCGTGGTTGGAGGCCTGATGCGGTGATCGTGACCATCAAGGCCACCGGCAAGGATTGGTTGAGCGGGGTGAAGAGAGCGTTCGGTGATGAGTTCCACGTTGTTGTCACCTTGCAGAATGGGCTTGGGAATGAGGAGTGGATCCGTTCGGAACTGAGGCCGGCGGGGGTGGGAGGCGGAATCTGCTTTGTGTGCGTGAATCGGAGGTCGACCGGCGTGGTGGAACATCAGGCTCACGGAGCGGTGAGTTTGGGGTGGTTCGACGGAGAGGGGGAAGAGGTGTGTGAGGCGCTCAGACGTGATTTGAAGGATGGAGGGGTAGAGGCTGGATCTGGTTTGGGGATCTTGCGTGAAATCCGTTGGCGCAAGTTGATGTGGAATGTTCCGTTCAATGGCTTGTCCATCGTTGAGGATGCCAGCGTGGATCGCTTGATCGGTAGCGGAGGAGTTCTCGAAGAGGTGCGAGGTCTCATGGGCGAGATCCGTCGTGCGGCATTGGCTGAGGGTTGCGACATTCCTGCGTCGTATGAGGAAGATCTGTTGGCAGCGACCGAGGTAGCGGGAGCCTATTACCCCTCCACGCATCTTGATTGGAAGGCGGGCCGATTGGTGGAACTGGATGCGATATGGCGAGAACCGCTCCGACGAGGATGTGCGCTGGGTGTGGCAATGCCTTTGCTTCACAGACTGGTCAAAGCCCTTGAGCAACGCGTGATATGGTGAACTGTCCAAAAGAGTCCTGTGCTCGTGAGATGAGGCGTGTGACCGTGATGACCGCAATCACCTTGATGATGAGCGTCATGCTGATGGGGTGTCAGTCCGGTCGTGCCGCGTGGGCCAAGCGCTTGCGGCGGGACAAGGCAGCTTCAGGTGCCACCGACTATGCACCGCGATTGGGGGTGATCGCGTCCGTGAACGCTCCCTTGAAGTTCGTGTTGGTCCATTGTGGAACTGCGCCGGTCCCTGGCAAAGGGCGTGAGTTGAGGGTTTACCGGAACGGGGCGATCGTTGCGGAGTTGACTGCCACTTCGAAGGTGAAGCGGCCTTATCTCTTGGCGGATATCGAGGCAGGGACGCCAATCGTGGGGGACGCTGTGATGCAGTTGGGGACTGGTTGGACGGGGCCGCTCCCTCAGGCCGATTTGCCGGTGGGTGTTGAAAAAGCTCGTGCTCAAGCCTTTGCTGAGGATCCTGTGATCGCTTCTGGACCGGCGCGCGCGCAGGTTTCCCGGTTTCGTCGGAGCGCTTCCGAGGGTGTGGAGGAGGTTGCAAAGCCGGTCCTCGGCGGTTCGATGCCGGCGGGATCGGATTGGTTCCTTCAGGGGCGCTGACGGGAGATTCCGGTGGGCGATTGGTGGGAGGGGTTCACGGACGGGATCTGCCTCGGCTATCGACGAGCACTGCGCCGAGGATGACCAGTCCGAGAATGACCTTTTGCGTGTAACTTTCGACGTTCAACAAATTCATCCCGTTCTGGATGACTGCGATGGTGAGGGTCCCGACGAGTGTTCCGATGATGCTGCCTTCGCCACCGCGTAAGCTGGTGCCTCCCACGACGACGGCCGCGATCACGTAAAGTTCGTACATGCTGCCATAGGTGGGAGAGCCGCTTTTGAGTTGTGAGGCCATCAGCACGCCCCCAAGGCCGGAGAGCAGGCCGGAAAGCGCGTATGCGCGCAAGGTGACTTGGGACACGGGAACGCCCGCTAAGCGCGCTGCTTCCGTATTCCCCCCAACGGCATAGAGGTAACGTCCGAACCGTCGCCGCGTCATGACGATATGAGACACAAGGTACAATGATGCGACGAGAAGCACTGCGTGAGGGATGTGCAGGAAGTTTGCATCACGACCGAGCGCGACGAATCGTTCGGGGATCTGGTGGATGGATTGGCCATCTGCGAGGATGAAAGCGAGGCCGCTGGCGACGAGCATGGCGGAAAGACTGGCGATGAAGGGGGGCACATGGGCTTTAGTGATGACCGTTCCCGTGAGCGCGCCGAAGGCACCGGTGGCGACGATACCAGCGAGCGAGCACACGCACATTGCGATGGGCGATGCATCCACGGCGCCACCGAAATCCCGGATCAATCGGGTCGCAACGACTGCAGAGAGCGCGATCAAACTACCTACCGAAAGGTCAATCCCTCCTGCGATCACCACCATGGTCATGCCGATCGCGACAATCGCGATCACTGCGATCTGGTTGGCGATGTTCACGAGGTTGGATGGCTTCAAGAAATCGGACTGTCTGACCGCCGGAGCGGTGATGACGGGCGGGTTGCCGATCTTGGGGAAATCGGAATGTGCGTCAGCGAGAATGCGCCATGACGAGGTGGTCCGAGAACAGGCGAACGCGCGGATGCGCTTCCCGCTTGTGTCGAGCTGGGCCAACAGCGAACGAAGATCGGGCGGCTCTCCGATGAATGTCGAATGCACGAGAATGCTCCGTGCAGAGGCGATGTCCTGCAGGACGGCACCGAGTTCGCGATCCTCGGGAGATCCTGAGAGGACGATGAGGATGGGATCTTCGGTGGAGGCCTGTTGGGAGAGCGCAGCAATGAGATGAGGGGCAGCGTCAACGCCCTCAGGAATCCGCGAGGTCAACGTTGCGGCGCTGAAGAAAGCGCTGATCCCGAGCAGCGCGAACAGCATTTTCGCTCTGCTGAGGAGGTGCTTGAGAGGCGAGGATTTTGAGGTCATGCGATTGCGAGTTGCATCAGTATCTCTTGGGTTGCGGCAGGGACATCATCGATCTCGCCGGTGATCTTGCCGTCGTGCATCACGAGGATGCGGTCCGCCAGACCGAGGACCTCGGGCATTTCCGAGCTGATCATGAGGATGGAAACCCCTCGTGCGACGAGGGATCGCATCAAGGAATAGATCTCGAATTTTGCGCTGACGTCCACGCCACGGGTCGGTTCATCGAAAATGAGGACCTCGCAATCGCGTGCTAGCCATTTGGCGAGAACAACTTTCTGTTGGTTTCCGCCGGAGAGAGAGCTGGCTGCGACGTCGGAGGATGGCGCCTTGATCCTCAGATCCTGCGTGAGTTTCGAGAATGCTTCTGCGATCTGGTGCCGGTCGAGGAAGCCGGACGAGGCGAATCGGTCCAGATTCGGCAGCGCGAAGTTGTCGGCGAGCGAATGACGCAAGATGAGCCCTTGCGATTTACGGTCTTCGGGGAGGAGTCCGATACCCGCGGCTATCGCCTCGGCGGGGTTTTGGAAATGCACGACCTGACCGTTTCGCAGGATGGTCCCTGAGTCGGGTTGATCGGCTCCGAAGAGGAGGCGAGCGGTTTCGGTCCGACCGGATCCGACGAGGCCGGTGATCGCGAGGATCTCGCCCTTTCGGAGGACGAACGAAACGGATTGAACGTGTTTGCCGCGGCGGAGGTCACGGGCTTCTAGGACGACAGAATCTTGGGGTTTCGAGATCCGCTCGGGATGTTCGGTCTGGAGTTCTCTTCCGACCATGCATTCGATCATGCGCGCTTTGGTCAGTTGCGCGGCGGGGTGTTCGCCCGCGAAGCGCCCATCCCGCAGGAACATCACCCGATCCGCGATGGAGAGAACCTCATCCAAGCGGTGGCTGACGTAGATGATGCCCATGCCACTGGCTCGCAACTCCTTGACCAGTTGGAGGAGGCGTTCGACCTCATGCGGTGAGAGGGAAGCGCTGGGCTCGTCCATGACAAGGATACGTGCATCTGACGCGAGTGCGCGCGCGATCTCCACGAGCTGTTGTTGGGCGGTGCTGAGTTCGCCACAGGGTACGGAAAGGTCGATGTCCACACCGAGCCGTTCGAACAGAGCTCGGGCCTTTGAGCGTTCTGCAGCCTTCGTGAGGAAGCCGGACCGAGTGGTTTCTTGACCGAGGAAAAGGTTTTCGGGAACGGTGAGGGAAGGAACGAGGTTGAATTCCTGATAGATGACGGCGATGCCGGATCGGCGTGCGCTGATCGGATCGTCGAGGTGGAGTGGACATTCATCAACGAGGATCGTTCCACTGTTTGGCGGGACTGCACCGGCTAAGATCTTGATCAGCGTGCTCTTTCCGGCGCCGTTCTCGCCCATGACTGCGAGCACCTCGTGGGAGTCCAATCGGAGGGAGATGTCGGTGAGCGCCCGTACTCCTGGGTAGCTTTTGGACACGCTTTCCATGCGGAGGAGCGGGCCTTGCGGAGGACGCAGCGATGACGCATCCGGCATCATACCCCCATGGCCTTTTCGAGGGCGGTGCGCATCACTGCAGGATCGGGGTCGATGCCGGTCCAGTACTGGATGGCAGTGATCCCTTGGTTCACGAGCATGCCGAGACCGTCGAGGGTGGTGCATTCGCGCTGCGCGGCTTCTGCGAGCAGGCGCGTGTTCACCGGGTTGAACACAACGTCCGCGACCACGAGATCTTTGCGGAGGGAGTCCAGTTGGATGTCGGGCAGGGCATGTGGTTCGTAAAGGCCAACGCTGGTGGCATTGATGAGGGCGGCCGCCGAGGAAGGGATGGGATATGAGTGGTTCCACGGGACGTGTTCGGCGTTGGTGGACGTGCGCGTGCGGATCAGTTCTGCGAGATCAGCGCCACGGGTGTGGTCTCGGTTCACGATGGTCAAATGTCGCGCTCCTGCGAGGGCGAGTTCGACAGCGATCGCTCTGGCCGCGCCGCCTGCCCCAAGGATCACTAGATGCTTATCCGCTGTTGAAAGAACGGTTTGCAGGGATCGGAGGAAGCCCTTGCCGTCCGTGTTCTCGCCGATGAACTGGCCGTCTCGAGCGACCACGCAGTTGACGGCTCGCATGATCTCAGCGGAATGTCCGAGGCCGTCGAGGTGCGGGATGACCGAGACCTTATGCGGGATGCTGCAGTTGAAACCTCTGAAGCCAATGGCTTTGGCGCCTCGCACGGCGTCAGCCAGATCCTTTGCTGGGACTTCCATGTTGATGTAACGCCACGGGAGTTGCTGATGCGCAAACGCCGCCTCCATCATCGCGCCGGTGGGATTTCCTGCGGCACCCTCGGACATGGAGCCTGTGAGGAAATGGAGAAAAGGTTGTGGTAGTGACATGCGGTGTAGCTGGTTACTTGAGTGACGGGTCATTCAGGCCATCCGCTTTTCGGTAAAGGCTTGTGGGGATAAGGATGGTCGGCGGGATTGATTCGCCTTTGGAGTGGCGAACGATGGCATCGACCGCTTTTGCTCCCATCTGTTCGGGAAACTGGATCGGATCGGCGTGGATCTTCCCGAGTTTGATGGCCTGTTTGCCCTCGGGTTGTCCGTCGAATCCGATGATGAGGATGCGATCGGCTTGTCCGGCCTTCTCGAGCGCGGCGCGAGCGCCGAGTGCGGCAGGGTCATTGATGGCGAAGATGCCACGGATTTCGGGGTGCGCTTGGAGGATGTCTTCGGTCGCCTTGAACCCCATGTCTTTTGCGCCGCCGCTTTCGAGTTCGCTGACGATCTCGATCTTGGGTTTTCCGGAGGCGTTGTGCGCTTCGATGACTTCGCGGAAACCTTTGACGCGAAGCTGACAGGATTCGACCTGCTTGAAGTGGAGCACCGCGATTTTTCCGCCGGAGGCTCCGAGCGCTTCGATCATGGCGTCGGCCGCCTGTTTGCCGCCGCCGAAGTTGTCGGTGGCGATCTGTGTGAGGAGTTTGACCCCGGGTTCACTGCAGGGAACGTCCACGGTGATGACGGGGATACCGGCTGCATTCGCCTCTTGGATGACGGGCACGATGGATCGCGAGTCGCACGGGCTGAGCACGATAGCTGCGACCTTTTTGACGATGAAGTCCTTGATCTGATTGCTTTGTTTCGCGACGTCTTTGTCACCGCTGACGACGAGGCTTTGATAGCCTTGGGCTGCGCCTGTCTTCGCGATCTCATCTCCGATCACTTTGAAGAACGGGTTGTCGAGAGTGAGCAGGGAGACCCCGATGGTCCCGTGTTGTCCGGCAGGAGATTGGGATTGGCTTGGAGCGGCGGGCTGTTTTTCGCAAGCGCCGAGCAGAACTGACGCGAGGAGAGGGAGGATGCGTTTCATGGGATGATTTGGAATGGAGTGGTGAGATGGGGTGGGAGAGCGGGGGTTGCGCCGGGTTGGGTGCAGACCCAAGCGGCGAGGTGGGATGCTAGTTGGTGCGAATCACGAAGGCTGCGCCCATTCAACCGGGCGGTGAGGAGCGCGGCAGTGAATGCGTCTCCGGCACCGATGGTGTCTTTCACCGTGATGCTTGGGGTGGGGAGATCCGAGCGTTCATCGACCGCGAAGAGGCTGCTTCCTGCGGCTCCTTTGGTGAGTGCAACCAGTTCGAGGGAGAAGCGTTGCATGAGGGAGTGAACCACTGCGCCCTCATCGCCTGACACGTCGGCTGCGGCGGCGATGACCGGGAGTTCCTCGTCGTTCATCTTCAGCATCGAGGCATGCTCAAGGGAGGCGCGGATGATCTCGGGACTGTGGAAGTGTTGGCGAAGGTTCACGTCGAACACGCGTTTTGCGTGTCTCGGGGCAGCGTTCAGCAGCGCGAGGATGGCTCTTCGGGAGACGGGGTGTCGCTGTGCGAGGGTGCCGAAACAGATCGCATCGCAGCGGGACACGGCTTCAAGTGAAGCGGCATCCGCAACGAGAGCGTCCCATGCCACGTTCTCGTGGATGGTGTAGGAGGGTTGTCCACCCGCACGCAGTTCGACGGACACCGTTCCCGTTGGAAGCGAGGGATCTATGGGGACAAGCGTGGTTTGAAGATGACTGTGCTGGAGGTGAAGGAGGAGATCGGTGCCGAGTTGGTCATTTCCCACTCGTGAGATGAGTGAGACCTCGTTGCCGAGTGATCGTGCGTGGTGCGCGAAGTTGGCGGGTGCGCCTCCGGGTTTTGCACCCGAGGGGAGAAGGTCCCAGAGGACCTCTCCCAAGGCGACGATGTGGGGGACCATGGGATGTGGAGACGCTAGTCCTTCTTTTCGGGACGGGTCTCGAGGGTGGGGCGATTGCTTCCTTGGATGGTGGTGATGCGCTTTTTTGAGGACTCCACTTCGGCGGCAGTCGTGAGGAGGGTGAAGTCGAGGGTTGCCGAGTGAGATGCGCTCGGAGCGAGCTTGGGGACGCGTCCGAGTTTGCGTTCGATGCGGCGATTGTTGGGGAAGTTCGTTCCGGGCTCGATGCCGGTGACGTAGCCTTCGCCTTCGGCTGCGGTGTTCTTCCAGAGGGTCAGGTAGGGCAACTCTTTCGGTGCGAATCGCATGGATAAGCCGCGATTGGCAGCCTTGTTGTGGATGAGTGTCTCGGTCTTCCCTTGGGAGTCGGCGAGCGGGATCATGCAGTAGACCTGTTCGGCAAAGCCTTGGGTCGGACCTGCGAATGTTTCGTAGGATTGGATGGATGCGGCTGCGTGGTCATTGAACGGGATGACCTTTGAGACGGGGGCAGCGAACTTCGCACCTGCTTCGAGGAGGGGACTTCCGTAGTTCCCGTGGTAAAGGATCTCGAACTCTTGAGGGGCACCACCTCGGTTGGTGATGGTGTCGGAGATCCGGAACGCGAGCGATCCGGGTTCGGTGGAGATCTCTGTCTGTAGTTCAAGTTGTGGGCCGTAGAACATGCGTTCGTCGACGCGGCCTCGGATCTTGATGCGGGGGGGAACGCTGGGTTCGACGACGATCTCGACTTCGCTGGCGGGGATGTTGCCGATCTTACCGTGGAGGGTGAGGTCGAGAGTCGACTCGGAGCCGTCGTCTTTTGGGATACGGTCCGTTCCGGGGTGACCATTGCTTTCGAGGCCGCAGCGGACCATCCACTCATTGAATCCCTCGAGCCAGCCGAGGCCGCCACGGCTATAGAGGTTCATGAAGGCGGGGTGGACGATCTCCTTCACGGGCGAGTTCCATCCGAGCGCGAGTTGGCTGTGTTCGACGCGATGGATGCTCATCCCGCGAGTGGGGATGACCGTGAATCGGAGTGCGCCATTGTCGACGGTGATGATCTCCACTCCTTCCTGTTTGCCGCCGTGGAGAGTGGATTTGGTGACGGACCAGTTCGGAGTGTTCGGAGTCACCGACTTGCCGTGGAGTTCGATGGCGGGCACGCGGAGGTTTTCACGCACGCTGGAAAGGGTTTGTCGGTAGGGATCTGCGGCATGTGCATGAACTGCGAGGGTCAGGAGGATGGGGGTCGATTTGAGGAATGTTTTCATGGGGTAGGGGTTGATTGGGTTTGCATTGGAGAGGGTTGGCTGCACGCGTGGAGTTTTTTGGGGCTCAGGGTTTGCGGAGGGAGATGAGCCAAGCGAGAAGGTCGGCAGCTTCTTGCGCGGTGGATCCTTGGAGAAGGCCCTCCGGCATGGCGGAAGTTCGGGTGTCTTGAGAGATGTTCTTGATGGATTGTGTGTCGATCTGTGTGAGGAGACCGCCGGGTTGGCGGAGCGAGAGTTTGGTGGTGGACCGATCCACGACGAAGCCGATGACGGGGGCCGGGGAACCGGTCTGGATGGTGGTGAGGTACCATTTGGGGTCGAGAAATTTGGATGGTTTACGGATGTGTTCCAGCAGTTCGCTGGCGGTGTATTTGCGCGCAGCTTCTTTGAGGTCGGGTCCGTAGTTGATGCCGATCTCGTTCACCTGATGACACGCGCTACAAAGGGCGTTGAAGACGGGGAGCCCACGCGAGGGAACCCCTTCTTTGGCGAGAACCGTTTCCGGGGTGAAAGATGCCCCGAGGGTTTGTCGGCGTTGGTCGTGAGCGATGAATCGTTCGAAGAGGTCGCGTTTGAACGGGTCAGGCAATGCGCTGCCTTTTTGGATGGCGGCTGAGCGGACGTCATTTGGGAGGGATTGGCGGTTGATGGCGAGAGCGACGGACAACGCGCCTGACGAGGAGGCGAGGAGTTCATCGAGACCGTTGCTGTTGCCGTTGGTGGCGTCTTTGAGGAGGGTCTGTTCGCGCTGGCGTTGGTGTTGGACGGTCAGAGGGATTTTCTCGGGGTCGGGGCGCATGGATTCGATCCAAGCGGACACGAGGCGCAGTCCTTCGTCGTGGACGAGCCGAGAGCCGAGGTAGGGCATGTGACCGCTTCCGGTTGCTGCCATGCGGTAGATCAGGACACTTCGTGCGGGGTCTCCTGGAGCGATGATCTTGGGTTCAGGCAGTCCGAGTCCGCCTTGGATGGGGGATTGGTCGATGATTCGTGAGTCTTTGAGGGAGAGTTCGATATCGAGATAGGAGGGGACTGCACCTCCGCCGTTTTTGCGGTGGCAACTGGCGCAGTTCTCATGGAGATAGGAGCGGGCGCGGGTTGGGAGGGGTTGGGTGGAATCGTTTGGGTCGACGAGTGATGGTTGTGGGGATGCCAGACCGATGGCTGCGAGGGAGTCGAGTTGGTTGCCGGGTGCAGTGGCAGTGGGTTTGTCGAGGTGGAGTGCGTTGAAGCCTGGGGTGAAATCGTTCCAGACGGTGTGGCATCGGATGCATTCTGAGCGGCTGTTGAAGCGCCAGGTCTGGTGGCGGGCACCTCCTGGGGAGTTGGCGTCCTTGATGATGAGGGTGGTTTCGGATCCGTTTGCAGGGACGAGGTCTGCATCGGTTTGGGCCTCATTCCATCGGTAGGTGTAGGCGGCGGCTTGGGGACCTGTGAAGTGGAGCAGTTGGGTTTCGATGAGACGGTTTGAGGCGGGGTTGCCTGTTTCGAGTTCGAGGGAGTATGTCTTGGCGAAGACGGTGTCGGAGGGGAAGACCCATCGCCCTGCGCGTTGGACACCGAGGTCGGAGGGCGCCACGGTCACGGGGTCGGGTGAAGGGATCGCGATCCAACGTTGAGCGGTTGCGTGGTCGAGGAATCGTTCGGCTTTTGGCCAGTAGGGGGTGACACCGGGTGCGGGTTTGGAGTGTGCGAGGTCCGAGAAGAGTCCGGTTTGGGAGAGTTTTTTGGGGAAGTCTTTTGAGGTGTCGGGCGCGGGGTTCTTGACGAGTTTCCAGAGTCCGCCTCCGGAGTGGTCGCAGGCGAGGATTTCGCCATTGGCGAGGGTCGCGAATCCGGATGGCATGAGGTTGGATCTCGCGATTTCGCGGTGGGTGATGACTTGATCGCCCTTCGCTTTGAGAGCCCAGAAAGTTCCCATTTGCCAATCGGCATAGACGTAGTTCCCGACAAGATCCGGATGTTCTGATCCGTGGTAGAATTCTCCGCCTGTGATACTTGCGGCTTCCTCGTGCGGATGCGAGACGAGTGGACGTCGGATGGGGGTGGGCGCGGTGGCGCGGTCTGGGCGAACGTCTTGCTTGAGGGCTTCGGTGATACTCCACCCGGAGTTCCCGCCGCGCACGATGCGATGGATCATCTCCCATCGTTCCCACCCGACATCTCCTGTGTAGAGGTCTCCTGAGGCGCGGTCGAAGGCGATACGCCAGGGGTTGCGGAGACCGAGCGCCCAGATTTCAGGGCGCGCGTTTGGGGTTCCGACGAACGGGTTGTCGGGAGGGATGGCGTAGGGGAGTGGGTGTTTTGGATGGTCGACATCGATGCGCAGGATGCAGGAGAGGAGGTCATCGAGGTTTTGGCCTGTGACCAATGGGTCAGGCGGTTCAGCGCCTCCGCCGTCACCGGTGCTGATGTACAGCATGCCGTCGGGGCCGAACCGGATCCCTGATCCGTTGTGACCGCCGGAGGTCCATTTGAGGATGGTCACACCGGATTGGGGATCGATGCGGGGTAGGTCTGTGTCGGGGAGGGTGAAACGGACGATGCGGGAGCCTTCCTCGAGGTTGGTCTTGTTCTTGTCGAGGAGGATGAACATGACGAAGAGGTGGCGGTTCTCGCGGAAGTTCGGGTGGAATGCGAATGCGTACGATTCCCGCATTTCCGGTTCGAAAGTGTGCAGATCGAGTGTGAGGTCTGCTTGGGCTGCGTCTTGGGTATCAGGGAAGGAGAGAAGTTTTCCTTCTTGTTCGACGAGAAGCACCCGGTTGGTGCCGGGGATCGAGGCGGCCTCGATGGGCTTGTTGAACGTGAGGTTTGGGAACGCGCGTTGGAGGCTGTAGGGGGGTGGTGTTTCTGGGGTGCCCCGAACCGTTCCTGAGCTCCAGACGATGCGTTTGGCTTCTGCGAACCCGAGATGGACCTGGGCCGCGAAGATGATGACGGAGAGAAGGATGCGAGTGAGTGGGCGAGCGATCATGGGGGCGGGTCAAGAGTGCCGCCTCAGCGAGGCGCGGGTCGCGTGGGGCGGAGGTCGATGGGCGTTTTCATTCGAGTGTCGTCCGTTAGCATTGCTGCAGAGCGTTGTGCGTGTCCGGTTCAAGCGAACGCACTTTCTGGAGGGAGGGTGAAGGGAGCTCGGTATTCGCGGCCGAGAAGTGCGTCTGCTTCAGGGCAATCGGCGAACCGCTCGGAGCCGGGTTTCAGCGAGAGCGATCGGCCGAGAGTGATCGGGGTCTTGGTGAGATCGATTCCGACGGACTGGAGGTGTTGCAGCGTTTGCTCGAGCGTCTCGCTGGAACGACTCTCTTTTGGCGCAGCTTCGACGGCGCGTCGGAGCGCGACGGGATCCGCCTTTTCACCGAGCCGGTATGAGATGTTTGCGAGGTGGCACAACGCGGTGGAGAGATGGCCCTCGAGGATGGGTGCTTTGAGATCGGCCGAGTTGCGCGACCTGACGGCTTTGATGAAGTTCGCGAAGTGGTTTTCGGAAGTGCCTTCGAAAGCGCGGATGAGAGTGCCTTCTCGGTCGAATAGATGGCTATCCGCGATGATGCCTTCGCTGCCGTAGAAGAACCACATGGACTTGATCTTCGGGTGGAAGGGTTCGGATTTCAGTCCGCGCGTTTCGGTGACGATGGTCTTTTGACCGAAGTCGAACAGGGCGACTTGTGTGTTGGGTGTATCACCGACATCGGTGTAGCCGAGGCGACCGCCGTAGCTCACGACCTTGTTGCACAACCCGTTCACCCCGAGGCCCCAGCGGCAGATGTCGAGGGAGTGGACATTGTTGTTCCCGATCTCACCTCCTCCGGTCTCCCACATCCAGTGCCAGTCATAGTGGAATCGAGCGCGCTTCGGCACGACGAGCGGTGCGGGGCCAGCCCAGAGGTTGTGATCGCATCTTGGGGGGATCGGGCATTCGACGGGACCGCCGATCGAGCCGCGTCCTCCATAGATGATGCTCTTTGCGAGGCGGACATCCCCGAGTTTGCCTTCGTGCATGTAGCGCACGGCCTCAGCCAATCCGCCTCGGGAACGGTTCTGGGTTCCGGTCTGACAGATCCTCGCGAGTTTGCGTGCGGCTTCGACCATGCGACGGCCTTCGACGATGTTGTGGCTGACCGGTTTTTCGACGTACGCATCTTTTCCAGCCTGCATCGCCCAAATGGCGGCGAGCGAGTGCCAGTGGTTGGGGGTTGCGATGAACACGACATCGACGGAGGGATCGTCGAAGACGCGGCGCAGGTCTTGGAACTTGGCGGGGTCGGGTCGGCCGAGGTCTTTGATGACGGCGGCAAGTTCATCTACGCGGTCGAGATCGGGATCGCAGATGTGGGTGATGGCCACATCTGGCATCCGAGCGATCTCCTTTGCGTGTTGTTTGCCGCGGATGCCGCATCCGATGATCGCTGCGCGGAGCGTGTTGGAGGGCGGCGTGGTGACGGGGCTGGATGCTGGTGCGGCTGTGTGGGCCTCGCGGGACAGCGCGGCGGATGCGGCGAGGAAGACGGAGCGTTCGAAGAAGTGGCGACGGGAGATGTCCATGGTCCGTTTATTTGAGGAGGGCTTGGGCTTCGGTTCGGGCTTTCGCGAGGGTGTCTGGTACGGAGACGGGTTTGCCGCCTTGTCGCTGACTTTCGTCGGCAGCCTCCATGAACGCCATGATCTCGAGGGATTGATCGAGGCTGATGGGGGGTGTGCCGGTGCGGAAGAAGCGCCCGATGGCGCGGCAAAGGGCTTCGTAGCTGATGACCTTGCCGCCCGATCGAACGGACTTGGAACCGTACACGATGGCGCCGAACTCCGATTTCCCTTTCACGATGCCGTGGTAGGTACCGATGCGGCCATCGGCCCATGTGCCGACGGTTTGGTCATTTGAGGCGGTCTTGGTGCGTTGGACGGAGGTGCATCCGGGTCCCATGAGGGTGAACAGCGATTCGATGCCGTGGATCGCGTAGAAGAAGAGGTCTGGCGTTCCGGATTGGTAGGAGCATGGGCCCCATGTGGATGCACTGATGATGTCGCCGATCTCGTCGTTCCCGATGAGTTCGACCAGGTCAGAACCGAAACGCGAGGAGGAACTGGTGAAGCATTTCACGTTATGACGCTTTGCCAGTTCTGCGATCGCGACACACTCGGGAAGGTTGCCTGCAAGGGGCTTGTCGATGAAGACAGGTTTACCCGCTTTGAACGCTTCGCTGGCTTCTTTGAGGTGGATGCGGCCGTCAACGCTTTCGAGGAGGATGACATCGACTTTTGCGGTGAGGGCGGGGATGGAGTCAACGATCTCGACGCCCATCTTGCGGACCTGTTCAGTGAAGTTCGCGATCCGGTTCGCACTTGCGGGGAGATCGGTTCCGCCGGGGTAAGCGGTGGTCACGGTGATCCCTGCGAGGTCGCCATCGGCTTTGGGATTGTTGAAGAGCTTGGTGAAAGCGGGCACGTGGGAGGTGTCGAGACCGATGATCCCAGCTTTCAGAGGTTTCAGGGGCTCCTCGGCATGGGCGAAGAGCAAGGTGGCGAGTGTGGTGACGACCGTCACCACGAGGTGTTTGGGGAGGAGGGGCATGGTTCGTTGAGTGCAAAAGACGGGCCACGGTCTTGGGCTGTGCTTTTGTGGGATCATTCGCGCGTCGGTATCGGCAATGCGTCGCACAGAGCGAACGCCTTGAGGGCCTGCATGGTGGCGATGTAGGTGGTGTAGTGGTAGTTGCCGCGGTAGAGGGAGTGCATCCACCAACGGCCGGTTTCACGTTGCTCGCTCCGTAACCAGTCCAACCCTTTCTGGATGCGTGGATCTGCTGCGGGAACGTCCGCCTGACGGAGCAGAACGATGGCGAGGGCGGTCATGTAAGCGTCGCTCTCGGGCTTGTCCGCGTCAGGCAACCCGTTGATGAGGGAGGTGACTTTGTCGCTCATCTTGAAGTGCCAGTCGCGTACTGGTGACATGTCCCGGGTGCTCCAACCTCCGTCGGGATGTTGTTTGTTGGTGAGGATTGCGAGGGCTTCTGTGCGCTGCGCGGCGCTGACGGTTCCTGGGAAATAAACTGCGAGTTGGAGTCGGAGGATGCGATCGAAGTCGTTCTTCGGGAGGGCATTGCTTAACCAGTTTTTCATCCGGGAGACCTTTTCGATCAGGGGTTGGTCTGACAGGGATTCCAGCCATTTCGGGGCTGCCACGACGGCGCGAGCGGCTTGGAGGGTGAGTTCGAAGTCGGTGGTGATGTGCGGGATCTCGACCTCACCGTAGCTGACGAACGATCCGTTCTCGGATTGTCGCTCGAACATGTCGCGGAGTGAGCGATCGGTATGGGCGGACAGGGACTGGTTCACATGGCGGTCCCATTCAGCGAGGCCGAGGGAGCGCCAGATGCTTGTCCAAGATCCTGGGTAGTAGCGGTGGCCGTCTTTCTCGGTTTCGGTTTGTGCGGATGGACGTTCGGGAACGCCTTTCAGGAAATCTGCGAGGATCTCCGGGGTGGGCTTTCCGAGCAGGTGAGAGAGGGCGGGGCGTTCGCTCAAGTAGGGGCCAGTGGTGTGGCAGTTGACGCAGTTCTTCTCGCGCACCCAGCTTAGAGCACCTGCTTCGAGGTATTGCGTGGCTGCTCGGATGGAATCTGGGCCGAACGGGGTCTTTGGTTCGGCGGCTGAAGGGACGGGAACGCGGATCGATCCGGATTGGTACTGGAACTCGGGCTTCGCGTGGACGGGAGCGATGAGGAGGGGGATGAGGAGAAGGGGAAGTAGGCGCATGTGGACGGGCGTTGAGGTGATCGATTGCGTGGACACAGTTGGCTCAGGAAGGGCGGATCAAAGGTTTTGTTTGGATCCCTTCTTTGGGGGCGCGGCGGGAGCGGTGGGTCTCGCAAGTTCGATGAAGGATTCGGTCATCTTCTCCCAGATGGCGGAGAGCTCGTTCACTTTATCCGGCTGAGATGACGCCAGATCATGGCTTTCGGCACGATCGTCCGATTTTGATGACGGGTCGATGGTGCGGTAGAGTTCCCAAGGATGGTCCTTGCGAGCGACGATTTTCCAACCGTCGTGAAGGAGCGCGCGATTCCCTTCGTGCAACCACCAGAGGGGTGGGCGACTTGTGGCGTGTGCCGAGGTGAAGGAGGGAACCAGGCTGATCCCTGGGGCGGGGGGCAGTGCGATGTCCTCCCATTTCACGGGGCGGGTGACGGAAGTGGCATCAAGGACGGTGGGGACGATGTCGATGAGGTGGGCTGGATTTTCGCGGATTCGTCCCCCCTGTTTGATGGCTGCGGGCCAATGCGCGATGAGCGGGGTGCTGATGCCCCCTTCGTGGACCCACGTTTTGTGGAGCCGATGAGGGGTGTTGCAAGCGGTGGAGAATCCAGGGCCGAGACAGAGGTAAGTCTTTGCGCTGCCAAGAGGAGCCGAAGGGTCGTGACCATTCCCTCGGACCATGATCTCTGCGCTGGCGCCGTTATCGGAGGCGAAGAGGATCAGCGTGTTGTCCCAGCGATCCATTGCGCGCAGTTGGGCGAGGATACGACCGATCTCTTGGTCCATCCGGTCGACCATGGCTGCGTGGATGGCCATTTTGGTGGCTTGGAAGTTCTGTTGCTCGGACGTCAGGTTCTCCCAAGGAAGTGGGAGTTCGCTCTCACCGGCTCCGAGGGTTTTGTAAGCCTCTGGGAAACGGTAGGGTGGCCCGGTCCGGCGATCGGCTGGAGCGAGCGTGGTGTGGGTCATCTGGAGGGATGACATGCGCTTGAATCGAGCCTCGCGGAGGGCGTCCCAACCTGAGAGGTAGCGTGTGCGGTATTTCTCGATGTCCTCTGGACGCGCATGGAGAGGGAAGTGCGGTGCGGTGAATGCGACGTACTGGAAAAACGGGGTATCCCGGTGTTCTTGGTGATGTTGTTGGAGGCATTGGATCGCGTGGTCAGCGACCGCGGTGGTGGCGTAGTAGTTCGGCGGGGTTTCCGTGGTGACGGGTTGGTCGTCGAGGGTGGTCCCTTTGATGGAGAAGTAATCGTTCTGTTGGCCGAGGACGAGGGAGTGGTTGAAGCCGTTCTCCAAAGGTTTCCCGTCGATATGCCATTTGCCGCTGTGGTAGCAGCGGTAGCCGTTGCGGCTCAGAAGATCGGGGAGCAGGCGCGCCCAGCGTTGTCGGGTGCCTTGTCCGCCGCCGCCGAGTCCGGGCAGCGCGTCTCGGTGGACTTGTTGTGCGTAGAATCCGGTGAGCGCTGCGGCGCGGGAGGGCCAGCATCTTGCGGTGTTGTAGAAGCGGGTGTAGCGCAGTCCATTCGATGCGAGTTGATCGAGGTTTGGTGTATCGATCTCCCCGCCGTAACAGCCTAAGTCGGAGTAACCGAGGTCATCCGCAAGGATGAAGAGGACATTGGTCTTGGGCTTTGTCGGGCCGGCACTTGCGATGGAGCGAAGGGAAAAGCTCAATGCGATCGCGACAAGCGCGTGAGCGACGACGAAGCGTTTGCTGAAGGTGGGGTGAAGCATGGGGATGCAAGTTCGGGATCAGGGTTGGGCGGGCGATTGGATCAGGACTTTGTCGGGGCCAGCCATCTCGATGAGATCGGGGAGGTCGTAGTGTTTGAGAACGCCGTGCACCATGTTGACGGTCTGGTCGTGCGTATCGCCGGCTTTCACAACGGTTTCCCAATCAGGGAGGATGTTGCGGAGACGGACGCGGGTGAAAAGTTCGGGATCGATTGCGGCCGCGTGGAGCGTGGGGATCGCGGCTTCGCCTTGGGCCATGACCGTGAGATGCTTCGCGTGCTGTTTCAGCACGGAAGCCCATGCTCGGACATCGTCTGTTCGCATGCCGACGTAGCTTTTGCCCATGAGGTAGGCGGTCAGGATCTCGAGGTTTCCCTGTCCGAATCTCCCGTTTCCCCAGGCTTTTCTGCGTTGTCCGGTGGCGGTCTCGCCGATGCCACGCAGTTCGGCGGCGAGGACCGTGGTGCCGCGTTGGACGAGGCGTTCGATGGGACCGTCTTCGTCTGCATCGGCCTTCATGGAACGCGGGTGCAGGTGGAGGACGCCTGATCCGTCCGACTGGGCGGGCACGAAGAGGAGCGCGCCGATCTTGAAATCGTCCTCGATGGTGAGTTCGAGTTTGCGAATGGCGTAGCCTGGGCGGTTGATGCGTTCGGTTTCGCGGACGATTGGTGCGTTGAGGGTGCTGCTGGCTCCGGTCGTTGAGAGCAGGGTGTCGATGGAGGGGCGCGGGCGTTTCGCTTTGAGGGCGGCAGCGGTCTCGGCGTTGATCTGGAACACGCTTCGTTCGTTGTCCTCGAGGAGGACCTGGCCTTTGGAGGTCACCTGGAGGTCGTCCGCGGTGAAATCGGGTTTCGAGAGGCTGCGGAGCGACTCATCATCGAAGGTATCGGGGAGGTCCTTGATCTCGCGGATCTCGACGTCTTTGTTCAACAGCCAACGGCTCATGAATCGAGCGACGGCTTCGCGGAGTTGGAGCGTGAATCCGTGGGGTGCATCGGGTGCGGCGATATCGAGATGCTCGGGGAAGCCCAGTCGCGAGTAGAAGCGTTTCGCTTCGCTGAAGACCTCCATGGTCCCGGAGAAATCGAATGTGACGTCGCGGGTGCCTGCGCAGATGAGTGTCGGTTTTGGGGCGCGCATGATGCAGTAGTCGGCTTCATCCATGCCGAACGCGATCTGGCCGAAGATGTTCTGTTCGCCGTCCTGTGGTCCGCGTTGTTCGACGAGTTTTTTGAATGAGGTGAGGTAGCAACCGGGTGCAGCGGCGAGGATGCGATCGTCGAGGGCCATGAGGTAGGCGGTTTCGGTGCCTCCGCCGGAGTTACCGGTGCAACCGATCTTGTCGGCGATGATGTCGGATCGCGACTGCAGGTAATCGATCACGCGCATGCCGTCCCAGATGCGGAACTGAGCGGCATTGGAGCCGACCAGTGTGGAGCTGATGGTGGTGAGGGTGTGTTCGGTGATGCAGAGGAAACGTGCGGTTGGATGCGGCACTTTCACCTGTGGCGCGTCCTCGAAGGTGGAGCGGTTGGCTTCCTTCGCAAGGAGTTGGTAGCGTTCGCCTTGTCCGATAGGGTCGTAGCAGAAGGCGGCCATGCCGTTGCGCGCGAGAAGTTTTGAGATGAGCTGGTACTGGCCTGCGGCTTTCCCGTCGTGACTGTGGCCGCATGGGACGAGCACAGCGGGCCATGGTGCGGGGGTCTCTGGGAGATAGAGGTTGCCGGTGAGGTGGAAGCCAGGGCGGGTTTCGAGGAGGATCTTTTCGACGAGATAACCGGGTGCCTTGAGGGTCCCGGTGATCTTAGGGTTGAGAGGGGTGCGTTCTGGAAGACCGCCGATGCGATCGAGGAAGAAGGATCGGCGTTCGGCTTGCCACTGGGTACAGGCTGCTTTGCTTGGGATGGCTTTATCCAGTTTGGATGAACGCGCGGCGGTGAGCTTTGCGAAGTCCTTCAAGAGCCATTTCTCGAATGCCGCGTCCGGGGAGGTGCCGTCGGCAAGCGGTTTGAGCACGGAAAGGTCGTCTTGCGCGACGAGCGGGGAGGCGAGCGTGAGGAGGAGGAGAAGGGTGCGTTTCATTTCGGGGGGGAGTGGTGCGATGTCGGGCTCAAAAAAAGGGCCCGGGATTGCGTGGGGCAATCTCCGGGCCAGAGGCGGAAGGGAACCGCTTAGTTCTTGGTGAGGCTGAGGTTCTTGAACCACGTTTCGTCACCGTGTTCGGTGAGCATGATCCGTCCTTTGCCGGGGGCGAAGCCCTCCTTGTTCTTGAACTTGCTCTTGGCGATGCGCTCTTTCCATTCGGAGGTGGTGGTGTCGGCTTCGCAGGCGAGCTTTCCGTTGAGCCAGTGTTCGATTTTGCCGGCTTTGACGATGATCTTGCTGTGGTTCCATTCACCGACGGGCTTGAGCGCCTTGTCAGCCGTGGGTTCTTTGATGTCGTAGATGGATGCAGTGGAGTGGGAACCGCCGCGGAGTCCGTCGGGATGGCCGCTGTCATCGATCATCTGGTACTCGATGCCCAGCCACTCTTTCCCACCGACCTTGGTGACCCAGAACTTGATGCCGTTGTTGCCTTTGGGACCGAGCTTCCAATCCCATTCGAGTTGGAAGTCGGAGTACTCGTCTTTGGTGATCAACGCGCCTGCACCTTTGCCGGAAAGATGGATGATCCCGTCGGATTCTGTGGTCCAGCCTGAGGCGGGTTTATCCCCGTTGAGGGAGGTGAAATCGTTGAGGGTGAGGGTGACGGGTGCCGCGGAGAGTGCGGATCCGAACAGGGCGATTGAGAGGAGGAGGGAACGCATGCGATGTGTGGTTACGGTGTGGGACTTAATCGCGTGACAGGCGATTGGTCGAGCCAACAACCGTGTGTCCCTGATTCGCCTCTTTCGGACGCTTTCTGTGTCGAGAAGAGACTGGGAGGGGCGGCGCGGAGGCGAGGGAATCCAAACTGCTTGGTGGTGAGTCCCGCATCTTTTCCCATGTCGACCGCATCCGAATCGCATCCGTTCCCGAAGTCCGAAGCCCTTTTCCGGAGGGCGCAACAATGCATCGCTGGGGGCGTGAACAGCGGCATCCGAAAGATGGAGGTGCCTGTTCCACTGTACTTTGAGCGAGGCGAGGGTTCTCGGTTGCACGATGTGGATGGGCATGAGTACCTGGATTTCCAGATCGGGCAGGGGGCCATCTTGTATGGACATGCGCCGGTGGGGATGGCGGATGCGATTGCGGCGCAAGCGCGGTTGGGGACGCATTGGGCTGCGCAATCGGAGTTGGAGATCGAGGTGGCGGAGCGATTGCAGCGGATGATCCCTGGGGCGGAGCGGGTCCGGTTCAACAGTTCGGCGACGGAGGTGGTCACTGCCGCGTTACGGATTGCGCGTGCGCACACGGGGCGTCCAAAAATCCTGAAGTTTGAGGGGCACTATCACGGGTGGGCGGACGAGGGTTTGGTGGGGTTTGCGCCGCCTGCGGATGCTTGGGGAACGGAGGACGACCCGGCGCGGTTGCATCCGAGCAAGGGGGTGATCCCTGGGGTTTTGGAAACCTTTTTGGTGGTCCCTTGGAACGATCCGGAACGTTTGCGAAAGATGGTGGACCGGCATCGCGGGGAGATTGCGGCGATCATCTTCGAACCGGTCCTTTGTAACACGTGCTGTATCGTGCCGGATGACGGCATGGTCGCGACGATCCGCGAGCTGTGTGATCGGGACGGGATGATGATGATCGCGGACGAGACGATCACGGGATTCCGTTTCGGAGCGGGTTGTGCGCAAGGGTTTTACGGGTTCGAGCCAGACCTGACGATCTTGGGCAAGGCGATTGGGGGCGGGTTGCCCTTTGCGGCGTTGGTGGGGAAGGAGAGTTCATTTCGGACGGTGTTGAGTGGTGAGGTGGTGCATGCGGGCACGTTGAACGGGAACCCGCTGTGTCTGGCGGCGGCGCGTTGGTGCTTGGACGAAGTGGTGACGCGCGGTCGGGAGCATCCGACGGAGTTGATCCGGTTGGGAAAACAGCTGATGCAAGGGTTGGAGGAAATGGCGTTGCGGCATGGTGTACCGCTTAGGCCGCAGGGTCCGGGGTTGGTCTTCCATTCGGTGATGTTGAAGCCGGGTGCGGAGGAGGGGCCGGTGAAGGATTACCGAGATTACGTGCGGCGCCATGATGCTCCGCGGTGGGCGCACTTGAGGCGGTGCCTGTTGGAGGCTGGGGTCCGGGCCATCGAGCGTGGTTTGTGGTTCCTGAGTCTGGCCCATCGCGAGGAGGAGGTTGCGGAGGCGTTACAACGCAGTGAAAAGGCGATGGCGCGACACGCGTCGGAGTGGGCAAAAGCCTGAGGTGTGGGATGAAGCCGCGTATCCTGATCGCAGGGCTTTTTCACGAGACGCACACCTTTTTGCGTGAGCGCACGGGGCTGGATTCTTTTGAGCGGCGGGATGGGGATCGATTGATGGCGACTGCGGGTGATGCTTCACCGTTGGGTGGGGCGTTGGCGGAGGCGTTGCGATTGGGGTGGGATGTGGTGCCGGCGATCGATTGGCGTGCGACGCCGAGCGGCATGGTGGAGCGCGAGGTGTTCGAAGGTTTTTGGAACGCGTTGGAGCCTCATCTCGCGGGTGAGTTCCATGGGGTTTTCTTGGTTCTCCACGGGGCCATGGTTTGTGAGGGAATCGCGGATGTTGAGGGGGAGTTGTTGGAGCGGATGCGAGGGCGGATGGGTGCATCGCTGCCTGTCTTCGGGGTGTTCGACCTGCACGCGAACTTTTCCGAGCGGATGCGTGCGCACGCGAACGGCTTGGTGGGTTACCGCGAGAATCCGCACACTGATGCCCGTGAGTCGGCGGTGCGCGCGGTTCAGTTGATGGATGATGCGATGCGTGCGGGGCGGCGTTTGAGCATGGCGCGCTGCCGAGTCCCGGTGATCTGGCCACCGAGTGGCACTGGGACGGCAGCGAATCCGATGCGAACGCTTGAGGCGTTGGCGCGTGCTGCGGAGGCCGCTGGCGAGGCGGATTCGGTCAGCATTTGCGCGGGTTACGCGTATGCGGACACTCCTGACACGGGGGTGAGCGTGGTGGTGGTGTCATCGGATGTGTCGGCTGCTCAGGTGGTGGCGGACCGGATCGGGGGCGTTGCGTTTTCGATGCGGGCGCAGGGGCTTGCGATGGATCTGCCGAAGGAGGATGTGCGTCGTTTGGTGACGGAGCATCTTCAGGCGGGACGCGGGTTGATGGTGGTCGCGGAGCAGGCTGACAATATTGGAGGCGGAGCGCCAGGGGATGGTACGGGGCTACTCGGTTGGTTTTTGGAGTGGCAGGTCTCGGGGGCCGTGGTCGCTTTGAATGATCCTTTGTCGGTTGAGAGGGTTTGGGCGGCGACCGACGGGAGCGAGGTGGAGTTGGAGGTGGGCGGGCGTGGGAGCGAGTTAGGTGGGCGGCCGGTGGGAGGGGTGTATGAGGTTGTGAGGAAGGGGGATGGACGATTCCGGTTGGAGGATCCCAACAGCCATCTGGCGTCGATGAGCGGGGACTTTTTTGACATGGGGCGTTGCGCAGTGGTGAGGAGAGAGGGGGTGACGGTTCTCCTGACTTCCCGCAAGACGCCCCCGTTCGATCTTGGGCAATGGCGGAGCCAAGGGATTGAGCCGCTGGATTTTCGGGTGATCGGAGTGAAGGCGGCGGTGGCGCATCGGCGAGCCTATGACCCGATTGCGACGGCGCAGATCTGGGCGGATGTTCCGGGACCATGCTCTGGAAACGTGGCGGGTCTGCCATTTGCGAAAGTGATGCGTCCGGTCTATCCGCTGGATGCGGAGACGCGATTTCTCTCTCTATGAATCCCAACCTCATCATCGATATCCACTTGGACATCTCCATGAACGCCATGGAGTTCAATCGCGATCAGACCTTGTCACTCGAGGAGATACGGCGCTCCGAACTGTTCCTGACGGACGGGGTGGTGCATCGGACACGTAACACGGTGTGTTTTCCGGAGCTTCGTCGCGGACGCATCGGGGTGATTGTTGCGACACAGATCGCGAGGTATTCCCCGAAGTTCCACCAGTTACCGGGGTGGCGGAGTCCGCAGCAGGCGTGGGCTCAAACGCAGGGTCAGTTGGCCTATTATCGTGCGATGGAGGAGATCGGGCAGATGCGGCAGTTGAGGACGGCGGCGGAGGTGAGGGCGCATGCGGAGTTGTGGAGGGGCGCGGATGACGCGACGGCGGCGGGATTGCCGATCGGCTACTTGCTGAGTTTGGAGGGAGCGGATTCGATTTTGAGTTGGAAGCACTTGGAGCGATCTCGGGCTGACGGGTTGGTGGCGCTTGGGCCTGTGCATTACGGACCGGGCATTTACGGGCATGGAACGGACGATTCTGGGCCGCTGACCGAGAAGGGGCGCGAGTTGCTCCGAGAGATGGAGCGGTTGGGAATCATCCTGGATGCGACACATTTATGTGATGAGAGTTTCGATGACGCGCTGGACCGTTTTTCGGGGCCGGTTTGGGCGAGTCACCACAACTGCAGGGCGTTGGCGGATTGGAATCGGCAGTTGACGGATGCCCAGATCGGGCGGTTGGTGGAACGGGGCGCGGTGATCGGGATGGCGTTTGATGCGATCATGATGGTGCATGGGTGGGCGTATCGCCGTTCGACGCCGCAGGAGTTCGATCTGCGGATCGCGAAGATCTGTGAGCACATCGACCACATCTGCCAGATCGCTGGGAATGCGTCACATGTGTGCATTGGGACGGATCTGGATGGGGGGTTTGGGACGGAACAGACGCCGATGGATTTGGATAGCATTGTGGATATCCGGACGATTGGTGGGGACTTACGGAAGCGGGGATATTCGGAGGGGGACATCGAGGGGATTTTCAGCGGGAACGTTCTCCGCTTTTTGGAGCGCAACCTCTGATCCGATACCATGGGCGAGCCGAACTGATGGGGATCCACTGTGATGGTTGAGGCCACGGCACAATCTGGGCGGTTCAGCACGATGCAACGTGCGGTCATCGCGGTGGCGATGTCCAAGGCGTTCCTTTTGTACTTGGATCGGACGTGCATGGGCGCGGTGGTTCAGTCGGCGAGTTTTCAGCAGGAGATGGCCTTGGATAAGGCGGCGGTGGGTTCCGTGATGTCGTCCTTTTTCTTGGCGTATGCGCTCGGTCAGATGCCAGCGGGGTGGCTGGCTGACCGATTTGGGTCACGTCGTATGCTGGTGATCTATGTGGTGTTCTGGTCGGTGTGCACGGCCTTGACCGGTTGGGTGCAGGGATTGACGGCTTTGGTGTTGGTGCGGATGGCGTGCGGGTTGTCGGAGGCGGGGGCGTATCCTGCGATCACACGGTTGGTTGGGGCGTGGTTTGGGACGGTGGGTCGAGCGCGTGCGAGTGGGTTGGTGGCGATGGGTGGTCGGATCGGGAACGCGTTGGCGCTTGGTTTCACGGCGTGGGCGATCGCCCGTTTCCAAGGGTGGCGGCCGGTGCTTTGGGTGTACGGGTTGGCTGGGATGATTCTCGCGTTCGCAGGTTGGCGTGTGTTGCGGGATTCGCCGACGTCCGAGGGGGTACAGGACGAGCGTGATCGTGCGGTGGCTGGTGGTGTGAAGGTTTCGGTGCCGTGGCGAGCGTTGTTGACCGATCGCGGGTTGTGGATTTTCAACGTGGGCGCGATCGGGATGAACCTGGGGTGGGCGTTCCTTATCACCTGGCTTCCAAGCTATTTGGGTGAGGTCCATGGGGTGGACCCGGTGGTTTCGGGGACGTGGATCTCGTGGGCGCTTGCGTTCGGGATGACGGGGATGATCGCTGGGGGATGGTACGGAGATTTTTGCGTGCGCCGGTTCGGGGTTCGATGGGGGCGGCGGTTGCCTATGTTGACGGGTGGGGTGTGTGCGGCGCTGTGTTACGGGGTCGCTCCATTTTTACCGGGGCCGGGTTGGGTTGTGGCGGCGTGCGGGCTTGTTGCGTTTGCGAGTGATTCGGTGACGCCCTCGATTTGGGGAATGGTGCAAGACATCGGCGGGGGGCGAGTCGCTTCGACGATGGCGTGGGTCAATATGTGGGGGAATCTTGGGGCCTCGCTGATCGCGAAGGTCATCCCGGTGTTGATCGCGAGCCGTTGGCACTGCGCCGACTGGCGCGAGACGTTTTTCCTGTGCGCGTTGGGTTTCTTGACGCTGGGGTTGAGTGCCTTGGCGGTGGATGCGGGGAGGCGATTGGATGCCCGCTCAGATGCTTGAGCGGAACGTTTCGCGTGATCAGCGAGGGAGTTCTCGGAGCGTGCGGATCGCGGCTGCGCGATCGGGTGCGCGGAAGACGGATGTGCCTGCGACCAAGGTGTCAGCGCCTGCCTTCACGCAGGCACCTGCGTTCGAGGTGGTGATGCCGCCGTCGACTTCAAGTCGGTAGGTCAAATCCCGTTCGTCGCGCAGTCGTGCTGCTTCTGCGATGCGGGGTAGCATCTCCTGGATGAAGGGTTGTCCGCCGAAGCCGGGTTCGACGGTCATGATGAGGAGCAGGTCGATCTGATCGAGGAAAGGTTCGACGGATGAAAGTGGGGTGCCTGGTTTCAGCGAGAGCCCTGCGGAGCAGCCGGCATGGCGGATCGCAGCGAGGGTGGCGGCGACATCGCAATCGGCTTCCACATGGATCGTGATGTTGCGTGAGGACTTGAGAAAACGCGGCAGGTAGTGGTCGGGCCGACACACCATCAGGTGTGTGTCGAGAGGCTTGGTGGCGACGACTGCGCCGGCGTCCACGAAGGCAGGGCCGAAGGAGATGTTGTCGACGAAGTGTCCGTCCATGACGTCCATGTGGAGCCAGTCACCCCCGGCGGCCTCGATGGACCGGATCTCGTCGTGGAGTCTGCCGAAGTCACAGGCGAGGATGGAGGGGGCGATGATGAGCGGGTTGAGAGGCATGGTTTTCTGGCCCGGTTGGGGCGGATGGATTGCGTTGCAGCGTTGATAGCTGGACGTGGGGCAGGGTCACAAGCTTCGCGATGTGCCTGACTCAGGGTTTCTTTTTCCCGAAAGGTTCGAAGGTGGTGTTGGCGAAGCGTTTCCACTCACGTTCGATGAGTTCGGGGTTGGCTGCGCCGGTGTGGATGAGAAGGCCGTGACGTAGTCTCAGGGGGTGGTCGGGGAGAATGGTGTGTGTTCCGCGGAAGGTGGTTGCTGCCCCCATCCAGCCATCGTTGCGGACGTGGAACTCGACGGGGTGATGGAGATTGTTTGGATGGTCCATGAGCGTGATGCCTTCGTCGGTCTCGCGCGTGACGGGGCCGGAATAATCGACCCAACGGGCGGGTTTCCGGAAGCATCCGTCTTCATTGATGCCCCCTTCGGAGTTGGTGATCCGACCTCCCCCGTCGTGGACCCCGATCGTTTTTGCCATGCGAACGCCGAGGAAACCGAACGGGGTCGAACCGATGGGGACGGGATCCTTCGCGGTGATGAGTTCGGAGTCGATGTCGATGCGCCAGAGATCCGTGGTGGTGAACGATTTGGGGGTGCCTGATGGACGTGGTTCTTTCGCGGGGAGGGGAGTGAGGGTGATGCGTCGGTTCTCGGTGAGCAGGGTGTTGCCTGCTTTATCTTTCCAGAGTGCCTTCAGTTCGGCGGAGCAGTATTCGTTCGTGTCGGTGAGACGGGAGATGTGGACGGTTTCAATGGTGCCTCCGTTGTCTGCCCAGAACGAGGTTCCCGCGATATCGTTGTGGCTGATCCAGATGGAGTTGTGGTGTGAATGGCTGATGGGGTCGTGGGGATGTCCCATCCGTGTGAGAGGGAGGCCTGACGGGCCGAGCACGGGGTAGAGGAAGGGGCGCCGCATGTTGGTGCCGCCATCGAGTCCGAGGACCTTGGTCCCTTGGATGAGGAAACTGAGGTTGTTGCGGGGTTCGGGGATGACTTGGACGAGGGGCGGATCCTTTCGCGCGGGTGCTTGGGTTTGGGCGGATGCATGGAGTGCGAGCGCGAGGAAGAGGGTGAGGGCCGGGAGGATGAGGGGCATGTGGGAGGGGGGTGCAAAAACTGCACCACGCGGGCTTGGCGTGAGCGTTGGAGGATGCGGAGGACGCGACATCTGCTGGGGTGAAGATTTGGCGCCGTCGCGCACAAGACACTGCGCGTTTTGAGGATGCGCGCGAGAGGCTGGGTGAATGTCTGGGTTAGGCGGGGAAAATGCGGCAAATGGGAGGGAGGACTGCGACGAGAATGACGAGACATGATGGATCCATCACCTAACGACGAAAGGACGGCGGCGTTTCTCCGGCTTTATGCGGAGAGCGAACCGGTCTTACGGACTTTTGTGCGATCGCTGGTTCCCTCGCGGGAGATGGCCTCGGAGGTGATCCAGGATGTGTTGTTGGTGCTTTGGCAGAAGTTCGAGAGTGCGGAGAACTTCAAGGCTTGGTCGTTTGGCGTTGCGCGGAATGTGGTCGCGCGACACATGCGGAGTCGTTATCGCGATCGGCACGTGTTTGACAACGAGTTGGTGGAGCGGTTGGCGGAGGATGCTTTGCGTCTGTCGGAAGCTCATGATGGGCAGCGTGCTGCATTGGACCATTGTCTGGAGAAGCTCCATCCGAACCATCGCGATCTGCTTTTGTCGGCCTACTCCAAGGAGGTTCAGATGGATGAGTTGGCAACGCGACTGGGTCGAACTCCCATGTCGCTTTACAAGTGGTTGCACCGTGTTCGGCGTGCGCTGATGGAGTGTGTGCTGAGGCGAGTTCGAGAGGAGGGGATGGTATGAGTGACTCTGCGCATGATCTCATCCAACGGTACATGTCGGGATGGATGGAGGAGGAGGAGCGACAGGCATTTTTGGAAGCCCTGAGAACCGATGGTGAGCTCCGGGCCTTGTACCTTCACTACGCGAACCTGGACATTGCCTTGGAAGGGAAGGCGGGTTTGAGCCAGCTTGGAGCGAGTCGGTTGGTCGCTGCGGGGCGTCGTTCTGGAGAGGGCTGGTTGCGGCGTGTCCGACGGCATGGGGTATCGATTGCTGCGGTGGCTGCGGCGTTAGTGGTTTGGTTTCTCGTGGGTTCGGGCGGGTGGGGGCGGGTGATCGGGTCGGGCGAGGGGGTGGAGGTTCAGTCGCGCGATGGGTTGCGTGTTGCGAGGAGTGGAGAGGTTTTACGCCGGGGCGATGAGGTGCGGTCGCTTGGTGCGGGGGGCGGCAAGATTGAGGTGAAGGGATTGGGTTTGGTGGGTTTGGGACCTGACACGGTGGTGCGGTGTCGGCCGAGGGAGCGTGTTCTGGATATTGAGCGCGGGTTTGTTGAGATCGAGGCGTTGCGGCAGCCGAAGGATCGTCCGTGGCGGCAGCGCACGACGAATGCGGAGACGGCGGTGATTGGCACCCGGTTCGCGTTAGCGGCCAAGGATGGGCGCACGGCGTTGCGGGTGAGCGAGGGGTCGGTGCGTCTGACGAACCTGAGCTCGGGCGAGTCGGAATCCGTGGAGGGCGGTAACCGCGCATTTGTGAGGGGCGGTGATCCCTTCGAGGTGCGGGGGAGTCGGACGGGCAGCGTGTTGGTGCTGACGTCGCGCACAGCGCCTGCGGGGGATTTTGTTGGTGCGGGAGATCTCAAGCAACGGGTGAGAGCGCTGAAAATGTTGGGTTTGATCGCGGAACGCTTGGTGGTTTCGCGTCTTTGGCAGTTGGGGTTCCGTGTGGAGGTGCGGCATTTCGATGAGGTCCGATTGGATGACCTTCACGATCGGGCGTTGGTGGTGGTTTCGATGATGGCGGACGGTGCGGGTGAAGGTGCGATCCGACGTCTCTCGGCGGCGGGGCTTGATGTCCCGATGATCTGTCTGGATCCGGACGGTTATCGGTTTTTGGGAATGGTCGGAGATGACGGAGGTACGTCGGGGTTCACGGATGATGCATCGGATTCGATGGCCATTGAGGGGGATCATGTATTGAACGGGGTGTTGAAGGGCTCGGTCATGGGTTTGACGGGGGCCTTGAAGGGGTGGGGGCGGCCGATGGGTGGCGGAGTGGTGCATGCGTCGCTGGGCGGGCAGCCTGGGCGGGCGGTGTGGTTTTCGTACGAGAAGGGGAGTGAGATGGCGACGGGCGCTGCGCCGGCGCGGCGGGTGGGGATCTTTTTGGATCCGCATGGGATCACCCTGCCTACGAACAATATGTGGCGAGCGTTCGATGAATCGGTGGATTGGGCGGTGGCTGAGGTGGGAGGCGGAAGATGATGCGAAGGTGTTGTGATCGGATGAAAACATGTGGTTTCGGTCCCCGATTTTGTCTGGCGCGCGGCGTGCGGCATCTGGATTGCGTCACAATCGGGATGAAAGGTCGTGAGCGGTCAGGTTTTGGATCTGGGTTATTGGGTTCGAACGTCCTCGAAAGGCCCGCGTGATTTATGCAGAGTGACACTATGAGCAGTCCCACCCCCCCCGGAGCGATGAACGATCCTTCCGCATTTCTTGTATCCACCCACCAACGTCTCGCGGAGGAGATGGGGAAGGTGATTGTCGGTCAGAACGAGGTCATTGAGCAGTTGTTGATTGCGGTTCTGGCGGGGGGACATTGTTTGCTGGAGGGTGCGCCGGGTTTGGCGAAGACGGCGATGGTGCGTTCGTTGGCGGAGGCGATGCATCTGACGTTTCGCCGTATCCAGTTCACGCCGGATCTGATGCCGGCGGACATCACGGGGACGGACATCATCCAGGAGGATCCAGCGACGGGAGCGCGCCGATTTGTGTTCCAGAAAGGGCCGATCTTTTCGCAGATGCTGTTGGCGGATGAGATCAACCGGACGCCGCCGAAGACGCAGGCTGCGCTGTTGGAAGCGATGCAGGAGCACGCGGTGACGGCGGCGGGGAAGACGTACACGTTGGACGAACCGTTCTTCGTACTGGCGACTCAGAACCCGATCGAGCAGGAGGGTACGTATCCATTGCCTGAGGCGCAGAAGGACCGGTTCCTTTTCCATATCCGAGTGGGGTATCCGGATCGGGCGCAGGAGCGTGAGATTGTGGCGCGGACGACGGGTGTGCGGTCGGGCAAGATCGAGCAAGTGATCTCGGGGGACGAGATCTTGGAGTGCCAGCGGTTGGTGCGGGAAGTGCCTGTGCCGGATCACGTGCTGGATTTCGTGGTGGATCTGGTGCGGATGACGCGTCCGGGAGAGGCGGATGCGCCTGCGTTCGTGAAGGAGCAGGTGGAGTGGGGGGCGGGGCCGCGAGCGAGTCAGTGTTTGGTGTTAGCGGGGAAGGTGCGGGCTTTGTTGAAGGGGCGCGCGCATGTGCGGATTGAGGACATTGAGGCGCTGGCGGCGCCGGTGTTGAGGCATCGTCTGGCTCCGACGTTCCATGCGGAGTCGCAGGGGGTTGGATCGGACGACATCGTGGCGCGTGTGCTGAAGGAAGTGCCGCGTCCGGGTGGTGGGTCGTTGCTGTGAGCGAGGTTCGCGTTCTGGCGCTGTGATGGACGACCTTTTTGGGGTGCGGTTGAAGGAGGAGCTTGCCGGTTTCACGGCGAGTTCTGCGTGGCTGCAGTTCATGGCGAAGCAGGTGTTGGAGGGGTTTTGCAACGGGTTGCATCGTTCGCCGCACAAGGGGAGCAGCGTGGCGTTCAAGCAGCATCGGCCGTATGTTGCGGGGGACGAGATCCGGCGTTTGGATTGGAAGGTGTTCGCGCGGTCGGATCGCTTCTACATCCGCGAGTACGAGGAGGAGACGAACTTGCGGGCGAACCTGTTGGTGGACGGGAGCGGATCGATGGATTACCGGGGTGCTCGTGCGTTGATGAGCAAGGGGGAGTACGCTCGTGTGTTGGCGGCGATTTTCACGCAGTTGTTGATCCAGCAACAGGACGGGGTTGGGTTGGTGACGTTCGACACGCGGGTTCGCGAGTTCATCCCGGTGCGTTCGCGGCCTGGTCATTTGAACGTGATCACGGAGGCGTTGGCGTTGGCGTCGCCTGGTGGGGAGACGGCGTTGGTGGATGTGATCGAGGAGGTCACGCGACGGATTGCGCCGAGGGGATTGGTGGTGCTGTTCTCGGATTGTTTTGGTGAGGTGGCGGACTTGGTGCGTGTGCTGGGCGCATTGCGTCATGCGCATCACGAGGTGGTGGTGTTCCAGGTGATGGATCCTGATGAGGTGGATTTCCCGTTCGACGTTTGGAGCCGATTTGAATCGTTGGAAGACGTTTCGGATCAGGTGAATGCGGAGCCGGCTGCGGTGCGGCGTCTGTACCTGGATAATTTGCGGAGGTTCTCGGAGGAGTTGAAGTCGGGGTTGAGCCGGAACCGAGTGGAGTTGATCCCGGTGACGACGGACATCGGGCCAGGGAAAGTGTTCGGTGAGTTCCTGACGCGGAGGATGCGGGCGTAACGTGTCATGACTTTTTTGAACGCCATTTTGTTGGGTGGGTTGGCCACGGGTGCAGTTCCGTTGGCGATCCATCTTTTACATCGGAGCCGAGCTCGGCAGGTGCGTTGGGGGGCGATGCAGTTCTTGCGGGTTTCTGCGAAGGAGAACCGGCGTCGTCCGCGGATTGAGGAGTTGCTGTTGTTGCTGTTGCGCATTTTGGTGCCGATGGCGCTTGCGCTGTGCATGGCGCGTCCGGTTCTGGAGAAGGTGCGATCGGCGATGGGTGGGGGGAGTCGGGTATCGATGGTGTTGGTGGTGGACGATACGGCGTCCATGGCGATTGCGCGTGGTGGGCAGCGGATGATCGAGGAGGCGAGGGCGCGGGCGGTGCGTGTGGTCCGGGGGTTGCCGCGAGGTTCGGATGTGGCGGTGATCTTGCCGAGTGATCCGGAGAACCCGTTTGTTGCGCCCACTCTTGATCTGCAGGGGGCGGTGAGGCGTTTGGAGACCTTGACATTTTCGGCATCGGACGCGCCTTTGGCGGGAGCGGTGGATGCGGCGGTGACGGTGGGGACCCGGATGATGCACGGGATGCGGTTGGTGACGGTTCTGTCTGATTTCCAGCGTGCGAGTTGGGCTGCGGAGGATGCGGCGGAGCGTGCGCGTGTGGCGGAGCGTGCGCGGGGATTGCCTGTGGCTCCGACGATCCTCTCGATGCCGGTGGGAGGTGGCGAGTTCGACAACCTTGCTGTGGAGGCGTTGGATTTCACGGCACTTCCGGTGCCTGTGGGTCGGAAGGTTCAGTTCAAGGCGAGTCTGAAGGCGTTCGGCAAGAAGGGGTTCGGTTCTGCCAAGGTGATCTGGAAGGTGGATGGGGTGGAGCGGTTCACGGACACGGTGCAGGTGGAGGCGGGGCAGCGGTCGCAGTCGGCTTTTGCGGTGGAGTTCGATCGAGCGGGTTCGCATCGGGTGGAGGTTGTGACGGATGCGGACACGATGGTTGCGGATAATCAGCGGTTTGCGTCGATCCGCGTGGTGGATCCGATCCCGGTGTTGCTGGTGAATGGGGAGCCATCGAATGAACCGCTTCAGGGGGAGACGGATTTCTTGGAGATCGCGTTATTGGCGCAGACGGGTGCGGTGAAGGGACCTCGGCTGTTCGATGTGACGGTGGCGCGTTTGGAGGGGCTTACGGGAAAGCAGGTGGCTTCTTCGACGGTGGTGGTTCTGACGAATGTTCGGCATGCGGACAGCATTCGGCGCGAGATGGAGGAGCGGGTGATGTCGGGTGCGGGTCTGCTGGTTTTTCCTGGGGATAAAATCGACCTGAACTGGTATCGCGACCATGCGCATCGCGGTGGCAAGGGATGGTTGCCGATGGCGTATCGTGAGGTGCGAGGAGGGACGGCGGGTGGCGGCGTGACGATGACGGTTGCGGATCAGCGCATGACGCATCCTGCGTTCGCGATGTTTGATGCGAGCGATGTGTTCCGCGGGGGGCATCTTCGGATGTGGCATCGTTTGGCGGGGTTGGAGGATGCATTGCCGGAGGGGGTATCGGTTCCGTTGCGATTGGAGGATGGGAGTCCGTTGTTGGTGGAGCGCGCTTTTGGCGATGGGGTGGTGATCCAAGCGGCGTTCCCTGCGGATGCGGATTGGGGCAATTTCCCGATGCGACCGTTCTATGTACCGATGATGCAACAGGTGGTGGCGTATCTTGCTTCGGGCGTGATGCCTCCGTTGAACTTGAAGGTGGGGCAATCGCTCACCGTCGCGACGATGGGGGATGTGTTGAAGCGGGCGGATAAGCGGTATGTGCCGTTGATGGCGGTTGCGGACCCGAGTGGTGCGCGTGAGGAGATGGTTGCTGGGCGAAGAGGATTGCGGTGGGTTGGGGCGTCCAAGCCGAGGCTCTCGCCGGGGTTCCATGTTGCGACGGTGGACGGTGGGGAACCGATTTTCTATTCGGTGAATGGAGGGATACGAGAGTCGGATCCGGAGCGATTGGATGATGTGCAGATCCGGCAGGTGGCGGGTGAGTTGGGGGGGGAGATTGTGGAGGACGCGGCGGGTGTTGACGCGGTGGTGCGACGGTCGGCGGCGGGTCTGGAGATCTGGAAGCCGTTGTTGGCGTTGCTTTTGGTGTTGTTGTTCGCGGAGTTGTACATGTTGGGGCGGTTCGAGGCTCGGAAGGAGGTCGCGCGATGACGCGGTTGGATTTTGCGGGTGACTGGGGAGTGTGGAGTGCTGGCGCGGCGGCGGTCGTTTTGGGAGGCGCGGGATTCTGGATGTACCGGCGTGTGCTTGGGGCGCGATGCGTGGGGTGGGCCACGTTGCTGCCTTGGATGCGGGGTCTCGTGATTGCCTTGGTGGTGTTGATGTTGGGCGGGCCGGTGTTGAAGCATCGTCAGGTGCGGGGGACACTGACGCGCCTGAATTTCCTGATTGATGGATCCCAGAGCATGCAGCTCACGGATCCGGACATGGCGCCGGCGCGCAAGGCGCGCATCGCGTCACGATTGGGGTGGATCCCTGAGGGGGCGGTGGCGCCGCATCTTGCGCGTTCGGAGGATGGGGTTTTGCGGTTGCAAGAGTTGATCCGTCGGATGGCTGATCGTGCCCGGTCAGGTGTGTTCGAGAAGGCAACGGTGGATCGCGCGTTGGAGACGAGTGAGTCCTTGCGGAAGGATCTGGAGAGTGTGGGAGTCGCACGGGACCTTTCTGCTCGTTTTGATCGGGAGCTCCACGATCCGTTGAAGCGTTTGGCGGGGATGGCGAACGAGGCGGCGCAGAAGGCGGCGGCGAGTCCGTTGGAACGTATGTCGAGTGTGGGTCGGGCGGTGTTAGGGGAGGTGGAGGAGATTGTGCGGGCGGCGGTGGGCAAGGCGTTGGACGGGAACCCTGCGGCGAAGGAAGCGGTGGAGCGGGTGGGCAGCACGCCGAGGTGGCAACGATTGCAGATGATGTTGGCGACAGGATCTGAGAAGGGGATGTTGGGGCGTTTGCGCGGGGGCTTCGATCTGCGGGTTCGCAAGTTGGATGGGTCGGGAGAGTTCCTTGTTCCGGATGAGGTGGTTGCGACGGATGCGGAGCTGAGTTTTCTGGGGGAAGCGATTGGGGCGAGGACGGATCTTGGTGCGCCGTTGTCCCGGGATCTGGATGCGGTGAAGGCTTCGTCTTCGGAGGATCGCGAACGTTCGGTGACGGTTTTGGTGTCGGATGGGCAGCATCAGGTTGGCGAATCGCCGGTGGTGTTATCACGGAGGTTGGGTGACCGGAAGAGTCCGGTTTTTGCGGTGGGAGTGGGAGGGGTGGAGCGGAGCGCGGATCTTTCGGTCCAGGGTTTGGAGGCGCCTTTGCGGGTTGCGGCGAAGGACCGGATCCGAGGTGCGGTACAGGTTCGGGAGGACGTCAAAGCTGGTTTGGAGTATCGGGTGCGGATCCGGCGTGGGGCTGATGTTGTGTGGGAGGAGACGTTGAATGCGGGGGATGCGGGTTCTCGAAAGGTGCCGTTCGAGATTGCGGTGGAACCGTTGTTGGCGGGCGAGGGTGGGCGTTCGGTTTCGCAGGGGTTGCTGCTTTTCGAGGTGGAGGTGGTTCCGTTCAAGGGTGAGCGTGAGGTGCGGAACAACCGGATGAAGTTCACGGTGCAGGCGATCGAGCGGAAGCGGACCATCCTCATCCTTGATTCTGGTCCGCGCTGGGACATGCGTTATTTGCGCAACCTTTTCGAGCGTGATTCGCAGTGGGAGGTGAATGCGTTGCTGAAAAGTGCGGAGGGGGATGGAGCGAAATCCCCTTGGGAGCGAGGAGAGAGAGCTGGCACTTATCCATCGGGGCGCGAGGTTCTTGCGAAGTACGATCTTGTGGTGCTGGGTGATGTGCCGGCGGGTTGGTTGAGTGGCGATGAGGTTACGCAACTGGCGGAGCACATCTCCAAGGGAGGGGCGGGATTGGTCTTGATGGAAGGGGTTCTGGGGCATTTGAAAGAGTGGCTTTCGGGGCCATTGGGCGCGGCGTTTCCTGTGGAGTATTCTGGGGATAAGGCGTTTCAAGGGGCGGAGTCGTGGGTGGTGCGGAAGGCTGGGCGCGAGACGCCTGTGTTGGCGTTGGGCGGCGAGTCTGGTGGAGGCATGGATGTGTGGTCCAAGTTGCAGACCCCGCGACGGATCACGGTGGTGCGCGAGGCGGGCGGTGCGGAGGTGTTGATGGCTGCGAAGGGGCCTGCGGGCGAGGTGCCGTTCATGGTGACGCGTCGGTTTGGGGCGGGGCGCGTGATGCATCTCGCGTCGGACGAGACGTGGCGGTGGCGGTATGAGGTGGGAGGGGTGCATCACGATCGCTTCTGGAACCAGTTGGTGGGTTGGGTTGCTGAGCCGCCGTTCGTTGCGAATGGGAAAAACGTCGCGATCGATTCGGATCGGCCGGTGTATCGGCCTGGGGATACGGCCCATTTTCGGGTGAAGTTGACGGATGACGCTGGGCGCCCCGTGTTGGAGACGCGCTCGAAGGTGTCGTTGTTCCGGGATGGGATCCGTCTGTCGCAGCTTCCATTGATTGCTGAAGCTGGGCGACCTGGGGTGTATCGGGCGGGGGCGGTGATGGATTCGGAAGGGAGCTTTGAGGTTGGAGTGGAGGCGATCGGGGGGGATTCGGCTTTGGTGCGCGCGCGGTTCGAGGTGGAGGGTTCTGGGGCGGGCGAGTTGGGTTCGTTGCGGATGAATGAGACGTTGATGCGAGAGATCGCGGGGGCGTCGGGTGGCGCGTTTCTTCTTGAAGAAGAGCTTGGGCGGATCGAGGACCTGATCCGGCCGTTCTCGGACGGGGAGGTGCTTGAGACGGAGACGGTTTTGTGGACGAGTTACGGATGGTTGTCGGTGCTTGTGGCGCTTTTGGGTGCGGAGTGGATTTTGCGTAAACGACTGGGGATGATTTAGAAAGGATGATGATATGGAATCGCAGCAGCACATCGTTGGGTTGATTCGAGAGGTCCAATCACGGCGGCGGACCTTACAGTTCTGGTGCGGGACCGCGGCGGCTCTTGCAGCGGCGGGGCTCGTGTTGTTGGTTGCTACGGCGTTGGAGTGGAGGTTCTTCCTACCGGATGGTGTTCGCTGGACGCTGGGGTGTTTCACGTGGGGCAGCGGCATCTTTGCGGGTTGGCGTGCTGGGTGGGGGCGCTTGTTCCGTCCTCTCGATGAGAGAGGGGTTGCGGCGGTGGTGGATCGATTGGCGCCGGAGTTGAGGGGAGACCTTCTTGCTGCGTGGGAGTTGCAGTATGGGGAAGCGTCGACGGAATCGGGGGGTGAGGTGGGAGCGGAGTTGCGGATGAGGGTTCGGACGGAGGTGGCGGCTTTGGCGGAGCATGTGGACGTTCGACGGCTTTTGCCGGTTGCGCTGGTTCGCGGACATCTGTTGCGCGGAGCGTTCTTGGTCTTGGTGATCTCTGCATTGGCGGTGGGGCTTGGCGACGCGTTTGGCATCCGCGCGCTGCGTGTGGGGTTACCTTTCCTGAACCTTGAACGTCTGTCGGCAGTGCGAATCCGGGTGGTGGAGCCTGCCGAGACGGTTCGAGCGGTGGCGAAGCGTTCGCAGTTCGATTTGACGGTAGCGGTGGATGGTGTGATCGATGAACCGCCGGTGGTGCAGATCGATGGAGCGGCGCCTGTGGTGATGCAGAGTTTGGGTGGCGGCAGGTTTCGCGCGCATCTCCTGACGGGAGATGCGGACCTTGGATTTCGGGTGAGAGCGGGGGATGGGATGACGCGGAAGACCGTGTTGTCTGTCCGGGATCGGCCTGTGATCCAGCGATTTGTGAAGCGTTATCAGTTGCCGGAGTATCTGGATTCAGAGGTGGTGCAGGATGAGTCGGAGCAGGGGGCGCTTGTTTCGGTTCAGGGGACGGCGGCGCGTGTGGAGGGGAGCTTTTCTGAGGGGGTGACTGAGGTTTCGGTGGTCTTCGTTGCGGAGGATGGCGCGAAAGCGGGGGTGGAGCAGGTGGTTGCGGTGGAGTCGGGCGGGCCTGCGAATCGGGTGGTTTTTCCGTTCCAGATGTCGGCTTCCGGACGGTACATGGTGCGTGCGATTTCGAAGGAGTGGGGGATTTCCTCGGATCCTGCGGCTTCGTACGAGGTACGAGTGGTCACTGACAATCCGCCGGCGGTGACCTTGGATCTTCCGGAGACCGACTTGACGTTGCCGGCGGGCGCGGAGGTCCGCCTGACTGGGGCGGTTGTGGAGGATTTCCGGCTGAAACGGTTTGTGCAGCAGACGAAGGTGGATGCGGGTCGGTGGGTGGACGAGGAGCTTGGGATTTTGGATGGCAAGCGTGCGGAGGTGGATCGGAAGTGGAATTTGCCGGCGCAGGTTCCACCTGGAGGTGCGACGTTGTTGTTACGGTTGATGGCTCAGGATGCGCGTGGGGGGAAAGGGGAGTCTCGGACGGTGAAGATCCATGTGTTGCCGGTGGGGGTGGTGCCTTCGGAGAGCGCGACGTTGGCGGCTCAGCGGAAGGTGCAAAAGGCGGTGGACGCGTTTGATCGGGCGGCGAAGCAGGTGGCAGAGTCAGCGGCGAGTCTTCGACAGATGATGGAGCAGAGGGCACCGGATCCGGCGAAGCGCGATCAGACGTTGGAATCGTTGGCAAAGAGGTTGGAGCAGTCACGAACGGCAGCGGCGGAGGCGGCGGAGGCGATTGAGGCGGGGCTGAAGCAACCGGTGACGAAGTCGGGGGCTGAGGATATCGCGATGGTGGCGGAGGGATTGAATCGATTGATTTCGGAGGGGACGAAGCCCTTGGAGGAGACGGTTGCGCGGTTGGCGGCGGCGATCAAGGAGGGGAACCGTGATGCGGCGTTGGAAGCTTCACGTTTGGCAGCGAACCAGGGATCGCGAGCGGCGGGGAAGAGCCAAGCGGCGAAGGAGGCGATCCAGGATTTTGTGGCGGCGCGCGAAGGGGCGCAGCTTGTGCCGATGGCGGTGGCTTTGGCGGCGTTGAAGCCTGCTTCGGGAGGGGACCCTGCACGAGCAGGGAAGGAGGGGAGCACGA
>CAZAZT010000008.1:0-10597 GCA_964489645.1 uncultured Chthoniobacteraceae bacterium | reverse complement strand
GAGGATCAAACGCCGATTGCTGGGGCGCAGCGGAAGCTTGGGTTAGCGGATGCGGCGTCGAAGGCGCTGCAGGAGGGGTTGGCGACGCTTGCGGACGATGCGCGTGGCGGGCCCAAGGAGCAGGTGAAGCAGTTGAAGAATGAGATCGAGCGGCAGCGAGGAGCGTTGGCGAAGGAGATGGCGACGGGTGAAGCATTTTCGGGGCGGGGACGTGCGGCAGAGGCGTTGGATCGGTCGTTGGAGAATGCGGCTCGGGGATTGAGTGCGGTGCAACCGCAGTTGGAGCGGGCTGCGGAGCAGGCGCGGGAGCAGTTGGCCCGATCGAATGGGACGGCGGCTTCTGGGCTGGATGCGGCATTGGCAGATGTGAACGAGGTGGGGGTGATGCGGGCGAACACGGCGGAGCAGAAGGCGGATCTTGCGGCGGCGCGGTTGGAGGTGCAGGCGCAGGCGTTGGATGCGAGTGCGGCTTTGGAGGCGCGACGTCAGGACGGGGACAATGCGGCTGCGGCGCAGCGACTTGAGGCATCCCGTGCGTTGCGAGCGGTGGCGGATCGCAACATGGATACGGCTAAGACCACGGCCGCGGTGCAATCGTTGTCGAAGGATCTTGCGAAGACGGAGGCGGCGAACCGGTTGAACGCGGTGAAGCGTGCGTTCGAGGATGTGGCGCGGGACCTTGCGTTTTCGCCGAAAGGGAATCCGGTCGAGGGATCGACGGCGGAGAAGGCGAGGAAGCTCGAGAGCAAGGTGAATGCGGTTGCGGAGCAGTTGCGGAATGCCGGTCTGAACGAGGCGGCGAACGCGGTGCAGGCATCGTCGGCGAAGGCTGCGGCACAGGAGGCGAAGAAGGTTTCCGAACCGAGTGGAGCCGCTTCGAAGGAGGCATTGGCGGCGAGGATTGATGAGGCGGCGGGGCAGCTTGCGAGGGCCGCTGAAAAAGCGGGTCCGGCTGCGGCGGAAGCGGCAGCGCGGATTGCGGAAATGGCTCCGGATCTTCCGAAGGCTTTGGCGCAAGCGGCAGAGGCCACGAGCAAGGCAGCGGATGCGAATCGCGGACGGATGCAGGACGCTGATGGAGCGCGCGTGATGGATGCGGCAAAGGAGCAGGCGAAGCTCGGTGCCCGAACGGAGGGGTTACGTCAGGCCCTTCAGGCTGAGGCGGAAAAGCAAGGTGTCATGGGGGCGGAGCAGCGGGCGGCGGCTCGGGATGCGGAGGATCTTTCTGCGATGATCGGGGACGCATCTCGTCCGGCGCGCGGGTTGGAGCGTGCGAAAGGTGCTCCGGACGCGGCGGGACGTGCGGAAGGGTTGGAGTCGGCGGCGGGGGAGCAGGAGGCTTTGGGTAAGCGGTTGAAGAAGGCGGCGGATCTGTTGGCGGCGACGCGTTCTGGGGATGCGGCGGCTGCGGCGAAGGCGCGTGAGGAGTTGCGTGCGATGGAGCAGCAGTCGGGCATTGCGGCGGGACAGACCGCGATGGAGGCGCAACGGGCGGAGATCGCGCGTGCTGCGGAGGCGTTGGCAGCGGCGGGACAGGCGCAGGATGCGACGGGATCAGCGGCTCAGCAGGCGGCGTCCAAGGCGGAGGCGGGGAAAACGGCGGCGGCGAATGGGTCGTCGGAACCGACTGACGGAGGGCCTTCGGCGGGTCAGGCGCAGGCGGGGAAGTCGGGCAAGGCTGACGAGATGAAGGCGTCTGGGGAGGCTGGGCCTGAAACGGATGCGGGGGCGATGAGTGCGGCGGAGTGGATTGCGAAGGCGATGGAGGCTTTGAGTGGGAAGACGGCTGGCAAGAGCGATGCGGGACAGGGGCAGAAGTCGGGATCTGGGGAGCCGACGGCGGCGGGTGAATCTGCTGGCGCTGAGAATGCGGCGACGAAGGCGGGCTCGATCGCTGCGGGACGCAAGGCTGAGTTGGCCTTGGGGGCTGCGGTGGATGCTCAGCGGCAGGAGTCGAAGTCGATGGCGCAGGCGGGATCGCCACAGGCGCCGACGGGGACGATTCCGGGGCAGACGCAGCCGGGTGTTTCGTCGGGACAGATCTCGAATGATGCGGGTCAGGTTGCGGATGCTGGGGGGGATGATGCGTCGGGGCTTGCGGGGCTCAAGCGAGGGGAGCGGAAGGAGTGGGGGCGTTTACCGGCGCAGATGGCGAAAGACCTTTCTGAGGGGAAGCGTGAGGCGGCACCGTCGGAGTATCAGGCGCAGGTGGAAGCGTATTTCAAAGCGATCGCGGATCGTTCGGCGCGACGGAAGTGAGGACGGATATTCGACACGCATCGAGTATGAGAGTGAGTTCGCGATTGGTAGGACGGCGGTGCGAGGTGGGGGTTCACGTGGTGGTTCTCGGGCTGTGTTTTGCGTTGGGTCTGGGGCGGACTTTTGCTGCGGACGCTGTGGATGGCGCGATGCGGAAGGCGTCGGATTATCTTGTTGGGAAACAGGATGTGCGAGGGGCGATCCGAGAGAACGATTCGCATGAGACGGCGATGACTGCGTTATCGTTGTTGGGGTTGGCGGCTGTTGGGCATCAGCCATCTGAGGAGGGGAAGCATGGAGATGCGATGCGCAAAGCGTTGGGATTCATTTTGAAAGAGGATCGTCAGGACAAGGACGGTTACTTCGGTTCGAAGGACCATTCGCGGATGTATGGGCACGGGATCGTGACGTTGACGTTGTCGGAGTTGGCGGGGATGGGGATTGATCGTGGGATGAACGAGGTTTTGCGGAAGCGGTGTCAGGCGGGAGTGGACCTGATCTTGCGCGCACAGAATGCGAAGAAGAGGGGGGGACAGGATGGGGGTTGGCGGTATGTGCCGACGGCGGATGACTCGGATCTCTCGGTGACGGTTTGGCAGTTGATGGCGTTGCGTTCGGCGAAGAACAGTGGGTTTGAGGTGCCGGGGACGGCGATTGAGCGTGCGGTGGAATACATCAAGCGTTCGCATAGAGTGGGGAAGGGGCGTGCTGAGTTCCGTGAGCCGACGGGTTTTGGCTATCAGGTGGGTGGGCGTTCGGTGTGGTCGACGGCGGCGGAGGGGTTGTTGGCGCTGCAGGTGTGTGGGGAGTACCAGAGCCAAGAGGTGTTGAGCACGGCGGATTGGTTGTTGGAGCATCCGCCGAAGGTGCAGGGCACGGAGTGGTTCTTTTACGGCACGTATTATTATGCGCAGGGGATGTATCAGCGTGGGGGTAATCACGCGGACGATGCGGCGCGTCGGGTTGCGGAGGTGTTGTTGCCGATGCAGGAGGCGGACGGTTCGTGGAAGCCGGCTGGCGGGCAGGAGGGATCGATGCGGGTGTATCGAACGGCGATGGCGATGTTGAGTCTTGGGGTGAAGTACCACTATTTACCGATTTACCAGCGGTAAGGGCCGGAGAGCGCGTTGTCCGCAGGGAGCGCATGTTGGTATTGGACTGGCTTATCGGGAGGGGGTGGACCGGGCGCGCAGGCAAGCGTCGGGTGCGTTCTGATTCGAAAGTCGATGATCCCTTTCTTGTGCTCACGGTTGCGACGGGCTGCCCCGAGATGTTTGGGGTGGGTTGTGGTGGCGTTCTGCTTGATGGCCCTTTTGTCGGGTGAGAGTTGGGCTGGGATCGCCTTTGCGGAAAGGGTTGAGCCGGTGCTGAAGGCGCGTTGTTACGAGTGCCATTCGCATGAGGGGAAGATCAAGGGCGGGCTGGTACTGGATTCGCGGAGGGGTTGGGAGGTGGGGGGTGATAGTGGTCCAGCGATTGTGCCTGGAAAGCCGGAGGAGAGTCTCGTGATGAAGGCGGTGAGTCATGTGGAGAAGGACCTCCAGATGCCGCCGAAGGAGAAGATGCCGGCGCACGAGATCGCGTTGCTTTTCGAGTGGATCAAGGCGGGCGCGGAGGACCCGCGAACGGGCAAGACGGCAGCATCGACGTTGCGGGCGGATTCGGGTTGGGAGAGCGAGTATGAGAAGCGGTTGGATTGGTGGAGTTTGCGAGCGATGGGAAAGGGTGAGCCTCCGATGGTGGGGGACGCGGTTTGGGGGCGGGAGCCAGTGGACCGATTCATCCGAGCGGCATTGGATGAGAGGGGGATATCTCCGGCGGAGGATGCGGATGAGGCGACTCTCCGGCGTCGTTTATCGTATGTGATGACGGGATTGCCGCCGGTGGTGCATGGGGAGCGGGGGGGCGAGACGATGGGGGGCTATGTGGATCGGTTGTTGGCGAGTCCGCATTTTGGGGAGCGGTTCGCGCGGCACTGGATGGATGTGGTTCGGTACACGGACACGTACGGATACGAGTGGGACAATCCGGCGAAGGGGGCGCATGAGTTCCGCGATTATCTGATCCGCGCCTACAACGATGATGTGGGTTTCGATCGGTTGGTGCGGGAGCAGATTGCGGGGGATCTGATGGAACCGATCCGGATCCATCCTGAGGCGGGGACGCGGGAGAGCATGATCGGGCCGATGTTCTATCACCTTGGGGAGCATCGGCATGGGAGCAGTTTGATGTTCAACGGGATCCATCAGGACATGGTGAACAACAAGATCGATGCGTTCTCGAAAGCATTCTTGGCGACGACGGTGGCATGCGCTCGGTGCCATGATCACAAGTTGGAGGCGGTGTCGCAGCGGGACTATTACGGGTTAGCAGCGATGTTCACGGTCCCGCGGTGGACGACCCGGGAGATCGATGTGAAGGAGGTGAATGCGGATCGGATCAATCGGTTGAAAGCGCTTCGGTCTGAGGTGCGTCAGGAGTTGGTTCAGTTGTGGTCGAAACCTTTTACTGCAAGTGATTTGGAGGGATGGGCTGCGATGCATGCTGACGCGTTGAAGGGTGTGGGCGCGCCATTGGCGGCGGTGGACGGTTTGGATCGGCACGCGGAGGAATGGCGCAAGGCGCGTGGGGCGGCGAAGAAGACGAATGAGGCGTTCCAGCGGATCCCGTTGGAGGATTGGGTGATGGAGGGGGAAGGATTTGCGACGGGATGGGCGGAGGAGGGAACGCCGCTGATCGCGTTGGAGGGGGACAAGGTGCTGGAGGGATTCTTGGAGCGGGGCTGGCATTCGCATGCGTTGAGTTCCAAGTTGTCGGGCAGTTTGCGGACTCCTCCTCAGCATGAGATCCGTGGGCGTGGGTTGTCCGTTCGAGTGGCTGGGGGCGGGTTTGGGGGGCACTTGGTGGTGGACGATCACGCGTTCCAGAACGAGACGGTGGCGTTTTACAAGGATGCGCTGCCGCAGTGGAGGAGTTTCACGGATCCTGCTTTGGTCAATGGGGCGCAGCAGGTTGCGGTGGAGTTTTGCACGGCCTCGTTGAACCCGAATTTCCCGCCGAGGACTGGGTTAGCGGCGGGCTCTGCGGTCCGTGAGTTCGGGTATGATCTGAGGAGTTGGGTGAGTGTGATGGACGCATTCGGTTCGGAAGGGAGCGGTTCGCCTGCGGATGAGCAGGACGCGTTTGTTGGTCTTCACGAAGCAGGTGATGATGCGAAAGGATGGGACCGCGTGGCGGCGTGGCTGAACGGGGTGGTGTCGCGTTGGTGTGATGGAGGGTCAGCGGCGGGAGATGTGGCGGTGATGCGTTGGATGTTATCTCAGGGTCTTCTGATGAATGCTGCGGAGCCGGGCGGGGCATTGGCGGGGATGGTGGCGGAGTATCGTCGAGTGGAAGGGGAGATCCGCTTTCCGCGCAGTGTGGTGAGCATGGATGAGCGGAAGTGCACGTCGTTCGGCTATCCGTTGAATGTTCGGGGCAATGTGGATACGCCTGGCGAGAAGGTGCAGGCGGCATCCTTGCGGATGTTGGGTGGAGGTTCGGTGCGTGATCGGCGTGCGTTGGCGGAGTCGTTGGTCGATCCGGAACAACCGCTGACGGCGCGTGTGTATGTGAATCGGGTTTGGCAATGGGTGTTCGGGACGGGATTGGTATCGACGCCGGACGATTTCGGGCGGTTGGGGGGGAGGCCGTCACATCCGGAGTTGCTGGATTGGTTGGCGAGGGAGTTCGTGCGCGAGGGATGGTCGACGAAGCGGTTGGTGCGCAGGTTGGTGATGAGTGAGACGTTCCGGAGGTCGGGCCGCGTTTCGGAGCGGGCGCGGGAGCGGGATCCGTCGAATCGTTTGTTGTCGTATTATCCGACGCGGCGGTTGGAGGCGGAGGCGATTCGCGACGCGATGTTGGCGGTATCGGGGTCGCTGGATGGGCGGTTATATGGGAGGCCGGTGTTGCCGATGCGCGGGGTTGAGGATGCACCGAAGCGGTTGTTCTCGGGGGCGTTGGATGGTGGGGGGCGGAGGTCGATCTATTTGCAGATGTCGATCATGCAACCGCCTGCATTTTTGGTGGGGTTCAATTTGCCGGATTTGAAATTACCGACGGGGCGGCGGGATGTGACGAATGTGCCTGCGCAGGCGTTGATGTTGTTGAACGATCCGTTCGTGCGCGAGATGGCGGCGCGGTGGGGAGCGTTGGTTGCGCGGGGGGAGGGGTCTGTGGAGGATCGGGTGGCGGGGATGTTCCGGCGCGCGTTCGGGCGTGAGGCGACGGGATCCGAGATCTCCCGATGGGCTGCGGGTTTGGAGGGCTTTGGTGGCGATGTGGCATCCGGTTGGGAATCGGTGGCGCACGGTTTTTTCAACACCAAGGAGTTCATCTACTATCGTTGATATGGGAACAGGATATGATCATATGTGGTCTCGGAGGATGCTTTTACGGGATGTCTCGATGGGGTTCGGGATGTTGGCGTTGCGGGGGATGAGCGGTCCGGTTGGAGGGCGTGTGGCGCGGGCGAAGCGGGTGATCTTCTGTTTCATGGATGGCGGGCCGAGCCATGTGGACACGTTCGATTTCAAGCCGCGGTTGAAGAGCGACGAAGGGAAGGCGATCGGGGATGGGGCGGTTTCGAAGCGTTCGCAGTCGAACAAGAACCGTGTGTGGCTGGGGTCGCCATGGGAGTTCAAGCGACGTGGTGACAGTGGTTTGTGGGTGAGTGATTTGTTCCCGCATATCGCGCAGGTCGCTGACAGGATTTGCGTGGTGCGGTCGATGGTCGGGGAGTTGCCGTTGCACGGTCAGCAGAACTTGCTGCTGCATACGGGCCGTATTCTGGGACAGGCGCCGAGTTTGGGGGCGTGGGTGTCGTACGGGTTGGGGACGGAGAGTGCGAATCTGCCGGGGTATGTGGTGTTGAACAATGATTGGGTGCCGAACGGTGGACTGGAGAATTTTGGCAGTTCGTTTTTACCGGCGAGTCATCAGGCGACGATGTTCCGGGCGAAGGGAGTGCCGGTGGACAACATCGTTCCGGGGGAGGGGTTTTCGTTGCAGCGTCGGAAGTTGGACCTGATCTCTGCGCAGGACGCGGAGTTTGCGGTGGGGGCCTCGGATGGGCGTGAGATTGAGGCTGCGATCTTGAACCATGAGACGGCGTTCCGGATGCAGAGCACGGTTCCGGAGGTGGCGGATGTGATGCGCGAACCGGCGCATGTGCGAGCGTTGTACGGGTTGGATTCGTCGGATGAGCATCAGCGGTTCTATGCGACGCAGGCGTTGCGAGCGCGGCGATTGGTGGAGGCTGGGGTGCGGTTCGTGGAGATCACGTGTCCGAGTTTTGATGGGAACAATTCGCCGTGGGATCAGCACGGGCAGTTGCGGAAGAACCACGAGAAGAATGCACGGATCACGGATCGGAGTGTGGCGGCATTGATCATCGATTTGGAGCGGCGAGGGATGTTGGAGGACACGATCGTGTTATGGGCCGGGGAGATGGGACGGACGCCTCACACGCCGAAGGTGACGGAATCGTGTGGGCGAGACCACCATGTGAACGGGTATTCGATCTTCATGGCGGGGGGCGGTTTCCGAGGGGGGATGAGTTTTGGGGAGACGGATGAGTATGGGAATTCCGTGGTGGATTCGCCGGTGAACATCCACGACATCCATGCGACGGTGCTCCATCTTTTGGGAGTGGATCACGAGCGATTGACGTATCGGTTTGGCGGACGGGATCACCGATTGACGGATGTTCACGGTCGTGTGGTCGGGGAGCTTCTGGTGTGAGGCTCGATGATCACCCGCTGATGGACTGGGACATGTGCCAACGCGCGGTGAACGGCACGCGTGGCGTTGATCTGAGGGGTTGGAAGCGGCTCTCGGAGTGAGGGCCGCGGTGGGTTTGGGTCAGGCGCGACGGACTCCGATGCCGATCTTCTCGCGGAGGTAGCGGATGGAGCGGGCGATCTCGCCTTTCTGGTATTCTTGGTCTGCGAGTTTTTTGTCGCTACCGGCTGGGGCACGGAATGGGGGGATCGCTTTGCCGCGTTGGGCGAGTTTTTCGAAGTTGGCGAGGGCTTGGTCTTTACGGTCGTAATGTTCCCAGAACTCGGGCTTTTTGTAGGCGAACTTCTTGGAGAACCCGGAGATGGTCTCGATGAACACGGGAACGTTTGGGCAGAGTTGGGACCAGCGGGTGAGGTATTTTTCCCAATCCATGAGTCCTTCACCGGCGGCGGTCCATGCGATTTCGGCACCGTCGTCGGTTTGCCAGATCATGTTGTCGCGCAGGCTGGAGCAGAGGACGTATTTGCCGAGGTTTTCGAGGACGTCCAAGGGGTCTTCGAGGGTCCATGTGGAGTTGCCGGAATCGATGTTGGCGCCGACGAAATCGGGGCCTGCGGTTTCGATGAGTTCGGCGAGTTCCCAGGAGTGGAGGTCACCGGCGTGGTTCTCCACGGCGATCTTGATGTTGGCTTTGACGGCGTCGGCTTTGCAGGCTTTGAGGACTTTGACGGTGTCGGCGATGCGGGCGCGGATACCGCCGGGCGTTTTGCGGTCTTCTCCTGCGCCGAGGACGACGCGGTAGACGGGTGATCCGAGGGCTTTTGCGACGCGGATACCGAGGCGGAGATGGTCTTCGGCGGAGCCCCATTTGTCTTTGAATCGGACGCTGGTGGGGCAGATGCTCCAGCCGCCGGCGTAGACGGGGATGCCGAGTTTTTCGGATTTTGCGCGGACGGCATTGAGTGCGGAGTCTTCGAGGGAATCGTAGCTTTCGAGGTCGCTGATGAAGAGGGAGTCGCACTTGAGTTCGTTCGCGTGGTCGAGGAGTTGTTCGGCTTTCCAGCCCATGGCGCGGACGGCGAAGTTGTCGTAGCCGAGTTTGATCTTTGCGAAGGCTGGGTTTGCGGCGCGAAGGTTTGGCGTGACGGAGGCCAGTGCGGCGAGCGAGGTCATGCCGAGGAAGGAGCGTCGGGAAAGGGGGGAGGACATGGGATTAGGAGAGCGGAAGGGGTGTGGGACTGCAAGAGTTTGGGGTGGCGTTGACATTGTGGGGGATGCGGGTTGTTTATTCGATGATGCAATGGATGAGTGACACGCAGGTATGGGCGTCTTTGGTGACCCTGACGGTTCTGGAGATCGTTTTGGGGATCGATAATCTGATTTTCATCTCGATCTTGGCGGGTCGGTTGCCGGAGGGGGATCGGCCGAGGGCGCGGACGTTGGGATTGGCTGCGGCGTTGGTGAGTCGGGTGGGGTTATTGTGCAGCCTGTTCTTGCTGATGCAGTTGACGGCGCCGTGGGTGACGGTGGCGGGGGTGGAGTTCAGCGGGAAGGATTTCGTCCTGTTGTTTGGGGGCCTGTTTTTGTTGTGGAAGAGTGTTCACGAGATCCACGCGAGCTTGGAGGGGGACGAGCAGGAGGGCGAGGTGAGGGGAGGGGCGACGGTGCGCGGGGTGGTTTTACAGATCTTGGTGGTGGACATTGTTTTCTCGTTGGACTCGGTGATCACGGCGGTGGGATTGGCGCAGCAGATTGGGGTGATGATCGCGGCGGTTGTGGTGGCGATGTTGGTGATGTTGAAGGCGGCGAAACCGATCGGGGATTTTGTGAATCGGCATCCGTCGGTGAAGATCTTGGCGTTGGCGTTTTTGTTGATGGTGGGGGTGATGTTGGTGGCGGAGGGGATGCATCAGCATATCCCGAAGGGGTACGTGTATTTTGCGATGGCCTTCGCGTTTTTGGTGGAGATGTTGAACTTACGTGCGCGGAGGAAGAAGGCGGCGCGGGCGGTGGAGTTGCGTCGGCAGTTCCCTGAGGGGTAGGAGGGCGGGGGAAGGGAGGCGATAGTGGTGATTTGGATGATGCTGCGAGGTTGAACTGAGGAGGCTTGCGTCGAGCGTTCGATCTTTTCCGGCGATGAAATGGGTTGATAAACGCCTTGAAAGCAAATATTAAGATACGCGAGAATCTGAACTGAAACTGGAAATGGTCACTGTGAGAGTCAATCGAGGACGGGTCGAGGAGTTCGAGAACGGGTCTATGCGACGGACCTTTGGGAGCAACATCGTTTTTGCGGCGACCGACGGTGCGACTGTGGTTGCGGTGACGAGTGGGGGACGGGTCGAGGAGTACGTGAAGGGGTCGATGCGGCGCAGTTATGGTTCGAAAGCTGTGAGCGCTCAGGTTTCTGGGGATACGGTTGCGGTGCAGACTTCAGCGGGGCGGACCGAGGAGTACGTGAAGGGGTCGTTGAGAAGAACGTATTGAGGGGGGGAGCGAAGGACTGGCCCTAGTTTGCGGGGCTGTCTTTGCCGAGTTCGACGTGCCAGTAGGC
>CAZAZT010000007.1:0-58582 GCA_964489645.1 uncultured Chthoniobacteraceae bacterium | reverse complement strand
TTCCCAGCTAAGCGCAGACTGTAATTTCCCTTTCACTCTGGCCGTGACGTGGACCGGTGCATCATTTGACGCATCCCCTGTGATACCGTGCCTGGCATTCAGTGGATCGAAAGCCACAACAGACCGCGCCAAAAACATTCTTCCGATGAGCATCCTCCCAAAACTCCTCCCACTTCTCGCGCTCCTCCTGACCGCGTGCCCACCCAAACAGATCTTCCACTGGAATCCTTCGGGCACCCTCCTGTCCGTTGACCTCCATGACACCGGGCTCATCACTCATTCCGATGGGAAAATCCTGCGCGAATCCCCCTATGTGGGCCCGTGGGTCGATGACCGCCGCATGCTCATTGTGGAAAAGACAGCTGCCACAGATTGGGCCGCTTACTCCGAACATCTCACTGAGGAACAGAAAAAGGTCGCGCAATCCTTGATCCCTGCATTCGCGAAAGTCTCTCGCGATCGCCCAGACTTCGGTGATGCCCTCTTGCAAATGATCCGATCGCCAAAGGAAGACACCGATTTCCCCGTGCCCGTTGACGTAGGAATCCCGCTCGGAATCACCCACACGGCATCCTCTTTCGATGGGGATGAAAGGAGTTTCCTCGCATCGGTGGCCACCGCACAAATGCTCGCCAACTCCGAAGGGGCGGTTCGCTCGGCGCTCGCAAGCAACCTGAAAAAAGCAGGCATCTTGCAAAGCGGCCCCCTCCAACTCGATGGCTTTCCATCCCTTCCCATCTATGAGATCCGCCTGATCGATTCGGAACCCGGTAGCGATCTCCCTCCTCGAACCCTGCACCGTGGCATCCTGCCCCCTGAAAAACTAACGGTCAGTCCCGACAAAAAAACGGCAACCTTCACGACCACCGTCTTGACCGGATCGAAGACGGTTTTCCTCTCCGTGAACGCACAATCCCCTGGGCCAGAGGGCACAGCGGAACACGGACCCGTGATCACCTGGGTGCCGGGCGGACGGAGTGTGGTCTACAAACGGCAAAGCCCGAGCGACCTTGAATTCAGGTTCGGGAAACAGCTGGAGGGACTGGGCGAACTGACCCTTCATCTGGATCACACCGGCGGAAACGCTCTTCCGATCGCGCACCTCCACATCCCCAGTGACGAATCCTCTGCCCCTGCTGCAAAGTGGGGAAACAACGGCCTGATCTTCACCTCCGCATCGCAAACGCTCCCCGCCCTCAAACTTGATCGATCATTCGGTCTCTTCTCCATCGATGATCTCCCTCGTCGAAAAGATGACCCGGCCAACCCAACCCTTCGCCCACTGGACCTTCCCAAAGGGACTCTGGAGGCAATCCAGTTCTCAGGGAACATCGTATCGAACCCCTCCGGCACCGCTGCACTGCTCTTAGGCAAGAATGGTGAACTCGCAATCATCGAGCACGGCTCACTCCGCTCTCGGATCGTGGTCCGCGAAGGAGGTCTGCACATCCTCCCCGTTTGGAAAAACGACACCGACTTCATCTACGCCGTCGCAGCAGGACATCCCGACGGAGCGCCCAAACGACCTGCAGTTCTCGAAGGAACCCTCGATGGGGACCATCGCATCCTTAGCTCAACATGGCCAGATACCCTGATGAGCAAACTCGCGAAATAGCGGACTGGCGCACTTCCTTCTCCCCCTCAGCGATCATGGAAACTCCCCAGCTCGTCACGCGTCGATCCACCCTCAGCACCATGGCAAGAGGGGTCGGAGCAGCAATGCTCGGATCCAGCCTGAGTTTCCGGCCGCAAGCCCTCGCCAGATCGCCGCTCGTCGCCGGCACCTTCCGGTTCGCATTTCTCACCGACATCCACGCGCAACCTGAACGAGACGCTGGCGCAGGCTGGAAGCAGTGCGTTCAAGCGGTGAATCAGTTCCCCGAGCGGCTTGATTTCGCCATCACCGGAGGCGATCTCGTGATGGACTCTCTCGTGGCAACCCCCGAGCGCATCGCCAAGGAATGGGAGGTTTTTGACGCTGGATTGAAGGACCTCCGGATCCCTTGCCATCACACCATCGGGAACCATGACATCGGCGGATGGAGCAAACTTTCGCACCTGCCCAAAGACGCTCCCGAATACGGCAAAAGCGCGTTCATCAAGAAGTTTGGCTACGAAGACGCTTTTCGCAGCCATTCCCACCTCGGATGGCACTTCATCCACCTCGACTCCGTTGCACTCGATCCAGAGTCCGGCGACTACTACGGATGGATCGATGACGCCCAACAACGGTGGCTCAAAGCGGATCTCGAGCGGGTCGGAAAAAAGGTGCCCATCGTCGTCATCACCCATATCCCCTTCTTCTCCGTCTGGAACCAGATGCACGCAGATCCCAGAAAAGGGGAAAACCCCAAGTCACTCGTCAATAACGCGCACCAGATCCGTAAGCTCCTGAATGAATACAATGTCCGACTCGTTCTATGCGGACACGGACACGTCGTCGAACGGATCAACCTCGCGCACTTCAATCAAACAACTTTCATCCAAGGCGGCGCAGTATGCGGGATGTGGTGGAAGGGACGGGTGGCCGGCAACGCCGAAGGATTCGGCGTGGTCACCTGTCATCCGGACGGACGATTCGAGTTCGATTATCACGACTACGGCTGGACCGCCGCTAAACCCGCCTAATCCTCCCGACATTTCGCTTCCTCCCTTTCTGCGTTCGGACGATACCTCTCAAGATGCCTCCCACCCCGCGCAAACGCAGCGCTGTCCCAAAGAACAAGAATCCTTTCCTTCCAGAGAAAACGATGCCGAGGAAACGTGCCGCAGTGGACCTCGGATACGCCGCAGCAAAAGACGCGTTCGCAACGTGGGGAGTCGATACCGAGACAGCCCTCCGAGCCCTGGCGGCGATACCCCTCTCGCTCCACTGCTGGCAAGGTGACGATGTCGCAGGCTTTGAACCCCGGAAATCCGCCCTGTCAGGAGGGATTGCCGTCACTGGCAACTATCCCGGCAAAGCAAGGACCCTAGCTGAACTTCGAGAGGACATCGACAAGGCCCTCTCCCTGATTCCCGGAAACCATCGCCTGAACCTTCATGCATCCTATGGCGACTTCGCCGATCAACCGGCCGACCGAGACCAGATAGAACCGCGCCACTTCGAATCGTGGATCCAATGGGGCGACTCGCGACTCCATGGCATCGACTTCAACCCAACCCTTTTCGCGCATCCCCTAGCGGAAGACGGTTTCACGTTGTCGCACCCCGATAAATCCATCCGCGCCTTCTGGATCGAGCATGTCCGCCGTAGCCGAATCATTGCCGCCCGCTTTGCAAAACATTTCACAACCAAAAGCATCAATAACATCTGGATTCCAGATGGATACAAAGACACACCTGCCGATCGGAGCAGCCCAAGAATCCGGCTCAAAGAGAGTCTCGACAAGGCACTCGCAGAACCGAACCCCTCGGTCCGCGATTGCCTTGAACCCAAGCTTTTCGGCATCGGAAGCGAATCCTTCACCGTTGGGTCCCACGAGTTCTACCTCGCGTACGCTGTGAGCCGAAAAACCCTCCTCTGCCTCGACTCCGGCCACTACCACCCCACTGAATCTGTCGCGGACAAAATCTCCAGCGTCCTCGCATTCCTCCCGGAAATCCTCCTGCACGTATCACGAGGCGTCCGATGGGATAGCGACCATGTCGTCACCCTGAACGATGATCTCCTCGCCATTGCACGAGAATCTCTGATCTGCGGTCGCGGTGAACGCGTTCACCTCGGCCTCGATTACTTCGATGCCACCATCAATCGTGTCGCAGCGTGGGTCATCGGAGCGCGCAACCTCCAGAAATCCCTCCTCATCACCCTCCTCGAACCGACCGCCTCCTTGCTGGAAGTCGAACACGCCGAGGATTTTACCGCTCGCCTCGCGCTTCAAGAGGAGATCAAGTCCCTGCCGTGGGGGCCCGTCTGGGACGAGTTCTGCCGGCGAAACAACACGCCCGTCGGACTGGACTGGGTCCAAGAGATACGGCACCACGAACGCAACGTACTCTCCTTAAGGAACTAACCACACCGGTTCGCGCCATGAACGAACCCTCCCCCCACGCCGCTCAACTCCTCCGATTGCAGAACGTTCGCAAGACCTTCGGATCCGTTCGGGCCCTGCGCGGGGTGTCTCTGGATCTGGACCGAGGCGAAGTCCATGCCGTCCTCGGCGAAAATGGCGCAGGAAAAAGCACGCTCATCAAGATAATCACCGGCGCTCATGCCCCCGATCCCGGATCGTCCATCACCATCAAAGGCACGCACCATTCAGAACTCAAAACCGGCCAAGCGCGTGCACTCGGCATTGCGTGCATCTACCAACAGCCCGCTCTTTTCCCCGACCTCTCCGTCGCAGAAAACATCGCCCTTCGCCTCGAATCGCAACCTGCCCTCTCCTGGATCAACTGGCGCGAACGGCGAGGAAAAGCGCTCTGCCTTTTGCAACAGATCGGCGCATCCATTCACCCCGATTCGCAAACCGCAGACCTCTCCCTGCCAGAACAACAACTCGTAGAGATCGCCTGCGCCATCGGTTCCGGTGCGGATATCGTCATCATGGACGAACCAACCGCATCTCTCACCCAAACCGAACAGCAGCGGCTCTATCAGATCGTCAGGGATCTCAAACGCAAACACATCGGCATCATCTACATCTCGCATCGCCTCGAGGAGATCTTCGCGCTCGCAGACCGCGTCACCGTCCTCAGGGACGGAGCCTCCGTCATGTCCGAAACCGTGCGAGACGTCCACGGCACCCCCTCCTTCACCGAAAACCAACTCGTCCAATGGATGGTGGGCCGCGAAATCTCGTCCCTGTTCCCCGACAAATCCAATGCCGTCCACGAACACGTCGTTCTCGAAGCTCGCGCCCTCCACGAACCACAATCCGGACTCTCCAATGTCTCCCTGAAAGTTCGACGCGGAGAAATCGTCGGAATCGCCGGACTCGTCGGCTCAGGACGATCCGAACTCGCACGAACGATTTTCGGCATCACCCCCCCATCGAGTGGAGACATCCTTCTCGAAGGGAACCCCATTCAACCACGGTCCCCCACCGATGCAGTCGCCCTCGGAATCGCCTATCTACCCGAGGACCGGAGACAACATGGAGTCATCCAAGATTTCACCGTCGCGCAAAACACCGTGCTCGCTTCTCTGAGCACCTCCTCACCCGCAAGCCTCCGTCAGCCGGATGCCGAAAGGGATTGTGCCGATGTGCAAATCGAAGCGCTCCAGATCAAAACCGCTTCACGTCACTCGCCCGTTTCGGAACTCAGCGGCGGAAATCAGCAAAAGGTCGCCCTCGCACGCTGGCTGACCACGAAACCCCGCGTGCTCATCCTCGATGAGCCAACCCAAGGCGTCGATGTCGGCGCGAAAAGCGAGATACACACCATCATCCGCCGGTTGGCCAAAGACGGTCTCGCCGTCCTGATGATCTCCAGCGATCTGCCAGAAATCATGGGCATGTCAGACCGGATCCTTGTCATGCGTGACCGTCAACTGGTCGCAGAACTGCCAGGATCCGCATCCGCAGACGCAATCATGTCCGCAGCGCTCGGAAACTCCGCGCCCCATCAACCCCTCGACTGAAAATGGAACGTCGCGAAAAGATCCTGCTGTCCGCACTCGCACTCATCGCACTGCTCCTGGTGCTGATCGCTCCAGCGTTCTTCGCGCCGCAACCACTCCTGTCTCTCGCCACATCAAAGATACCTGCTCTTCTCGCCGTGATCGGTTGCTCAACCGTCATCCTCACGCGCCAGATCGACATCTCGATCGGATCCATCATGGGCATCTCGGCCGTCGTCATCGGTCACCTCAATCACTCCGGCATTCCGATGCCGCTTGCGACCTGCGCAGGCGCGGCGGTCGGAGCATCCATCGGCATGCTGAACGGCGCTTTGGTGAGCGTTCTTCGACTCCCCAGCATCGTGGTCACATTGGCGACCATGGTGATCGGTGCCGAATCGCTGAGACTCGCCCAAAAGGGCCAGTTCATCCCCCTGAATCCCGGGGCCCAATGGTTTGGCTTGGATCAAACAGTCGGGCAACTCGCCCTCATCCTGTTCGGGTTCGGCCTTCTTCTGTTGTGCGACCTCCTGATGCGCCACCTTCGCGCAGGCCGATGGTTTCATGCCACAGGTTCAAACGCGGAATCTGCCCGCCTCGCCGGCGTCAACCCCACGCGAACAACCTTCATTGCCTTTGTGCTGAACGGATTGACCGCTGGCCTCGCCGCGGCGTGTAGCGTCGCTCAGTCGCCACAAGTGGACCCCAAATGCGGCGTCGGAATGGAACTGACCGCTATCGCCGCTGCAGTCATCGGCGGGATCTCCGTGCGCGGCGGAACAGGCAGCCTTCGCGGCGCAGCACTCGGCTTAGCCCTGATCTCCGCCGTCAATCCAACCCTCACCTACCTCCACGTGCAGGCCCACTGGGAAAAGGCGATCCAAGGGATAGTCATCCTCCTCTCCGTCCTCGCCGAAACAAAACGCACCTCGCGAACCAACCCACCTCGCGCATGAATCGCCCAACGGATCAGCATAAACAGATCACGGCTCCGCGTTCAGTCGGGCAACACGAACTCGTTCTGCTCGCCCTCGTAGCACTCGAGTTCTTCGCCTTTGCCCTCAGCGCCCGACAGTTCACCGCACCAGCAAACCTTGCGAACATCGTCCGCCACTCCGCAGAGATCGGATTGCTGGCACTGGCGATGATGCCGATCATCCTCACGGGGGGAATCGATCTCTCCGTCGGTTCACTGGTCGGCTTGAGCGCCGTGATCTTCGGCGAACTGACCCATACGTTTCATCTGCCAACCGGTCCAGCCGTCCTGCTCACGCTCACGTTCTCAAGCCTGTGCGGGCTGCTCAACGGTTGGCTCATCTCCGAACGAAAACTGCCCCCGTTGATCGTCACCCTCGGCACATTTTCGCTGTTCCGCGGTCTCGCCGAGGCCCTCACCCATGGCACCAAGACCTACCGCGACTTCTCCTCATCCTTCCTCAACCTCAGCGATGCGAGCTTTCTCGGCCTACCTCTGCAAGCATCCCTCCTCGCGATGGTTGCAACAATCGTTTACCTCGCCGTCCACCATACTGTGTTGGGTATCCAGCTCCGTGCCTGCGGATTCTCTCCCGACGGCGCCCGTTACGCAGGCATCCCGACCGAACGCAGAGTGCGATTCACCTACCTTTTCGCAGGATGCATCGCAGGGGGCGCCGCACTCCTCCTCACAGCCCGCCTCCACCAGTCGCGAGCCGATGCCGGCTCCGGCTATGAACTCGCATCCATCACCGCAGTTGTTCTCGGCGGCGCATCCATTTTCGGCGGCAAAGGGAACGTACTCGGCACCATCCTCGGCATCATCGCCATTGCCCTGCTGAATAACGGCATCGGCCGTATTCCCCTCGTTCTGAAACTCGGAATCGGGAATGAGCTCTCCAGCCTCATCACAGGAGCTCTCCTCCTCGTTGCACTCGCCGCCGGGAATCTCCATCGTTCACGCAACAAATCGTCTGAACCCGTCAAAACACCGACCCTCCCTCCCCATGAATAAGCGCCACTTCATCCAGACCCTCGCCGGAGCAACTCTCGCCACCTTCTCCGCCTGCGACCAACCCTCCGCCCCCTCGACTGCAACCTCCTCGCCTGCAGGAAAAAAACTCACCATCGCCCTGCTCCCCAAGAGCAAGGGAAACCGCTACTTCGTCACCTGCGAGAAGGGCGCCCGAGCCGCCGCCTCGGAACTGGGCGTTGAACTGTTGTTTGATGGCCCCACCAACACCGACCCAGCCCGACAGAATGAGATCGTTGAGAACTGGATCACCCTCGGCGTCGACGCCATCGCTGCAGCCTGTGAAAACGGGGAGAGCCTTTCCGCAGCACTCAAAAAAGCGCAAACCAAAGGGATCACCGTAGTCACCTACGACAGCGATTCCACCTCGGACGCACGCTCCTTCTTCGTCAACCAAGCCACCGCAAAAGGCATCGGCGAAGCGCTGATGGACACCGCCGCCTCCCTCTGTAACGAAGAGGGCGAGTTCGCCATCATCACCGCAACGCTTACCGCAGCCAACATGAACGAATGGCGTAAACACATCAGCGCACGGCTCGCGGAGAAGTATCCGAAGATGAAGCTGGTCGATACAAAACCATGTGATGATCAGACCGATAAGGCGCGTCAGGAAACGACCAACCTTCTCAACGCAAACCCCAACTTGAAGTGCATCATGGCCATCTGCTCGCCCGGCGTGCCCGGCGCAGCCGAAGCCGTCAAACAAGCCGGAAAGACCGGAGCCGTCAAAGTTCTCGGCCTCGGGCTTCCCTCGGAGAACCGGCAATATGTCAAAGAAGGTGTGACCCAAGCCGTGATCCTTTGGAAGGTCGAAGACCTCGGTTATCTCACCATCCACGCCGCTGCAGCCGCAGCAAAAGCCGCCTTGAAGCCTGGCGCAACATCCCACGAGTTCGGTCGCCTCGGTGCCATCCAAGTCTCCGACGACAACATCCTCCTCGGTAAACCCTTCATCTTCACCAAGGAAAACATCGACCAGTTCGAGTTCTAGAACGGTCCGGCTTCGCGATATCAAGACGACCTGCGGCAACGAATGAAACGACTCACACCGTCAATCCTTGGCGCCCTGTGGAGCGTGAGCCTGCTCGCCTCAAACCTTGCTCCAGAACGGCTCTTCTGTGAGCGAACCGCGTCGCCCCTCGCCGTCGAATCCCAACACCCCAAACTGTCATGGCAACTGAGTGCCTCCGCTCACAACCAGCATCAAACCGCTTATCAAATCCGAGCCGCCAGCTCCAAGGACAAGGCTAACCACGGAAAGTTCGATCTCTGGGACACCGGAAAGGTCTCTGACTCCGCCACGCAACTCCCCTACAAGGGCAAACCGCTCGCCGCAGGACAATCGGTCTTTTGGCAAATCCAAGTCTGGGACTCCGCTGACACGCCATCCGGATGGTCCGATCTCGCGCATTGGAAACAGGCTCCAGCGTCCCTTGAAAACGATCAAACGCGCTGGATCACCACCTCCGCCCCACGCCCTTGGCCAATCGATCCCGCCCCTCTCCGCCTCCCTCCCCCGCTCCGCCTCCGCAAAACCTTCGAGATCGCGAATCGCGTCCGCCGCGCGACGCTCTACATCGCTGCTCTCGGGGATGCCGCCCCTTGCATCAATGGACAACCCGCAACCGACCAGTACTTTTTACCGGGTTGGTCAAACTACCACCAAAGCGTCAACTACCGCGCACTAGATGTCACATCCACCATCCATCCCGGTCCGAACGTTCTCGGAGTGACCTTGTCCGATGGTTGGTACGCGGGTTACGTCGGATTCGGTCGCTTACTCAGCTATGGCCCCGATCGCTTGGGGCGCTGTTTCTACGGAAAAGATCCGGCGCTCCTCGCTCGCCTCGAAGTCGAGTTCGAAGATGGGAACCGAAAGATCATTCCCACTGACTCCTCGTGGAAATGGGATGACAGCGGCCCCGTCAGGGAGGCAGACCTTCTCATGGGCGAGTCCTTCGATGCACGCTTGGATACCCCCTGGTGCACCGCCGCATTTGATGCATCAACCTGGAAACACGTCCTTCTCGCAAAGGATCTTCCAAAAACATCCGCCACCTCGTACGACGTGCGCGGCCCCGAAAAAGCAGATCTCACATTTCGGCCCCCCCACTCGCTGAGGTCCTATGCCGGTTCCCCAGTCAAGGTGGTCGAAACCCTGCAACCTCGCTCCATCAGTGAACCCTCAAAGGGGACTTACATCTTCGACTTCGGAACCAACTTCGCCGGCAACGTCCGGATCAATCTCAAAGGCGAACTCGGACAGAAAATCACCCTTCGCTACGCGGAGATGCTGAACTCCGACGGTTCACTCATGACCGAAAACCTCCGAAAAGCCCGAGCGACGGACACCTACATCTGCAAAGGGGATCCCGCAGGCGAATCGTGGATGCCACGCTTCACCTACCACGGATTCCAGTTCGTGGAGGTTTCTGGGTTAGCCACAAAACCAGATATCTCTTTTCTGACCGGCCTAGTCCTCAGCTCAGATACCCCACTCACGAGCGCTTTCGAATGCTCAGATCCCTCGATCAATCAACTGTTCCGGAACATCGTGCGAACCCAACGGTCGAACTTCATCGAAGTTCCAACCGACTGTCCCCAACGCGACGAACGACTGGGCCGACTCGGCCACGCACAGGTCTACGTCCGATCAGCCACGCTTCACGCGGATGTCTCCTCTTTCTTCAAGAAATGGCTCCAAGACGTGAGAGAGGCTCAGCGCGACTTCGGAGCCTATCCCGACTACGCCCCCTATCCGATGGCTCACGGGCCGAACGGCAAAACGCACACACCCGCGTGGATGGATGCAGGCATCATCTGTCCGCATACCCTTTGGAAAATATACGGCGACAAGGACGTCATCGAACACCACTGGAGGTCGATGGAACGTTTCATGTCGTTCCGCGAAGCGATGAGCCCCCACTTCAATGGCATCGCTTCAGGCAACGCTTCGGGCGATTTGCTGAACGTGGACGATGCAACCCCCACCGAGTGGATTGATGCCGCTTACTTCGCGCACACGGCTCGTCTCATGTCGGAGATGGCCCGTGCCACCGATCGCAACGACGCCGCGCGCCATTACGATGAACTTTTCCTGAATGTGCGGAAAGAGTTCATCCGCACGGTCATCGCCCGCGATGGAACGCTGAGCGGAGCCTCCCAAACCGCCTGTGTTCTCGCTCTGGACTTCGGGCTCCACCCAGAAGGTGGCGCGCAGGTCATCGCTGATCAACTCGCCAAACTCATCGAACGAAATGGATTCCGGATGTCGACAGGCATCTTGGGGACACGCGCCCTGCTCCCGGTTCTGTCCCGCAACGGACATCACCCTCTTGCGATCAGACTCTTCCAAAGCCGGACCTTCCCGTCCTGGTGCTACTCCATCAAGAACGGAGCAACGAGCGTTTGGGAACACTGGGATTCTTTCACGAAGGAAGACGCGTTCGACCGTCACAACGCAAGCTCCAACTCACTCAGCCACTGCGCCTTCGGATCCGTCTCTGAATGGATGTTCCGGGACCTCGCAGGTATCACCGAAGCAGAACCCGGCTTCCGGCGTATCCAACTTCACCCGAATCCGCCCCACCGCGATTACGCTTCCCCAGAAAACGCTCATCCCTTGGATTTTGTGAAAGCATCCTACACCTCTCCCGTCGGTCGGATCACCTCAGAGTGGCGGCGAGATACATCCGGCATCACCTACCATTTTCAAGTGCCTCCGAACACGGACGCCACCTGCTCGATCCCGGTCCCCGATCGTGCCCAAGTCCGTGTCTTGAAAGGGATATCGCAGCGCTCAGCCGATTCCACCGCACCTGCACGATTCATCCTCTCACCCGGCGACCATCAGATCCGTGTCGACGAAGCCTTTGCGTCCCCTCAACCATGACAACAACCCCAACACGCTCTTTCCTCAGCATCGATTTGGGAGCAGGCAGCGGGCGCGTCATCCGCTCCGACTGGGATGGCAAATCAATCCGCCTCAATGAGCTGCATCGGTTTCCCAACCGGATGATTCCGCTAGGCAACGGACTGCACTGGGATCTCATCCACCTCTGGAACGAAGCACTGATCGGGCTTCAACGCGCCGTGGAGCATCGTCCAGGGGACCTGCGCTCTGTCGGAGTCGATACCTGGGCTCTCGACTACGCGCTCCTGTCACCATCCGGCGAGATGCTCGGACTTCCCCGTGCGTACAGAGACCCTCGGACCGCAGGCCTCGTCACCACAATCACCGACATCGTCCCGCGTCAGGAGATTTTCCGGCGCACAGGTCTTCAGTTCATGGAGATCAACTCGCTCTTCCATCTCTACGCACAATCCCGCCAAAGCCCAGAACTGCTTGAGACAGCGAAGCATCTGCTGATGATCCCGGATTGGTTCCACTGGTGTCTCTCAGGCACGCTCTCCTGCGAGTTCACCAACGCGACCACCACCCAGTTCTTGGATCCGATCCGTCGCGATTGGGCCAAGGATCTCCTCGATCAGCTTGCCATTCCCCACCACTTCCTGCTCCCTCTCACCGAACCCGGAACAAACCTCGGAGCGATCACCCCGTCCGTGATCCGAGCCACCGGACTCCCCTCAATCTCCGTGGTCGCACCCGCGACCCACGACACCGCCTCTGCGGTGGTTGCCGTTCCGACCGAACGGACCGGCTCCGCAACATGGGCTTACCTCAGCTCCGGCACATGGTCTCTCGTGGGCGTGGAGCTTTCAGCACCCCTGTTGAAAAACGAGGTGCTCGAACATAACTTCACCAACGAAGGAGGCGTGGATCACACATTCCGCCTGCTCAAGAACGTCATGGGCTTGTGGCTGATGCAGCAACTCCAAGCCGCCCTCGCGGCAAGGGGCACGGAGCACTCCATCCCTCAGTTGGTCGAGCTAGCAAACGACGCGACCCAACTCGTGACGCTCATCGATCCAGATGCCGATGCGTTCCTCCGACCCACCGATTTGATCGAGTCCATCAGCGAGGTATGCAACCGAACCGGACAGCCTACCCCTTCAACGGCTGGCGCATGGGCCCGTTGCATTCTGGAAAGCCTCGCACTGCGGTATCGGGAGGTCTTGGCAACCCTCGCCTCTCTCACGGGGATCCCTCTCCAGGTCGTTCACATCGTTGGTGGCGGCTCAAAAAACCTTCTGCTCAACCGGTTCACCTCAGACGCAACCGGTCTACCCGTCATCGCCGGACCGTCGGAGGCAACTGCCATCGGCAACGCAGCCATCCAGATGCGGACCGACGGCGTCTTCAGCCACCTCTCAGAAATTCGCTCTGCAGTCCGAGCCTCTTGCCGAGATGAACTGCAGAGATTTGAGCCCGATCCAACAGCAAAAGCTCGTTGGGACGATGCATTCGGACGATGGATCGCTCTCTTCCGGTCCGCAGTTTGATGCAGCCTCGGATTGCAACTTTTCCACGAAAAACTAAACCAATCGCAGTCAAAATCAGTCTATGAGCACATTCCGTCACGTGAACTATGGTTGGGACGATGCCAAAGCCGCATCTCTCGACCCCGTCGCCCGCCTCATCTACCGCTCCAACCTCCTTGGTAGCGACCAACGCATCACGAACACAGGAGGCGGCAACACGTCTTCCAAGATCGTTGAAAAAGATCCACTTACCGGTGCGACCACCGAAGTTCTCTGGGTGAAAGGCTCCGGAGGAGACCTCCGCACCAGCACACGGGAGAACTTCTCCTCTCTTTATCAGGACAAACTGATCGCCCTACAAACCGCCTACGCCGCGCGAACCGACAAAGGCCTCAAATCGCAAGCAGAAGACGACATGGTCGGCATGTACACACATGCGACCTTCAATCTCAACCCGCGTGCCTCGTCGATCGACACCCCTCTCCACAGCTTTCTCCCAGGAAAGCACGTGGATCACATGCACCCCAACGCGATCATCTCCATCGCCGCGAGTCGTCGTTGTCAGGATCTGACCAAAGAGATCTTCGGCAAGGACATGGACTATGTGCCTTGGATGCGCCCCGGATTCGAGCTTGGCCTCGCCATGCAGGAGATCTCACGGAAAAACCCTGCGGTCAAAGCCATCATGATGGGCCAACACGGCTTCATCTCCTGGGACGACGACGATAAGGTCTGTTACGTCAACACGTTGCAGTTCATCGAAAAAGCGGCGGCCTACATCGAGACGAAGTACGAAGCAAAAGGCGGACACGCCAAAGCGTTCGGAGGCGCGCGCTACCAAACCCTGCCAGAGCCCCAACGCCACTCCATCCTCGCCAGCATTCTCCCATGGCTTCGCGGTCAGGTCAGCCAACAGAAGCGGTTCATCGGGACCATCCAAGACGATGAGGCGATCCTCCGTTTCGTGAACTCTCACGACGCCCCACGCCTCGCAGAACTCGGGACAAGTTGCCCAGATCACTTCCTGCGCACCAAGATCAAGCCCCTCTACGTGGCGTGGGATCCGGCCTCAGGCGACGTCAAGTCCTTGCGCCAACTTCTCGCGACGGGTCTCGAGAAATACCGGGCCGATTACGCCGACTACTACAAGCGCTGCAAACACGCCAACAGCCCCGCCATGCGGGACCCAAATCCCACCGTCATCCTGATCCCCGGACTTGGGATGATCGCTTGGGGCAAGGACAAGAGCGAATCACGCGTCACGGCGGAGTTTTACAACTGCGCAGTGGAAGTCATGCGCGGAGCGGAAGCCATCGATGAATATATCGCTCTTCCTCAACAAGAAGCGTTCGACATCGAGTACTGGTTGCTCGAAGAGGCAAAACTCAAGCGCATGCCAGCCGAGAAAGAGCTCGCGCGCCAGATCGTGGTGGTGATCGGAGCCGGATCCGGGATCGGCAAAGAGACCGCTCACCGCATCGTGAAAGAAGGAGCACACATCGTCGCAGTCGACCTCAACGCAGCGGCTGCTGAAGCCACCGCTAAAGAGATCACCGACCGCTACGGAATCGGGATCGGGGTCGCTGGCTCGGGAATCAGTGGCTGCGGCCCAGCCATCGGTCTCTCCGCGAACATCACCGACCGCGCCAGCGTACGAACCATGCTCGATCAAGTGGCGCTCGCCTACGGTGGCTTCGATCACATCTGCGTCACTGCAGGCATCTTCGTCCCAAGTGATACGTCCGGACACATTCCTGACGACAAGTGGGACCTCACCTTCAAGATCAACGTATCCGGCAGTTATTACGTCGGTGATGAGGCCGCCAAAACCTGGAAGGATCAAGGCCTCAAAGGAGCCCTCGTCCTCACCACCTCCGCAAATGCGGTGGTCGCCAAGAAAGGCAGCGTGGCCTACGATACCTCAAAGGCCGCAGCAAACCACTTGGTCCGCGAACTGGCCATCGAACTGGCTCCAACGGTTCGCGTGAACGGAGTTGCTCCAGCCACCGTGGTCAAAGGCAGCGCTATGTTCCCTCGGGACCGAGTCATCGGATCCCTCGCAAAATATGCGATCCCTTACACGGACGACGAGGAGACGGACTCGCTCGTGAACAAACTCGCACAGTTCTACGCGGACAGAACGCTGACCAAATCGCCGATCACACCGGCAGATCAAGCAGAGGCGTACTTCCTCCTTATCTCCAACCGGTTGAGCAAAACCACGGGGCAGGTCATCACCGTGGATGGAGGTCTGCACGAGGCCTTCCTCCGCTGAGCCGATCAGAGCATCCGCTAAGTCGTCTCGCACCAGCGGTCTCCCTCCTCGGGAGACCGCTTTTTTGTTTCACAAAAGCTCTGCGATGGCTTGCGAAACAAGGTGATGAAACGAGGGATCCTCCAAGCACTGAAGCGCGGAGATCAGATCCGCATCCTCATCAGCCTCCGTCATGGCCGAAACGATCTGTAAAACCGCATTCGAACGCAGGTTGCTCGGCAGGCGCCCCAACCGATGGAACCACTCCGAGAGAGCCGCATCCTCCGCAATGGCCAACACCAAGGTTTCCATCGCCGCTCTCATCCCATCGTCAGATCCCTTATCCATCACGTGTATCTCCCTCAATCTTAGGAAACGTCCGAAACGCTGCAACGATGCTCGTTGATTTTTCCGTCCGCCCTCTTCCGCTTCTCGATAAGGGAGCATGGTTGTGTCCGTTCGCTCTGCCGCCGTTCTGGGAGTCGATGGCTTCGGCATCGACGTCGAGGTCCATGCTCACAAAGGGACCTCTGCCATCGTCGTTGTAGGCCTCCCTGACACCGCCATCCGCGAAAGCAGGGATCGCGTCACCACTGCCATCTCCAACTCTCTCCTTCGCTGGCCTGTCGGACGCATCACCGTGAATCTCGCGCCCGCCGACGTCCGAAAAGAGGGCCCTGCTTTCGATCTGCCCATCGCCGTGGGGATGACCCTCCTAGCCTCACGCTCCGTGCCCGATGACCTCCCTGACTACTGCATCGCCGGAGAACTCGCCCTCGACGGAACCGTCCGCCCCGTACGAGGCGCACTCCCCATCGCCCTCGAAGCCAAACACCGCGGACAACGCGCTCTCATCATCCCAAAAGAGAACGCCCGCGAGGCCAGTCTCGTCCAAGGACTCGACATCTACCCAGTGACAAGTCTTCGCGAAACCGTCGACTTCCTCCTCGGCGAACACGCAATCCCCCCCTACCCATCTCGACCCACAGAAATCCTCGCCGATGCCGCGTCAGGGCAAACCCCAGATCTTTCGGATATCCGTGGACAACATCTCGCACGGCGCGCAATGGAGGTTGCTGTCAGCGGCGGACACAACCTCCTCCTGATGGGGTCGCCCGGATGCGGAAAATCCATGCTCGCAAAACGCATCCCCGGACTCATCCCTCCGATGTCTCTCGATGAGGCGATCGAGACCACCCGTATCCACAGCACCTGCGGCCTCCTTCTCGGAAAATCTGCTTCAGTGGTTTCGCAACGCCCGTTTCGTGCACCTCACCACACCATCTCAGACGCAGGCCTTCTCGGTGGCTCTGCCATTCCCTCCCCAGGGGAAGTCAGCCTCGCCCACAACGGGGTCTTGTTCCTCGATGAGTTGCCCGAGTTCAAACGCGCCACCCTCGAAGTGTTACGCCAACCCCTCGAAGACGGTACCGTCACCATCACACGCGCCGCAGGCTCCCTGACGTTCCCCGCCGACTTCATGCTTGTTGCAGCTCTGAACCCCTGCCCCTGCGGCTATTTCGGTGACCCAAATCGCACCTGCAGCTGCAGCACCGCCCAAATCCTCCGGTACCGTCAACGCATCTCAGGCCCCCTGCTCGATCGCATCGATATCCAAATCGAGGTTCCAGCAGTCACCTTCCGCGAGATGTCCGCAGGAGCAGATGGAGAGTCCAGCGACGCCGTCCGATCACGAATCGCCGGATGCCGAAGAGTCCAAAGCCATCGCTTCCATGGCAACTGCCGGAGCAACGCCCGCATGACCTCCCGCCTGATCCGCCAACATTGCCAGCTCGATGAATCCGCATCCTCCCTTCTCCAGGAAGCGATGATCGCCCTCAAACTGAGCGCTCGCGCGTACGACCGCATCCTTCGCGTCTCACGAACAATCGCCGACCTCTCCGAATCACCCGCAATCTTGCCCGAACACGTTCAAGAAGCCGTCGCCTACCGAACTCTTGATCGAGGCAACTCCCTCTCCTGAGCCTCCGCGCTCCACGTCGTAGAATCGCTCAGCCCACCAGCCGACGTGCCCTATTTGCCAGCAAGCGAAAATCCAATCGCCAACAACACCGCCCCATACGCTACCCCAGACACACTCGCTAAACGCCAAAGCCCATTGTGTGAGATCAGCAACGTGGCCCAGCGTCTGAACTTGTACGGCATACCAATCGCGAACAACCCCAATGTGATCCACACGTAAACCAATCCCACCAACGCTAAACGTGAGACCTCGGGGCGCAAAAAAGCAGCCTGCAACAACGGGTTAGCCGCCAACAAGGCCAGCATCCCCAACGAGCGGATCGACAAGAACTCCGGTTGCCAACGCAACATGATCACCCATGCAGCAACCGACCCTACCACGATTTTCGGACGCCACTCTGTCATCTCCCCCAAATCCCCGTAGATGACCGCGATCAAAAACCATGCAACCGATGCAGTGAACAGCAAGGCCCCCCACCCCTGCGAGCGAGGGAACTTGTCAACAAACCGCTTCACCGAGTCACCCCGGATGAGAGCCAGCAAATGGCTCAAAACCAACAGCGCACCGACGCAAAAAAGCGCCGTCTCCAAGCTCAGTGAATATTCCATCGCAAACTCCCTACACCCGTCACAACGTCATTTGTCCATCGCAAGGCGACGCCCCCCAAAGGACCTCACCTTTTGGTTCACGCCAGCAATTGACGCAACACGAACGGCAAAATGCCGCCGTGCCGGAAATAATCCACCTCAATCGCCGTATCAATCCGCGACCGCAAGGTCACCGAAACCTTCTCGCCCGACGCACGCGTGATGTGCAAAACCACATCCGACATCGGCTTGATCGCGTCGTCCAACCCCTCGAAGGAGAACACTTCCGTTCCAACCAGTCCCAAGCTCTGAGCATTCACACCCTCAGGGAACTGAAGCGGCAAAACTCCCATTCCCACAAGATTCGAGCGATGAATCCGTTCGAAACTCTGCGCAACAACCGCCTTCACCCCAAGCAATCGCGTTCCCTTAGCAGCCCAATCACGCGACGAACCCGTCCCATACTCCTGACCAGCGAAAATCACCAAAGGAGTGCCGTCAGCCTGATGCCTCATCGCCGCATCATAAATCGCCATCTGCTCTCCCGTCGGTTGGTAGACCGTCACTCCCCCCTCCACCCCAGGTACCATGAGGTTTTTGATCCGCACGTTCGCGAACGTCCCACGCGTCATGATCCGATCATTTCCACGTCGGGAACCATAACTGTTGAAATCCTCGAAGCCGACCCCGTGATCCGCCAAAAACTTGCCCGCTGGCGATGTCTTCTTGATGGCTCCAGCCGGCGAGATGTGATCCGTCGTCACAGAGTCTCCGAAAATACCCAGAGCACGCGCCCCAGATATCCCTTGGATCGTACCAGATTGCAGGCTGAACTCTTGGAAGAACGGAGGTTCTTGAATGTACGTACTTTCTGTATCCCATCCGTAAATCTCTCCCGTGCTGGAAGGCACTTCATTCCACTTCGGGTTCTGGCTAGCGAAATCCGCATACAGGCTGCGGAACGATTCCGGGGAAAGAGCCGAACGCATCGCATCCCGCACCTCCTCCAACGTCGGCCAAATGTCCCGCAGGAACACCGGATTCCCCGAACCATCGTGACCTATCGCCTCATGCGACGTGTCAATGTCCACTCGGCCAGCAAGCGCGAACGCCACAACCAACGGAGGTGACATCAAGAAGTTCGCCTTGATGTTCTGATGAACCCGCGCCTCAAAGTTCCGGTTTCCAGACAGAACACTCGCCGCAACCAAATCGCCTTTGACGATCGCCTCCTCGATCTGCGGATGCAAAGGACCGCTGTTGCCGATACACGTCGTGCATCCAAATCCAACCACCTGGAATCCAACCTTATCCAAATAGGGCTGAAGACCGGTGCGATTGAGGTAGTCCGCAACAACCCGCGATCCCGGCCCGAGCGACGTCTTCACCGCTGGGTTTGCCACGAGCCCCCTTTCAACCGCCTTCTTTGCCAAAAGTCCCGCCGCCAACATCACGCTCGGGTTACTCGTGTTCGTGCAACTCGTGATCGCGGCAATCAACACGCTCCCGTGCCCGACCTCCACCTTCCGCCTCCCGTAAGCCGCAGCCGCAGGATCGGAGCTGACCGCCAACTCAATGCTTTGCCGCTCCGAGAGATTCGCGCCTTCCTTCCCGTACCCTCCCTCCGCCAACGGCTTTGCAAAAAGGTTCGTGAACCCCGACTTCAAACCCGTCAGCGGGATATGATCCTGAGGACGCTTCGGACCCGCAACACCCGGCACAACCGTAGAAAGATCAAGCTCAAGCTCCACCGAGTAGTCGATGTCGCCCTTCTTCGGGATCCCCCAAAGACCCTGCGCTCGATAGTAAGCCTCGAAGTCCGCACACAGATCCTCTGGACGCCCCGTATCACGCAAATAATCAACCGTCTTACCATCGACAGGGAAGAAGCCCATCGTGGCACCATACTCCGGCGCCATGTTCGCAATGGTCGCGCGGTCCGTGACAGGCAAGCTCTGAGCCCCTTCACCGAAGAACTCCACAAACTTTCCAACCACCTTCGCCTTGCGAAGCATCTGGGTCACATGGAGGACAAGATCCGTCGCGGTAACCCCTTCCTTCAACACCCCCGTCAAGTTCACCCCAACCACTTCAGGGGTCAAAAAATACACCGGTTGCCCCAACATCCCAGCCTCTGCCTCGATCCCGCCAACACCCCAACCAACAACTCCTAGACCGTTGATCATCGTCGTGTGCGAATCCGTCCCCACCAACGTGTCAGGGAACAGCACCCCATCCCGCTCCAAAACCCCTTTCGCAAGGTACTCCAAGTTCACCTGATGCACGATCCCGATCCCGGGAGGCACCACCCCGAAAGTCTTGAACGCCTGCTGGCCCCATTTCAACAACTGGTACCGCTCTCGATTGCGTTTGAACTCCAAATCGAGGTTCTGCTCAAGCGCCGTCGGCGTCCCGAAATAGTCCACTTGGACCGAGTGATCCACCACAAGATCCACCGGAACAAGGGGTTCGATGATCCCCGCATCACGCCCCATCCTCGATACAGCCGAACGCATCGCTGCAAGATCGACCAGCAGAGGCACCCCCGTAAAGTCCTGCAGAACGATCCGCGCCACCACAAACGGGATCTCCACCTGCGCGGGGGACTTCGCGTTCCATGCCGCCAACGTGCGAACGTCCTGCTCTGAAACCTTCTTGCCATCGCAGTTGCGCAAGACGGACTCCAAAACGATCCGGATGCTCACCGGCAACCGGGACACCTTACCCAAGCCCGCCGCTTCAAGGCCGGGAATCGAGAAATACTTGGCCTTACGCCCTTTGGAAAGTTCGATACTGGAAGGATTCAGGAATGATGCGCTCATGGTGACTCTTGATGCTCGACGACTGAAGCATCAAACAAGCCCACTGGCGATCCCAAGCGCAAGCCTAGCCGCACACAAACTCCCAGAACGCTCCTAAGCTCGACGATGCAGCCACTCGCACCAAGGGGACGGCCGATGACCGACGCCCCTCAATGTCCCACCTCCTAACGACGCGAACCCTTCTTACGCCCTCCCCCAACCGCAGCGCCACCGTTACGGGATCCATTACGGGCACCGTTGCGGGCACCGTTGCGGGCACCCGCCGACCGTGAACCCCGACCGACTTGCGGCGACGGCTTCGCTGAAATGACCTTTGCGCCAGCCCCCTTTTGTGCAGGCATCCGTTGTGCGACCACTTTGGACGGTGCCGATGCCTTCTTAGGCGCCAGCACGGGGGTCTTCGACGGAATCTGAGGCTTACGATCACTGGCGGGAGAGACCGGTTTATCCGACGAGATGAATCGCTTGCCGGCCTCTAGCTTGCGATAAAGCGTCGCGAGCGAGATCTGCAAGAGCTTTGCCGCCTTCTCCCGCGAGCCGTTGCACGAGGCGATCGTCTCGCTGATGTAGCGAGTTTCCACCTGCTCCAAAAACGAGGAGAGAGGCTTGCCCGTGATGAACGCACTCGCTGACGGAGGGCACGTCACACCGTCCGGCCCCTTCAAACTCAACACAGTCGCAGGAAGGTGCGCCGTCTGGATGCGGCAGTTGTCGCACAATGCACAGGCCCGCTCCACAGCGTTCTCCAACTCACGAACATTCCCCGGCCACGAATACTCCATCAACCTCTCGAGCACCCCACTATCCATCGTGTATTCGGCACACCGTGCGCTGGATGCGTTCCTCCTTAAGAAATGGGCGACAAGATCCGGGATGTCCTCCGGGCGCTCTCGCAAAGCCGGCATCTCGATTGGGATAACCGCAATCCGATAGTACAGATCCTCGCGGAACGTGCCATTTCGCGTCTTCGGATACAGCGGCTCATTCGTTGCAGTGAGCACGCGCACATTGATCTCAATGCTCTTGGTATCACCCACCCTCCTAACCCTCCGCTCTTGCAAAACCCGCAACAGCTTCGTCTGCAAAGCGGGCGCCATCGAGTTGATCTCATCCAGAAAGATCGTCCCCCCCTCCGCTTCCTCGAACAGGCCGATCTTGTCCTGGAACGCTCCGGTGAATGCCCCCTTCTTGTGTCCGAACAACTCCGACTCCAAAAGATTCTCCGGTAATGCCGAGCAGTTGATCGGCACGAAGGCTTTATCCGCACGCTTCGAGTTGAAATGCAACGCTCTTGCAACCAACTCTTTACCAGTACCGCTCTCACCTTGGATCAATATCGTCGAATCAAGGTTCGCAACCTTCCCGATCAACCCGAAAACCTCCTGCATCCTTCGAGAACTCCCAATGATGTTCATCGGCTTCGGCGCAATCTCACGCTTCGCAACCGGCTCCTCCTCCACCGCGTCAATCTGCGCACCCCGCTTTCTCGAGAGCGCTCGCCCAATCGATCCACGCAAATCGTCCACCTTGAAAGGCTTCGTCACGTAATCAAACGCACCAGCCTTCAATGCCTGCACCCCTTGCTCCACTCCCTTGTCCCCAGTGACCATGATCACCGGAACATCCGGCTTCACCTTCTTGCAGGCCTTCAACACATCCATCCCGCCGCACCCCTCCATCCGCATGTCCGTGATCACCAAATGCACCGTCTGATCCGCGAGATTCGCAAGCGCCCTCGTGCCCGAATTGAAAGCCAAAGTCTCATGACCCGACTCCCGACAAAGCTCCGAAATCACCTGCACCATCGAAGGGTCGTCATCAATAACCAAGATTCTCGCCATATGTTCTGTTTGTCCGGGGGAAAGGAACTTCGGACACCGAGACGACCACAATGCACGAATGTTCTTAGAAATGAGAAGCCCGATTCTCACTCTCGCAAAAAAAACACGATACCGCCCAAACTCTCATAGCGATAAGAGTCTCTCAAATTTGCAAAAAACAGGTACTCCAAGCCTAAAGAATGCATTCTTATGGACGCAGACCCAGATCTTCAACAGGCTCCGACCGGGTCAAACCCACCCCAACATTCTTCCCCTAATCCCATGTTCAACGAACTCTTCTCGCTGGCCGGAAAAACCGCTTGGATCACCGGCGGCTCCAAGGGACTCGGCAAACACATGTCCGAAGTGCTCGCTCAAGCCGGAGCGAATATCCTCATCAACGGCAGAAATCCCAGCGACGCGCAGGAGGCCGCAAAAGAGATCTCTGAAAAATTCAAGGTCAAGGCGTTCGGAGGCAGCGCGGACGTCGCCAACGAAGCCGAAGTGCACGCGCTGCTCCAAGCCGCAGCCCAACATCTACCCCCGCCAGATATCCTCATCTGCAACGCAGGCCTCAACTTCCGTCTCCCCACCACCCAGATGCCAGTCGAACGGTGGGAAGAGATCATCCGGACCAACCTCACCGGTCCGTTCGTTTGCTCGAAAGCCGCTCTCCCCGCCATGCTCTCGAATGGATTCGGCCGGATCATCCATATCGCATCCATCCTCGGGATCGTAGGACTTGCCGACCGTCCCCCCTACACCGCAAGCAAAGGCGGGGTCATCCAACTAACTCGCACACAGGCTCTTGAAACCGCAGGAACCGGTGTGACCGTCAATGCCCTCTGCCCCGGCCCGTTCGCGACAGAGATGAACCGCGCCCTGCTCGACGATCCAGTGAAATACGAACAGTTCCGCTCGCGAATCCCGCTCGGTCGGTGGGGGCAGATCCCCGAACTGAGCGCAGCAATCCTTTTCCTCGCCTCGCCTGCCAACAGTTTCATGACCGGAACCTGCCTCACCATCGATGGTGGTTGGACCGCTCAGTGAGGATCCAAAACACAAAACACCCATCCCCTCTCGATCCCTCCGTCGCACCGACCCTACCTACGGGTTCTCTGGCAAAACGCCCGTCTGCCGGAGGATCGACAGAATCGCCCGCTTCTCCTCGCTTGGGATGTGATCGAAATCGCGCGATCCACCCTCCGAAAGGGCGTTCACCAACATCGCGTTGAAACGGTCCAAAAAGCTCCGAGGCAAACTCCGAAACCCCTCGGTGTGAACCATGTAACTGCAACGGTACTTGAACATCCGCGTCTGCAGATCCACGTCCCGCAAACTCCGCCCATCCTTCGATCGAACCGCTCTCCTCATGAAATCCCTCAAGAAGATCGGGTCCGGAAATAGGCCCGACTGGGGTAGCGCTGCCTCTCCGTGGAACAGCACATAATCAAGAAGACGCCGAGCCAAACGGTCCATCACCGCATCGTGATCCGGACGGTCCTCTCGCGCATGGTACAGCGCCAGCGTCACCAAATTGTGGAACCCCAGTTGGTGTTCATGCACCAAGTGAGCAAAAAAATCTGAGGTGCCCGTCGGATAGTTTCCCCAAGAGAAACTCTTCCCCGGCACCAATCGGGTCGTCGAATACCCCCCGCCCGATGCCTGTCCAAGCAGGTTTCCATGATGAGATGCCTGCGCGTGCGGTCCCGTCACATACCATCCCCCCAATCGATCCTTCACGGGAATCGTGTGCCCCGTGAGCTCACGCCGGAACCCATCCAGACTCGCCCCCGTCGTCGTCGGGATCACCGACTCCGCAACCAACCCAGGAACCATCTCCGAAGCACGCCCACCATGACAGTTCATGCACCGATTGGATCGAGCAACGCTAACCCCCTCACGATTAGGCTCCACCAGATAGAAAACCGGTCCCATCTCCCGATCGATCGCAGCCACCTCCAGCTTGCCCCCAGGCACGTAACCCAAATAGACCTCTTCGTTGAAATAGATCGCCCGTGGATTGTCCGGCCGGATCAATCCACTTTGCAAACTCGTCGCAGAGTAAACCAGGATCTGGGACGAAACGGGTAACTCCAATGCTCGCAAAATCCCCACAAGAGACGCCGGTCCTGGTTGTTTGAAAAACTGATCAAGCGAAGAGTCGACATCCGCGGATCGACGAGCGAATGCATCCCCAGGCGTTCTCCCCCAATAATCATGGGGCGTATCGCCAAAACGTTTCAGCGGAAAATCCTTCGCCTCCAATGGCCTCAAAATGACCACCGCAGCAAGCCACACGAGAACAACTCTGAGCACGGGAACTATCACAAAAAAAGGGAGCGCCTTTCAGACGCTCCCCAACTCGGCTTTGATGCGCGAAAGCGTCTTATTTCTCAACCTTTTCGCTCGCCTTCAACCAACCGCTGATCCCAGCGGAGAGGTGCTTGATGTTCGTGTACCCGAGCTTGGAAGCCGCATCCGCAGCGCGCTGATAGGCGTTGCAAGAGGGACCACCGCAGTAGGCAACCACCAACGCATCCTTCTCCTTCGGCAACACTTTCGTCAGGTCGCCCTTCACGTCAGAAAAATTCACCGCCGAAGGGATGTGCCCCGACTTGAACGAGTCGGAACCGTTCACGTCGATCACGACAACTTTCTTCTCATCGATCGCTTTCTTCAGCTCAGCGATGCTGATGTCCGGATAACTTCCAGCAAACGCCGCTATGGTCGTGATTGCTATTCCTGCAAGGGTGGTGAGCAGTCTCTTCATTTGATTGTACAGTTCTGAGGTTGATACTCGGAGTAATCCCGTCACTGGCACACGCCAGTCACAGCCGAGCGTCCCTGCCGTTTTGACCCAGTTGAGGCCGGATGCAAGCCTCAATCCCACGTTCTCTCCGCTCAAAAAAAAAGGCCCCCAGACAATACGCTGGGGGCCTGCGGTTACAAACGAATGACTACTTCTTCTTCGCCTTCGCTGCAGGCTTAGCAGCAGGTTTGACAGCCTTCACGAGTTTTGGCGTCAACTTCAACACCTTCTCGCGCATGATTTTGCCAGCCTTGAACTTCACGGTGGCTCTCGCCGGAATGTTGAACTTGCTGCCCGGTTCGTTCGGGTTACGGCCAATCCGAGGCTTGGTCACGCGGACCTCGAGAACTCCGAAATTACGAAGCTCCACGTTCTCTCCTTCTGCGAGAGCGTCGGTGATCTTGTCCAATGTGGCCTGGACCACGTCGAACACCACGGATTGTGCATTTCCTGTTTCGCTGCTGATTTGGACCACAAGGTCCCTTTTGGTAAGTGTCCCCATACGATAAGAAGTTCTAATGCGAGGATGCGTCACTCTGCAAGGGTGGTTTCACAAAAAAATCTGGAGCGATCTCGGATGCCGTCTTGAAATGCACCTTCGCTGTCTCAAGTAAAACAGCTGGTCCAAAGCGATTTACCAATGCAATACCCGCCGCCTTGACCGCCGCAGAGGCTCCCTTCGGCAAGTCAAGACCCATCCGTACCGATGCATTGGAAATCCATTCAACAAACTTATCGCGCGCCAAAATCGAAGCCGCCGCCACCGCAACATCACTTTCCGCCTTCGTCCTCTGTTCCATCGTGATTTTTTTCCCTCGGGTCATCAACGCCCGGTTGATCAATGAAGGGTGCGCGAACTGATCACTCAAAGCCCGCGGACAATCCGGACGTCGCTCAAGCACATCTTCAATCACCCGAGCATGCCCCCACGCCAACATCCGGTTCAGATTCTTGAAGCCAGTGTACAGCTCGTTGTAACGCGGCGGCGCAATCACCACCGTTTCGAACGCCACCCCTCGAGTGGATCGGATCCTCTCCGCCAAAACTCGGATCCTATCATCCGAACCGATCCGCTTGCTGTCCATCACCCCTATCTCCCTGAAATGAAGGGCAATACCCGCATCGACAAAAACGGCCGCAACGACCAGCGGACCAAAAAAGTCACCCTTCCCACTTTCATCCACCCCGATATGCCCCACCTCATCCCCTTCGTCCCCCGCAACGACCTCTTCATCTGAACCCTCAGCACCCGCCATCGCCAAGATTCCCGTCACCTCCGGCTCCAAGATAAACTCCAGGAAATCCGTGGTCCCCTTTCCCTGGACCACCATCTTGGGCCCCTTGGTGTAAACAGAAACACTCAGGTCTGGGCGCTTCACAAAAAACTCCATGTACGGCCGCTGCTCCAAAGCCCATCCCCGCCCCAAAAGCACCTCCCGCAGCCGAACCACTTCCCCCACCGTCAAATCGCGAGTGAACAGCGCAACCTGCGATGCTTTCTCAGACGGATCGCGAACCGTCCCACTCACCGAGCGATTTCCCAAGGGCCCAACCGAACGATCCGTGACGTTCACCGTCGCCCGGAAAAGATCCAACTCGTCTGCCCCCTCTCCCACTCCCTTTTTCTTTCGTGCTGCCATAAAACGCTACCGCTAATCAAATCGAACGCACCCAACGAAAGCGAGGCATGGGAACCAAAAATCATCCTGACCCCAATCCCCAATCTCCAGAGATCGCCAAACCGCTTCTCGAGTGGTTCGATCTCAGTGCGCGGACGCTCCCTTGGAGAAACACCTCCAACCCTTACATGATTCTCGTGTCCGAGTTCATGCTGCAACAGACTCAGGTCGCCACCGTCATCCCCTATTTCCAACGATGGATGGCGGCCTTTCCTGACTTCCAATCCCTCGCTGCCGCATCCGAGCAGGAGGTTCTCAAACGGTGGGAAGGCCTAGGTTACTACTCGCGAGCAAGGAACTTGCACCGCGCCGCACAGTCCGTGGTGCAACAATTCGGCGGAGCCCTCCCCCCGGATCCAAACGCCATACGGGCATTGCCCGGCGTTGGCCCCTACACGGCGGGCGCCATCGCAAGCTTCGCATTCAACATCCCAGAACCGGCCGTTGACGCGAACGTCCAACGGGTGCTCGCGCGCATCTTCAATATCCAAGAGGAAATCTCCTCCGCGGAGGCCAAGGCAAAACTCAACCACCATGCCCGTACCCTCCTCAAACAGGCTGATCCTCACTACCAACGAGTGAACGCTGCCATCATGGAACTCGGAGCGCTCTTGTGCAGCCCGACAAAACCCGCCTGTCACCGATGCCCAGTCGCAACCGTCTGCCTTAGCAAAGACCAAGCAGAGCAACTTCCCGTCAAGCGTCCTAAAGCTGCACCCACCCGCCTCAACGAACACGCAATCTGGGACTTATCTCCCGCAGGCCTCCTCCTTCAACTGCGCAACGGCCCGCGCTGGAAGGGTCTTTGGACCCTGCCCGAAACCACCCCTCCCAACGCTGCCTCCACCCCCATCCTCGTCCATCGCTTCGCCGTCACCCGGTACCAGATCTCTCTCCATATCCACCCCACCGAAATACCGAGAACACCGGAGCGCACGGAAAATCCCGAACTTCAACGCATCCCCGTCGCACAACTCGAAAGACTCCCTCTCGCAGCCCCCCATCGAAAAGCGGTGAACCTCCTGCTCAACGGCCTCACCCTGTAATCTTCAACCTGCACACACCTCCGCATTTCACCCAGAGCAACAGGTTGAAATGGACGGTCTTTCCCCTAGGTTCCCTCAGCAATGTCCTTCATCAACCTCCTGGTCAGAAACGACGACGGCCGCGAAGCGTTGAGCCAAGTTCCCCAAGGCTCCTACGTCATCGGTCGCGAACTCACCTGTGACGTGGTCATCGCCTCACAAGGCGTCTCGCGGCGACACGCCATGATCCACGTCTCCGAAGAGGCCGTTACCGTTGAGGATCTTGGCAGCTCATCAGGAACTTTGGTTGATGGAGAACCCGTCTCCGGACAGGTCACCCGAGCCCTCCCCGTGCTACTCAACCTCGGGCATTACCCCATCAAGATTTTCAGCGCAAAACACCCGTTCCTCACCCAGACATCCACCACCCTCGGCGGTGGCGATTCCCCCTACGAGATCGGCCTGACACTCAGCGCCGCCGCGAAAGGTGCACCCGATTTCAAAGGGGTCGACGCACGCATGCGGGAACGTCTCGAGATGCTCTATCAACTGCCTCTCCAGTTCGCCGCTGAACGCAACCTCGAAACACTTTTCAACCTCATCCTTCGCAGAGTTCTCGACCTGATACCAGGCGCAGTGCGTGGAGCCCTGCTCGTCAGGGAAAAGGAATCGGGAAAGCTCACCATCCGCGCCAGCATTCCCGCCGATAGCCCGCCCATCAGCCGAACCCTCATCCGACGCGCTGCTCTCGAACAGTCCGGATTCATCTGGGAAGACTCCGGTTCCGAACAAAAAGACCTCACTGCAAGCATGGCCGCAATCGGCATCCGCACAGGCATGTACGCACCCCTCGTCTGGAACGAGGAGGCCATCGGTGTGATCTTTGTCGATAACCCCAACCGACGCGGCGCCTTCAGCGGCGATGACCTCCAATTCCTTCTCTCCGTGGCCCACTACGCCGCCGCATCCGTTGCCAATCAAATGCTCCAAGAGGAGATCCAGCAGAATAACAAGACGCTCCAACACCTCCTCGCCAACTTCTCCCCGAAAATCCGGGACCGCCTCCTCCAAAAATCGCGTGAAGGGAAACTCCAGCCAGGCGGTGAAAAGTCCGACGTGACGATCCTGCTCTCAGACCTCCGCGGCTTCACCAAGACCAGCGCGAACCTTGATTCCCGCGTGGTCGTCGAAATGCTCAACGATTATTTTCAAGTACTCGGAGCAGAGATCTTCCGGAACGACGGAACCATCGATAAGTTCATCGGCGACGCCATCTTAGCCGTATTCGGCAGTCCAGAACCCGATGCCGACCACGCACAGCATGCGGTCACCGCTGCAATCGGGATGCAAGCACGGATGAGCGAGGTGAATCAGCGCCGAAAACTCAACCACCTTCCGACCTGCGACCTCGGGGTCGGCGTCTACACCGGCGAGGTCCTCCACGGTTTCATCGGCGCAGAGGACTGTCTCGAATACACCGTCATCGGCGACACCGTGAACAAGGCAAGCCGCTACTGTGATGGCGCAAGTGGAGGCGAAATCGTCGTCGGAACCCTCACCAACGAGTTGCTCCAAGGCGCCATCCCCACAACACCCGTGTTCATCAAGACCAAACACGAAGGTGAACTGCCAGCATTCAAGGTTGAAACCACCCATCAACCATGAGCATCAGCGCTTCCGTTCCAAAAACCACCCCGCTCGAGATCTCCCAACTCACCCCAAGCCAAGACCATGCAGTTGCGGCACTGCTCCATCGCTCTCTGGTGCACTGGTACGAACGGAACCTGCGCCAAGGCGAGAGATTCGGGACATCTCACCTCCCCTTCCTCCACTTCCCTGCCCTGTACCGGAACCTTGACCCCGAACATTGCCTCGGTGCTTGGTCGAAAAACCAGCTCGTCGGAGTCGCATTCATCCACCCGCGTGAGACGCACATCTCCGCAGGGATCATCGCAACGGACCCCGAACACGCCGGATCCGGCATAGCAAAACGACTTCTCGCGAAAGCCTGTGAACTCGCTGATTCGCTCGCCCTTCCGCTTCGCCTCGTCTCAAGCCTTCTGAACCTTGACTCGTTCTCCCTCTATTCGCGACACGGCTTCCAACCCGTCGCCATCTACCAAGACATCCAGATCCATATCCCCGACGAAGGCCTCTCCGACCTCCCTGCAACTGTCGGATCCATCCGAAAAGGAACCCCGCCCGATGCCGAAGAAATCGCACGTGCAGAACTCCAGATGTGCGGCATCTCACGCTTGCGTGATCATCAAGCATTCCTTTCTCAAACAACTCTCCCATGGGAAGTTCTGGTATTCCAGAACAGTCAAGGGACCATCGATGGAGCGCTCACCTTCACCCGCCATCCAGACTGGTCCATGGTCGGCCCCGCATTCGCAAGCGACGAAACCGTGCTGGACGCGCTCCTCTCCCGTGCCTTGGACCAGTTGCGCGGAAAGACCGTCGTTCTTCTCATCCCAGCCACAGCCCGTACCCTGCTCCAACGCCTTTACACTCTCGGAGGCCGGAATATTGAACTTCACGCCCTCCAAGTACGAGGTAAGCCCATACCCTCCGAAGGGATCAGTCTTCCGACATTTCTTCCAGAGACTTTCTGACCTCGACCTAGTCATCCTCAGCAGTCTGACAGCACGCACTCACAGGAAGCCGTTCGTGTTGCAGCCTCGCCGCCCCCGAATCCGCTAACAATCGATCTCCAACGAAACCGGACAATGGTCTGACCCGATGATTCCCGGATGGATGGATGCTCCCTTCAGCGCACTGCGCAACCGCTCGTGCGCGAGGAAATAATCAATGCGCCAACCAATGTTCCGTGCCCTCGCGCCCCCCATCACACTCCACCAAGTGTAATGCCCGCCTCCCTTCTCAAACTCACGAAACGTGTCCAAAAAACCGCCCCTCACAAACCCCTCAAATCCCGACCGCTCCTCCATCGTGAATCCATGAGTTCGGGTGTTCTCCTTCGGGCGCGCTAGATCAATCTCTGTGTGCGCCACATTGAAGTCGCCACAAACCACCACCGGCTTTTCGCGATTCAACTTCCCTAGGAATGAAGCGAAATCCCGGTCCCACTCCTGCCGATAATCCAAGCGCGTCAGCTCCCTCTGTGAGTTAGGCACATACACGTTCACCAAAAAAAATGCGCCCGCATCAACCGTCAAAATGCGGCCTTCCCGATCGTGGTGCGCAACTCCCATCCCCCGCCCCACCAACTTCAAGGGGCGTTTCGAAAAAATCGCCGTTCCGGAATACCCCTTCTTCTCCGCAGAGGCATAAACCGAATGGTATCCCTCAGGCACCCATCCATTCAGATCCGATTCCTGACACTTCGTCTCCTGCACACAGAAAAGGTCAGGCCCCAAAGCCCAAACCGGCTCCAACGCACCCTTCTTCAACACTGACCGCAACCCGTTGACATTCCATGAGACCAACTTCATCTCCTCCTCCTACACCGAACACAAAAAGCCGCAAGTTTCTGTCGTGCGTTCCAAAATCCGCGAGACCAAATTCAAAGCATCCATGTCAGCTCCCTCCTCCATCAAAAATTTCGTGCTCGATACCAATGTCCTCATCCATGACCCGCTCTCGATGTTGCACTTCCAAGACAATAACGTCTGGATTCCCATCGAAGTCCTCGAGGAACTCGACCGATTCAAATCTGAGAACACAACCCGAGGAGCCAATGCCCGCGACGTCCACCGCAAGCTCAGTGACCGCTTTCCCAATGCGGAATCCATGAGAGCAGGTGTGCCTCTCGACTCCGGCGGACGCTTGCACGTCTGTATCAATCCCGCCGTCACCTTCGATGGCACCTCTTGGACCCTGAACTCACGCAGCGACCGATTTGCCGCTGCCGCCTCCCTCTTCCCCGACCTCAGCCGAACCGACAACCGGATCCTCGCCTCCGCCGTTCACCTCGCCGACACCCGCAGCGAACCCACGTTCCTCGTCACAAAAGACCTTAACCTCCAACTCAAAGCACGCGCCCTCGGATTGGATGCGCAAGACTACCGAACAGATCGGGTCGAGGATGACAACGACATCCGGCGGACCCAGCGGCGGAGCAGCGACGAGGAATACGAGACGCTCGAGCTTCCCGGAAGTCGCGTACAAGCCTTCTCGAGTGAGGGCCTGATCCAGGTGGCCGGAGAAGAGAAACGCTTCCTCGCCAATCAGTACGTTCTGATCAAGAACAGCGACTCTCCCGGCCACGGCGTCCCTGCTCGTCACAAAAAGGACGGTGCCTTTGTGCCACTCACCCGCGATCACATTGCCATCCGGGGCGGCAGGACCCTGCAAGCGCTGAATCTCGGTCAACGGTTCTTCCTCGATGCCATGTACGACCCGAACATCACCCTCGTCACCGTCTACGGCAAAGCCGGTACAGGCAAGACCTTGCTCGCGGTCGGAGCAGCCCTCGAACAGGTCCAATCGGGTGACTACGAAAAACTCCTCATCACACGTGTCATCATGCCCACCGGCAAAGACATCGGGTTCCTACCCGGTAGAGTGGAAGAGAAGATGCAACCGTGGCTCCAGCCGTCGTACGACGCGCTTGAGTACCTCCTCGCCAAACCTCGAAAGCCCGAGCAGTTCGAGAACAAGCGTCAAAGCACCAGAAAAACCGCCCCAAACGATACCGAAAGGTCCGGCCCCGCAACCTCACGCAACGGAACCAAACCGGGACGCGCCTACGAGCCTCTGATCCAAGCCGGTCTGCTTGAGGTCGAAGCCATCGCCCATATCCGCGGTCGATCCATCCCCCGCTCGATCTTCATCGTCGACGAGGCGCAACAACTCACCCCTCATGAAGCGAAAACTCTCGTCACCCGCATGGGCCGAGGGAGCAAGATGATCCTCATCGGAGACCTCGCGCAAATCGACAACCCCTATGTCGATGCCCACACAAATGGGCTCGTCTACACTCGCAACCGCTTGCAAGGGCAAGACTTCATGGCCCACATCAACCTCTTCAAGGGAGAACGGAGCCCCATGGCCGAAGTAGCCGCAAACCTGATGTGAGCCCCATGTCACGGCCCTCGAACAAACGCATCCCCCTCTCCGGCCCGCAGACCGGTCTCCTCAACCCGTTTGCCGCCCTCGACCTCGACGCTGCCCAGCTTCCCCCCGGCCCCGAACTCCCCCAAACTCCCTCCAGCCAACGTGTCACTCCGCCAGGAAAAATCCTGATCCGGCGAGCCACCGCTCATCGTGGTGGTAAGGTCGTCCATGTGCTCCACGGGTTCGAACCACATCACACCGAACCTCAACTCGCCGACCTCGCATCCAACCTGAAACGCAAACTCGGCTGCGGTGGAACGCTCTCTGACAGAGAGATCGAGGTCCAACTGGATGACCCAACGCGCCTTAAAGCACTGCTCAAAGAGCTAGGCTTCAAACTCTGAAAACCGCTGCACACCCACCGTCCTCAATCCCGAGCAACCGCAGCAACAAACCACTTAACCACTTCAACAAAAAAGCCCCAGGATGACCCGGGGCTTGCTCACTGAGAGACCTGAAAGGGATCCCGAAAGCCGTAGATGGCTTAAGCGGTCAACTGCGGCGCCGGTGGTGGCGGAGGCGTCGTCTCCAAGGTCGCCAAAAGTTTCGGTACGCCTTTGAACTTCTTACCCACCCTCTTCACCATCCCAATCGAAACAAGATGCTGAAGCTTTTCGTAAGAACGCAAACGCAACATCTCCTCTCCCCCACTCGCTGCATTCCTCGCCTTCAACTTCTCAAAAACCTTCTCAAAGATATCTTTGAACTCGTAGCTGCTCCGAGAAGAGAGCAACGCCGCAAGCTCCTCTGTCACGAGATCAGGAAGCCGACGAGAAAAGGCTGTTTTTCGTGTGATAGGCATAGGCTGTCACTTTACCAGCCATCCAAAAAAAAGCCACTCGAAACTTGACCGCCTCATTAAATCGCCTAAAGGACCGCCCCCTCACTCACGCAATCCCACCCGATAAAACCTCGCACAGTTCCCCCCAAACACCGCCTCCAAAGCCCTGGGATATCGGCTCTCCACAAACTCCAAGACCGTCCCATACCACCGCTCATAACTCGCTGCGTGAAGACACACCGGCCAATCCGACCCCCACATCACTCTCTCCACCCCAAAAATCTCGAAAATCGCGTCAAAATAGGGCTTCAACTCCTCAACCGTCCACGCCGCCCAATCCGCCTCCGTCACCAACCCCGACAACTTGCAAAAAGTTTCCCCTCGCACCCCAAACTCCGCCAAATCCCGCCTCCACCGACTGAACTCCCCCCCTCGGATGTCCGGTTTCGCACCGTGGTCCATCACCATCCGTAACCCCGGAACCGCATCCGTCATCCGCAATACGTCACCAAGCTGTCTCGCGTAAACCAAAACATCGTACGCGACACGCCGGTCAGCCAGACGACGCAACCCGCCCAGCACGCTCTCCCCCATCAAAAAACCGTCCGGCTCATCCTGCACCACATGCCGGACACCACAGAACAACGGGTTCCCCACAAACCGGTCGAGTTGCTCCCCCAAACACGCCGAACGCAGGTCCACCCAGCCAACAACCCCAACAACCCGAGGATTCGCATCCGCCAACCCAAGAAGCCACTCCGTCTCATCCAACGATTGACGCGCCTGCACCGCCACCGACCCATCCAAGCCCAGTCGGCTCTGCAAAGCGTCAAGGTCACTCGGCAACCAATCCCGGTGCAACGCGCTTCCCCTCGGAATCCAAGGGTAATCGGCCTCAGAGTACCTCCAGAAATGCTGGTGCGCGTCGATCCGCATGACGCTTATACCCCCACCGCGATCACCGCTTTCAGCACCCCCGAAGCAGGATCCAACAGGCCCGGGAACCGCGAAGGAACCTCCTCAAAATCCAATCGATGCGTGATCCACGGCCGCGTATCGATCTTTCCGCCCTCAATCAACCCGATGATCCTCTTGAAATCCCCAGGCAACGCGTTCCGACTCGCCATGAAAGTCATCTCACGTCGATGCATCAAGGGATGCCCGAACTTCACCTCGTTTTGGGTGATCCCCACGAAAACAAGCCGCCCCGCAAATCCAACATACTGATACGCCGCCGACATGGAACGATCACTCCCCGTCGCATCAATCACGACCTGAGCAAGATCACCACCCGTCAACTCCTCCAACGCCCGCAACTCAGCCCCATCACCCCTAACCAAAATCGTGTCAGCAACCCCCATCACGTCGCGAACAAATGCCAAACGCTGCTCGTTCACATCCATCACCACCGTGCGAGCCCCCGACAACTTCGTGAACTCAACCGCAGACAAACCGATCGGTCCCGCCCCGATCACCAACGCAACATCCCCCGCAAGCGGCGCCCCTCGGTTCACCGCATGACAACCAATCGCCAAAGTCTCAACCAACGCCAGTTGGTCAAACCCGAGCTTTTCCGATACGTGCAACTTCCTCGCCGGAATGATGAATAGAGGCTGCAACCCTCCGTCACAATGGACTCCGAGCGTCTGGTTGTTCATGCAACAGTTCGTGTGACCGCGCCGACACGAATGACACCCCCCACAGTTGATGTACGGCTCAATCGAGCATCGGTCCCCCAGCCGCACCTCAGTCACACCATCCCCAACCGCAACCACCTCAACCCCAAGTTCGTGTCCCGGAATCCGTGGGTAGGAGAAAAACGGCATCTTCCCGAGAAACCCGGAGTAATCCGTGCCGCAAACCCCCACCTGATGGATCCTCACCACCGCATCCCCAGCCCCCGGTGATGGCGGCTCCGGCACATCCACCACTGACCACTGGCCCGGCACAGGAAGTTGCAATGCTTTCATAACGTGTTTTTTTCAGTTGTTTTCTAGAAGTCCCTCAACATGCCCAATATTGCGGACCGGCTCAAAAATCTCTCTCACATCTCGCAACAACTCCTCGTCCATCGGCTCAGCCGCCCACCTAGCCCAGTTGCGGATATTGTCAGGGTTCGCCGACCCCGCGACGGTCGTCGCAATCCTCGAATTCGAAAGCGAGAACTGGAGCGCAAGCTTCGCAATATCCACCCCACGCGCGTGACACAAGGCCGCTGCCTTGCGCGCCGCATCCTTCACCGCCTCAGGCTCTTTCAGCCACGCTGGCAACGGCGCATTGGTCAATAATCTCGCCGAAAACGGCCCCGCATTCATCGCTCCCACGCCGCGCTCCTCCAACATCGGCAACAACTCATCCGCAAAACGGGTGTTCTGCAACGTGTACTGGTTGTAGGACAACACGCAGTCCAGATCCGTTTGCCCCAACACGAACTTGAACAACTTCATCGGGTAGCCTGAGACACCCAAATAACGCACCTTCCCCGCCTCGACCAACTTGCGCATCTCAGGAAGCGTCTCATCCACGATCTGTTGCATCGGAACGAACTCGATGTCGTGGCACAACAGGATGTCCAGATGATCCGTTCCCATCCGATGCAGCGACACATCCACACTCTCCCTCACCCGCTTCGCCGAGAAATCGAAGTGCCCAAGATCGTACCTCCCCAGCTTCGTGCACAGTGTGTAGGACTCCCGCGGCACACCACGTAAAGCGACCCCCAACAAGACCTCGCTCATCCCACGCCCATAGAACGGCGATGTGTCGATGAAGTTGATCCCACAATCCAGCGCAACCCGCACAGAACGCATCGCCTCATCCAACGTCACGCTGCGAAACTCTTGCCCCAGCGAGCTCGCACCAAACGCCAAACTCGGCACACGCAACCCCGTTCGCCCAAGTGTTCTTGTCTCCATAATTTCAAAAACCGTTCAAGAAGTCCGACAACCCATCGTCAGCAACACATTCGCCCACAACGATTGGTCTCCCGTCTGGATCGTCAAAACATGGTCCGCGGAATCGACTGCTGCATAAAAATCCCACTTCTCAATGGGATGCAGCTTCAAGGAAAGTCCCGCCTCCTCGATCACCCGCCGGTAATCCGCCCACACCGGAGGCTCTCCGCTCTGCGCATACGGATCATCCGACGGGATGCCCATCGTGTTCACCGCATCAATCGGCAACGCCGCCAAAAGCGCCCGTAACGCCTGCTCACACGTGATCACCCCAGGCGCAAGGTTCATCGGAACCACAACGGCATTGGGACCCTTCTTCGTGCTCGCAGGGTAGTTGCCGTCCGCGATCAGGATCTTGCTGTGATGCCCCGCCCCAGCCACCACCGCAAGGATTTCCGGATGTATCAGTGCCGTCTTAAGCATCGTTCTGTGGATCAATGGTTTGAAGTCAACTCACGAAAACGCCGGATCGTCCGCTGCGCAGCCGTAGCAGGATCCGGCAAAGGGAACACCTCCGCTGAGAGGTACCCATCATACCCTTGCGAACAAAGCTGCCGGATCACCGGCTCGAAACGCGTCTGTCCAGCCCCCGCCGCCTGCCGATTCGAGTCCGCAAAGTGCACATGCCCCAATACATCAGCGATATCCGCCAACGCCGCAGCCGAGTCGCTCTCCTCAATGCCCATGTGGAAAAGATCCGCCAAAACCGAAACCCCACTCAGACCGCGGTTCCGAAGAAAACTCGCCGCATCCCCCTGACGATTGAAAAGGTTCGTCTCATATCTGTTCAGCGGCTCATACAGAAAAGTCTGACCACAATCACTTGCCAGCTCACCAAACTCGCGAAGCGCCTCCGCCAACCAATCCAACGCCTGAGATCGCTCCACCCCTCCCTCCACCCGCCCTTGCATCGATCCAAGAATGGTCGGCGCCCCTACCTCAGCCGCCTTCAAAATCGTGTTCCGAACAAAAGCCCGCGCAGCAACACGAACCGACTCGTCCGCATGACAGAGATGCATCTTTCCGACAACCCATCCCGCTCCTGTCCCCACAGCCGCAACCGCTAAACCACTCCGCTCCATCTCCCCACGCACCATTCGTATATCAAGCCCATCAGGCCCCGGCGGGAAGATCTCCACCGCATCAAAACCCATCCCCCCAGCCTGACGAAAGGCATCCTCCAGACCGTCCCAGAAAACAAAAGGCCCCCCCTTGACCTCCGGAACCAATGAAACCGTGATCGCACAACGCATATCAGCTCAAAAGACGGAGATGTTTGCCCAGATGCCCCTCAAGAATCTCACTGTGCAACCCAGGATTTCCCTCAAGCACGCTCATGATGCCCTCCTTGAAATTCTTCCCTCGAGAATCTTTGCCCAGCGTCAAAACCGACCCGAACGTCACATGCAAAATCTGACGCCCCCCGTCCTCGTCGAGGTAAATCCTTTCGAGATCGCGAGCGTTCAAACCCGCGCCAGATTCAACCGCATCCAAGGTGGCTGAGATGTGGTACGTCGCCTTGTCGGTGTCAAAGCGCCCCCGCGAATACGCCACAATCTCCGCAAACAAGGCCGCATCCACCCGCGCCACCACTCTCAAAGCCTCGAGATAACTCGTTCCCGCAGTCTTCACGTGCAGAAGATCCCCACACACCGCCGCCACGATCGGATAGATCCGGAACTTGTCCGAACCAGAGTGCACACTGATCTTGTACGGCCCGAACACCCGCGCAATCGCCGCATGGATTTTCAACTCCTCCTCAAACCGCACCAAGTCCCCTTTGTAATCGATCCCCTTCTCGAACTCGCCGCAGAACCGAGGCGCAACCGATACCGCCTTCACTCCACGGCGCCTCAACTCCGCCGCGATGAACAAGTGCTCCGAAGGCGTCGTCGGAGAATCGGTCTCATCCACCGAAACTTCGATGTCAGCTCCACGCCCCGCACGCGCCTCCCCGATCCACGCCCCCATCTTTCCAGCGTAATCCACTGCTTTCCCGTATTTTACGACCGCCCTCAGCAGCGACTCCCCCTCCAATCGGAGAGGAGCGCCAAACCCAAGATCGAACGACTTCCCAGAGTACAGCGACTCAACCTCCGACAGGCTCTCAAACGCGCCCGAAGACACCACCTGCTGAGCGGCTTTCATGAGTGATTCTCCAGCAAGCACATCCGCCCCATTGTCCACATAGGCAGACGGGTCGATCGTGAAAAAGGTGAACCCAGCCTCCGCCAGATTGAAAACGTCCTCACGCGTCTTCAAATGATCAGCGTCTGCCCCCCAAACACCTTGATACCCCACTTCCGCAATCCCCTTCCTCGCAGCAGCCATCACCTCCTCCGGAGTGCGCTGCGTCCTTGTCATCTCCCGAACCGACTGCTGCGCGAGAATCGGCAAAAGGCGCCCGTGCTTGAGCGATGCGATGTGCCCAGGGGTCGCTAATCCCAAGCGGTCTCCGAATCCAAAAGTCGGCTGCAATCCCAAAAGTGAAGGCTGATCGTTCGTGGTCATGGTGCTCTGATAAATCTGCGCTGCTTTGTGGGCTCCCCTTCCAAGCAAAAGCCACAAGCACTCTCACATTCTTATGATGCCGCTCGGTGCGACTCCATCCATAGAGTTGACCCTTTCATGCCATTTTCTGATGTTCATCAAGCCCCGTCGCTGAAAATGAAAAATCTACCGCCGTTCGTCTCAACTCAGGTTGAAAGTGCGAGACGCTATTTTCTCAACCTCGCCGCAACCACCGACGGTCCCCTCCGCGTTGTCTGCGGGGGAACAGAAAGAACAAGGAACGATTATCTCATTGAACGGGAAACCTTTCCTTATCATTGCATCGAGTTCGTTGCCGAAGGAAATGGCATGTTTCAACGGAGCCATCGCAGCGAGCAGATCTCGGCGGGCAGCGTGCTGTGCTACTCCCCAAGCACGCCCCATCGCATCTCCGGTGACGGTGCAAGTTCCATGTTGAAATATTACGTGGACTTTGTCGGCGCTGAAGCCTCCGATCTCCTCAATCAGGCAGGGTTTTCAGAACGCATCTCCCGCCGGGTCGCAGAACCCTCCGAGATCACTGACCTGTTCGAGGGACTGCATCGTGACGCCGAATCCGATCACCCACTCGCCGAAGAGGTCTGTGCCTGCCGATTGAGACTGCTGCTGTTGAAACTCAGCGCGATGTCAGACTGGACCGGCGGCCATCTGTCCCAGTCCGAAAAAACGTTTCGCGCGGCAAAAGCATGGTTCCTCGACCAAGGCATCAGAGCTCCTCGCATCGCAGAGGCTGCAGAAGCGATCGGAGTGACACCCGAACACCTCAGTCGCCTCTTCAAGCGCTACGCGCAAACAACACCGCACCGCTACATCGAGCGCATTCGCATGCAACGTGCAATCGAACTCTTGGTCGACCACGGACTAAAAGTCAGCCAAGTGTCGGAACTACTCGGCTTCACCGACCAGTTCCATTTCAGCCGTTCTTTCAAACGTGTCCACGGTCGTCCCCCCACCACCTTCCTCCGCGCCCTATCAGCTTGTCGGACTTAGAAACCACGACTCAGCACTTTGAAGAACGGATTTGCCAAGCCGCATCTCGTTTGAAAAGGGCCTATGGCGTCCCGCCCTGGGTGGGGAAAAAACCGCAGAAAACTCAGCGCGACCGGTAGATCGCGCCGCTCAATAGCTTCGGATGCCAAGCGCTTGTGCAAACCTTTGCAGATCGCACAGCAAAGGATCACATCTTGATCCGTACCCGGCGGTACTCCATCAAACCGCGATCCGCTTCAAACCCGATCGGGCCGCTCTCCGGCAACTTGTACGCCTCCTCCAGCACCTCTCCATTGCACGTGCAATAGGCCACTCCGTCCTTCACCGTGACTTCCACCACATTCCAATCCTGCGCCTTGTACTTCTTCAGCTCTTTGTAAGGACCTGCAACCAAGTAGTCACGACACTGCAACTGCTTGCCACGCAAGAATATCCCACTATCCGCATTCACGCTCGCCCGGAACTCGAGCCGTAGAACGAAATCTTTCCCGAAGGTCTCCACCGTCTGGATCTTCCCGATCCGCTTCTGCCCCTCTTTCTGCGGCTGGACCGCCAAAATCCCATTGCCCGCCGTGAAGCGCCCATCAGTGCTCTCCGTCTTGCCGTCAAATCGCTCATCCAGACTGAAACTCCACCCCGTCAAATCTTTCCCGTTGAACAAACTACGGAAACCCTCCTCAGGAACCCACGCGTCCGCCGTCTGCGCAGAGGCCGGAGCCGAAACGAAGAGAGACAAACCAGGAGCCATCAGAGCCAAAGCGGCACAGCCAACAATCAGAGGGGAGAACTTCATATGCACCGGATAAGCCGCTTCAGTGCCACCTCCGCCATGCCGACCAGACAAGGGGCAGGCACAAAAAAGGGCGGACAAATCGTCCGCCCTAGAAAACGTTCGTTAAGCCACTGACCTATCCACGTTTCTTGCGCTCCGACGCCTTTTGAGCGCGATGCACCACCTTCTCCTTCAAGTTCGTCTTCCTCTTAGCCAACTGGCGATCCAACTTCGTCACACACTTCTCGATCGCCACATAAAGATCAGATCCCTTCTGCTCCCCATGCAGATCCTTGCCCCGCACCGCGATGTGGATTTTGACCGTATAGCGATCATCCGGCTTCTCCGCTTCGTCATGATCTAACACGACATGCGCACTGATGATTTCGGTACCGTGATCTTCAAGGCCTTCAACATGACTGGCAACCGCCTGATGGATCGAGGCCGTCAAACGAAGATGCCGAGGCGTAATGTGGATTTGCATAGCGTCCGAAAACTATCGGTGGACCCGTCGTCGAGCAATCACCGAGAGCAGGTGCGTCAACCCACCGCAACTTGGTCCATGAATTTACGCAACCCTTCCACCACACCCTCCGAACACATCCCACGTGCGACATGCCCGCCAGCCGCCGTCACAGCCTGCTTCACGATCGTCACCGCGTTCGCAGGACAACACACCCATCGCGCATGCACCCCATCAAGCATCGGCAAATCATTGTAATGGTCGCCCGCAGCAAACACCTGGTTGGCTCCAATGCCCAAAAGCCGCGCCAACTCCGATAGGGCCGTACCCTTGTTGTAAGCCTCATGGCAAAAGCGCACATACAACGTGTTGCGCATAAAAGCAAAACCTGGAACCCGCCGACGCTCGCGCTCAAGGAAACGACACGTCAACTCCATGTCCCGCTCCGTCGTCGCGGCCAATCCCACCATCCGCTTCCCTTCCCAAATCGGTTCAGCCCGCACCTGCGTCCGCAAGAACCGTTCGATGTCCTCAAGCAGGGCACCCGACCGATCGAACAACTCGTCATGGTCACTGTAACAGGCCTGATTCCACCCTCCGTAAGCCACCCACTCCCCATCCACCCGCTGAAACACCTCGCGCTCAGCGGTCAACAGATAGTCGGGCATGATGGAAAAGCCGAACTGCTCCAACCCCTCCAACGCCAATGGCAAATCCCGCCCAGTATTCACTGCCCAACGAACGCCTTTGGCCTGAAGCGCCGCAAAGAGCTCCATCAAATCCGGATGCACCGGAGGGCGAGCATAGTGATCAACCAATGTCCCATCAAAATCCGTGCTCAATAGGCGAATCATGAGCGAAGGTTGCCCCTGCCGATTTCTGGCGCATAGGAAAAACCACCCACCCCACCCTCGTGAAACTCCGTTTCTTTCGCGCAGCCTCACCCCCCATCCGAGATCTCAACCAACTCGTCCACCACGTCCGTGACGAACTCGCGCGATCGACCTCGCTCAACCCCGCGCAGACCATCCTTCCCGACCCTTCAAACCCTCGGTCCCAACTGCTCCTCCAACTCGATGGCGCGCACCTACAAACAGACCAACTCCTCGCGGTTGATGCCGACACGCCCGCCACCACAGACTCACCACAGGTTTCCCTCCATCTCGAGTCCATCCGTCTCGCGCCCTCCTGCATCACGGCAGTTGCACCCGACCAAACCCAAACCAGCCTCTCCGCTCACGCAGAAATCGCCGCTCCTGTCCTGACCCTTCGCGGTGACGCCGAACGCACAAGCGGTGGCGAAATCACCCACGTCAGCTCGGCAAACCTCGAAATCCATCTAGAACCCACCTTCGAAAAGTTCCTCGCAAGCCTGCTGCCAGAACTCATCAGGAAAAAGACCGGGGTAGCAGTGAGCGACTTAAGCGTCCAAATCAGTCCCGCAACAGATGGTCTCACCGTTCATCTCGTCGCTTCCGTGAAAGCATTCGTCATGTCCGCGACCGTTCGCATTTCAGCAACGGTCATCAGGACCAACGAACACCTCTTCCTCAAAGACCTCTCCGCCACAACCGACGCATCCATGCTCTCCAGCTTGTTGAATGGTTACGTCAAAAGTTTCGCAGAATCCTTGTCCGACCGTCCTCTCCCGCTTGCATTCGCGAACGTCCCCATGCGCTGCACCAGCCTACAGACTTCAGATTCCCAAGGCGTTCACGTGCGTTTCGAAGCCCCCTGATCCTGCGTCCGCGTGAACCGTCCCGCTGTTCTCTTCCACCTCGTCAGCTCCATCAGCGTCCGCCATTGGCGACGCTCTCCGGGGCTTCACGCGCTGCTCATCCTCATCATTGCCACAGGCGTAGCCGCCTTCCTAGCCATCCGACTCGCCAACCGCGCCGTCACCTCGGACTTCGAACGGTTCGCAGCGGGCCTCTCGCGAGAAAGTTTGATCACCGTGACGCGGACCGATCCGCCACTCGCTCTTCCAGACCTGCTCGCCATACGCGACGCCTGCGCTCCATTTCCCATCCAAGTTCTCCCGTCCAATGAGCGCATCGCCGTGCGATTCAAACCGCAGCCAGGCCCCAACACGCCCCCAGACCCAAACGCGACACTCCGACTCGTCGGCGTTGACCTCGTTGCATCCCTCAACTTGCTCAACACCTCCAACTCGAGCACCGACTCCCCCCACTCCATCCCCTCGTCCCTCACACCCGAAGAATCCCCCGTGCTGGCCGCTCCCGCCCTCTTCCAATCCCTCCCAATAACCGGATCGGGATCGCGAACCCTCACCGTGCTGGCAGCGGACGCCCCGATCGAGATACCGGTTCACGGCGCCATCACTTCCAACCCAGGTTCGCCAGAGCCGCCACCAAATATGGTCGTGATGGACATCCTCCGCATGGCGAGCCTTTTCAGCACCAACAACACGTTCGATCGCATCGATCTGTTTGCAGCCGAGGACGCTGCGCTTCAACCCGAGCTGATTGAAAGGATACTGAGAAATAAGGACCCCTCTCTTCACATCCAAACTCCCGAGCAAAGAGGACAAGCCGCCGCATCCATGACGCGCGGACTGCGACTGAACCTCGCCATCCTCTCGCTCCTCTCCCTCCTCGTCGGCGGCTACCTGGTTTTCCAAGCACTCGACGCAGCCGTCGTCCGGAGACGTCCCGAAATCGCCGCGCTTCGTTCGTTGGGGGTCACGCCGGATATCCTCCGCGATGCATGGCTTCTCGAGGCCGCAACGCTCGGTTTTCTCGGAGGCTCCCTCGGGATGATCATCGGGCGTCTGCTCGGCACAGGGGCTGTCGTCGCTGTTTCTCAAACCGTCCACTCCCTCTACTACGCCAACGCAACGCGGACCGTCGCCCTCACATCCACCGAGGCGGGTCTGACGCTCGCCTGCGCCATTGGCGCCGCTCTGCTTGCAGGGTGGATTCCCGCTCGATCCGCCGCACAAACCCCGCCTGCCCAGCTGCTAGGCAGCGTTGAACGCCCCCCTCAAAACGTCGCAACCCTTCTTCCTTGGACCCTGTTCCTCCTCTGCAGTCTTGCCGCTCTCGGGTGCTCACGATTCCACGCCATCCACCTCGATGACGGAGCGCACATCCCCTTCGGCGGATACCTCTCAGCGCTTTTCACCCTCGCAGCCGCAGGCTTCGCCGTCCCCGCAGGTCTTCCCTCATTCGCAAAAATGCTGCTCCGCTGCGAAGCACAGTCCCCGTTCATCCAACTCGGTAACTCGCGGCTCCGGCGCTCAGGGAGCCGTCACCTCTGGGCTGCCGCTAGCCTCGTTTGCGCACTCGCCATGATGACCGCGATGCAGGTGCTCGTCTCAAGTTTCGCCTCGTCCATCGAGAGCTGGATCATCCATTCCCTCAAAGCCGATGTGTTCGTGACCAATCGCGCAAACCAATCCGCGTCTGCAGGCGCTCAGATCAGTGGACCCCTTGTCGAAAAGCTCCGCTCACGCGCAGACGTTCTCCATGCCGACGGTTTTCTCATGCATCAAGTCGGCGTTCGCGGGGAACCCGACAGCTTTCGTCTGCTCGGTTCAGACTTTCTGCGATCCGCTTCCAGACAACCTCTCCAGTGGCTCGGCCCAACGCCAGCAGATGAGATCCTGCAACCCCACCTCGACGGGAATAGCGAACCCGAGTTCACAAGTGCCGTCGTCAGTGAATCCTACACAGTACGTTTCCATGCGCGCATCGGGGACTCGCTGCGCTGCATCGTCGGCGGCGCTCCCCGCAAACTGAGAATCGTCGGGATCCACGCGGACTTCAGTGACCAGTTCGGAACCGTATCGATCCCGCTGAAAACACTCCAGCGCTGGCTAGCAACAGACGCCGTCACGAGTGTGGTCTTCACCCTCAAGACTGGCTCAGATCCCGTGTCATTTGCGGACAAAATCCAGAAGGACCATCCAGCTCTGATGGTTTACACCAATGCGAGTCTCCGATCCGAAGTCCTACGCCTTTTCCGTCAAACCTTTGCCGTAACACATGCCCTCGAACTCATCGGCCTCGCCGTTGCGATCGGTGGACTCGTTCTCACCGTCTCAACGCTGCTTGGCGAACGACGCCACGAATGGGCGACCCTCGAAGTCATGGGCACCCCACCGTCCGTCCTCACGCGCAGCGCCGCATGGGAAACCGGTGTCCTCAGCCTCTTCAGCTCGCTCTTGGGCTCATGCTGCGGCCTCGCTCTCGGGACCATCCTGATTTTCATCATCAACTATCAGACATTCGGTTGGACCCTGCTTTTCAACATCCCATGGGCAACCGTTCTATCGCTGATCGCATCCATCTCCGCCATAGGTGCATGCACCGGATTTTTGTCCGCCCGCAAAGCACTGAAACGTCATACCGCATGCTGATTCCCACAAATGCCCAGCTCATGTCCCGGCGCCGCCTGATCGGCCTGGCACTCGGGACGACCAGTTTCGCCGACCTCTTGATGCCGCGACTCGAAGCGCAATCGAACCAACGTGATGCAGACGGGTTCCTGTTGCCCGCCAAAGGATTCGTCCCGCGTCTGCCGCTCGACCACGGAGCCCATCCCGGCTTCAAACTGGAATGGTGGTATGTCACGGGGCATCTCACCGACGAAACTGGCGGGTTCCACGGCTTCCAGATCACCTTCTTCCGCCGCGCCTCGAGGATCGCGAGATCAACGCAAGAGCCTGTTCTCGCGGATGATTCCGAACTTCACCTCGCCCACACCGCGCTTCTCGATGCAAAAGACCGCTCGTTCCACCACGATGAACGCATCAATCGTCGAGGCTGGGATGCAGACGCAGCAACCGACAAACTCGACGTTCGCAACGGCAACTGGAGTCTGCGAGCGATCGAACCGGACGTTCCGGACTCACCCATCGCTTTGGATGGTCGAATTCGTGGAACCCATCATCTCCAACTCACCCTCACTCCCTCAAAACGCTTGGTTGTCTTCGGTGAAGAGGGCGTTTCCAAGAAGGGCTCATCCGATTCCGCTTCAAGCCATTACATGACATATCCCCGCCTCAAAGCGGAGGGACATCTCGTCCGCACGAATCGCCCTCCGCTGAAGCTTCACGGTGCCGCATGGATGGATCACGAGATCAGTAGCAGCCAACTCGACCCAGGGCAGGTCGGATGGGACTGGCTCGGCATCCAACTCGACGATGGCCGTGAAATCATGGTCTACGTTCTCCGACGCACGGACGGTTCCCCAGACCCCGCCTCAAAAATCACGTGGATCGATCGTGACGGAAACACCTCTTCCTCCGATACATCGAAGTTCCAGCTCCTCCCAAAAGGCGAGTGGAAGAGCAGAGCCACGGGCACAACCTATCCGGCAAGCATGCTCTTGGTTTGTCGAGATCCAGCATCCGAGAGGCCTCTGTCCCTCGAAATCACCCCCCGCTTCGATGCGCAGGAGATGACCAGTCGGCTAGGGAAATCCCTCTCGTACTGGGAGGGAGCCTGTGAGGTCCGCGAGGGGCGCAACAAGATTGGCAACGCCTACATGGAACTCACAGGCTACGGCAAAGCGATGACCGACGTTCTTCGCTGACGCCTCTATTTGCCCGAGGCCGCCTTGGGTTTTGTGATCATCTCGAAGTTATCCGACCGGAACGGCGTAACCGGCAATCCTTGTTCGTTGAACAGGTTGCAAACGGGATTGTCCGCCCATGCGTACCTTACCGCAATCGGTTTGGCGACCTCCGGACTCGCGACCTCGATGACGCCCTGTGCCAGATCCACAATCTCCCCCTTGGCAACGCGCCAAACGCGGTCCTCCCCACACAGAACGAAGCCGCGTGCCTCGAGCACATCAAATGGCCGCAACTTGCTGCCAAAGAGTTCCAGCGTCACACGGGCCTTCCCCCCATCAAATGTGCACTCCTTCAACTCCGGACTGCGGTGCACGAACTTCATCCCATAATCCTTCACCAACGCCCACCTGACCAAGCGCCCCGCAACATCGTACTTGTTGCGTGGATGGATATCCCGTCCTTCACCCAAATCCGTGATTACCGCCTGACCAGAGTTCGGAAGCCGCATCGCCAAAGTCTGCGCCTCCCGCAGCTCCGCCCAGTCACTCTCTCCCGAAACCTTCTCCTCCTTGAAGTCCGCCAACTGCGCCCAATAGAACGGGAAATCACCCTGCTTCCACTCCTTACGCCATTCCTGGATCATCATCGGAAACAGCTCCCGATACTCCCACGCCCGACTGGCATTCGACTCGCCTTGATACCAGATCACTCCCTTGATGCCGTATCCGAGCGTCGGGTTCAGGACCCCTGCAAAGATGTTGCCCGGACGCTGGTTACCCGTAAGTACCTGTTGAGGCGGTTGGGGCTGACGCCGCAACACCTGACCCGCCTTCAACGTGACCTTCGCCTTCTCCGCATAGTCCTTCCATTCCGCCAACTCCTTCTCGTACTTCTCTTTGGCTGCAACGGATTCCAAAAATGCCTCCTTCTCCCGCCAACCCCGGATCAACTCCGCGAAACGCGGATCCTGATCGATCGTGCCACGCCGCACCCAAGCCTCTGCCGCTGAACCGCCCCACGAGTTATCGATCAATCCGACCGGAACCCCGAGGATCTGGTGCAAATAACGGCCAAAAAAGAAGCCGACCGCACTGAATGGCTTCGCGGTCTCCACACTCGATGCTCGCCACTCCCCATTGAAATCCTCCTGCAGCTCTTGCGTCCCGCGGTTCGGAACCCGGATCAATCGCAAGTTCGGTAAGTTCGATGCTGCAGCTTCAATGTCCCCCTTGAAATCGCCACCAACCTGAAAACCCATGTTCGACTGCCCAGAACACATCCAGACCTCCCCGATCAAAACATCCTTCACCTCCCGCGATGACGTGCCGCTCACCAACATCGTCCGCGGTACCGCATTCGCCACCTCCCCATCCAACCGCACCGTCCACCGCCCGTCCGGCCCCGCAACGCCAACCTTCTTCTGATCCCCGAAAGTCACCGTCACTCGCGTGCCAGGATCATCCCAACCCCAAACAGGATTTTCCTGCTTCTGCTGCAACACCATTCGATCCCCGATGATCGACGGCAAACGCAACGCCGCAAACGTCGGCCCCGCTAAGACCATCGCCAAAATCGCAGCAAAAACGCCGCGCCCAGTGTTTCCCGCACCCATGATTCGTAATCTCATACGCAGCAGGTTTACCCTTGTCCCCCGCAGCACAGAAGCCCGTTTCCTCACCGGCAAAAAATGACCATCCAGCCTCCATCCCTTTTCCAAAAAGTCGGCGTCACCACCGCTGAACATCACCTCTTCCTCTGCATCGGCCCAGAATGCTGTGAACCAGAGATCGGCTCCCAGTTGTGGGACCACGTCAAATCACGACTCAAACAGGTGAACGCTCCCGTCATGCGAACGAAAGCCCTGTGCTTCCGCGTCTGCTCAGGCGGTCCATGGCTCCTCATCTATCCCGAAGGCGTCTGGTACGGCTCCGTCTCCCCAGAACGGTTCGACCAGATCCTCGAACAACACATCCTAGGCGGAACCCCCATCGCCGACTGGATCTCAATCACTCATCCCCTGAAATCCGTCTGCCACCTCACGACGCCAACGGAAACGTCGGACGGATCTCCGTCGTCAAAGGATCAGAATCGCCTCGCAAAGCCCGTAACGCCGCCACGTAGCCAATCATAGCCGCATTGTCAGTGGAGAGGTCGTCCGGCGCAAAGATCACCGCGCACCCACTTGGCTCAAGGACCTCCTTTAACCGCTTACGCAATCTCGTGTTACGACTCACACCTCCACTCACAGCCACCAACCGACACCCCGTTTGACGAACCGCTGAGCGTGTCTTGCGAACCAACACGTCCACCACCGCTTCCTGGAATGAAGCACAGACATCAGGCACCCTCGACGCGTCAATCTGCGGCAATAGATACCGAACAGCCGTCTTCAGCCCGCTGAACGAGAACTCCAGATCCCCAGATCCCAGCATGCTTCGCGGGAACGCGAACGCATCCCGCCTCCCCGCAGCTGCAAGCCGATTCACTTCTGGGCCCCCGGGATACGCCAACCCCAGAAGCTTACCCACTTTATCAAATGCCTCGCCCGCAGCATCATCACGCGTCTGCCCGAGAAGACGGTAATCTCCGAGCCCACCAATCCTGACCAGCATCGTATGCCCACCGGAAACGATCAGCCCGATCGCGGGCTGCACCCCAGAGTTCAACCCGTAAAACGGCGAGAGCGCGTGCCCCTCCATATGGTTGATCCCAAGAAACGGTCGCCCCAACCCCACCGCGATGCCCTTCGCCAAACAGACCCCCACCATCAGCGAGGTCGCCAACCCCGGTCCAACGGTCGCAGCAACCACATCCACAGCCCCCAACGCAACACCCGCCTCGGACAATGTCCGCCTCAACAGAGGCCCCACTGCTCGAAGATGATTTCGCGAGGCCACTTCCGGAACCACCCCTCCAAACCGTTCGTGGATCTCGATCTGGGACGCAATCCGACTCGCCAAGACCCTCTCGCCACGCAGCACCGCAACTGCGGTTTCGTCACAGGAAGATTCGAACGCCAATACAACCTTCTCGCTCACCGACGCTCCCTCCCCGCTCCAGCAAAAACGGCCTCTCCGCGACGGCGGTAAAGAAGCATCCCACGCAAAAGTTCCTGTGCCTTATCAATTTGTCGATCACGATAGGCAACCGCTTTCGTCGAAGGCTCCTTGCCCAAGATCTCCTCCCTCCGATATTCATCAAACGCAGCCTCCTCAACGGGCGACAACTCGACCAAACAATCGGGGTCGATCCCCACACGATTAACCGGCGCTCCCGAAGGCGTCAGATACACTGCAGTGGTCAATCGCAACGCGGATCCGTCCCGCAGCGGTAATAGCGTCTGCACCGACCCCTTTCCCATCGTGCCCCCACCCACGACGACCGCTCGCCCGTGATCCCTTAGCGCGCCCGCAAGGATTTCTGCAGAACTCGCCGTACCGCCATTCACCAAGATCGCGAGCGGCACGGCAGACCGCATCATCGGGTTCCCCCCCTCACCCACCACCCGTAACTCTTCACTCTGCCCCTCCGACCTCCCATGCGTCGTCGCAATCACTGCACCCTCATCCAAAAAACGAGCCGCAACCCTCTCCACCGACTCCAAGGAACCCCCAGGATTGTACCGAAGATCCAACACCAACGCATCCACACCTCGCTCCCCAAAAACATCAAGCGCACGATCCAACTCCGAAGGGGTGGTCTCCACAAATCGGGACATCCGAACATACCCAACCCTCGGCTCCCGATCACGCGCCCCCCCCGCGAACGAACCGTTCGACAATAGCAGCCGAGCCCCACGAACCGAGGGCACCTCGATCTGAGCGCGCGGAACATCGAACTCCAAAGCCGTCTGCGCGCTCGAGCGATACACCGCAAGATGCACCACCTTGTTCGGCGAACCACGAAGCATCCCCGATAGCTCCTCCATCCGTATGCCACGAACCGCGCGCTCTCCCACCTTCAAGATCTCATCACCAGGCATCATCCCAGCCAACGCCGCTGGCCCCCCCTCAACCGTCGCCGCAACCACGAACCGGCCACGCCGCTCATCCACAATCACTCCAATACCAGCCCCTCGATTCATCTCCGCATCATTCAACGCACGGACGGACTCCGCATCCAGATACCCGCTAAAACCATCCAACCCAGATGCCATGCCCGCAATCGCACCCCGCACAAGGCGTTCAATCGTCGCCTTGTCCTCTTGCACAAACTCCTGTCGGATCGAATGAAGCGCTTGCGCAAAAACCGAGAGCAGCGCCATCGTCGCATCCTCATCCCCCGCCTCTTTCGCCGCCTTCGTGCCGCCCAGCCTATTCTCCTCGGCCCCCATCACGCTGATGAGGCCGACACACGAAAACATAGAAATCCAAGAACGGATCACTCGAGACATCCTCATCCCTGAAAACCTAACTGGCCCCCTAAAAAGCCCCAACCGAAAAACCATTCCCGCACAAGCGCCCAGCGCTCCGCTGAAGAACGGCCCCACAAAAAAGGGGCACGGATGCGAAACACCCGTGCCCCGAACACCCTTCAACCCCTACGTCACGGCAACTCCGTGCGCCCCATCAAGTACCGATCGCACTCACGCGCAGCACCGCGACCTTCGTTGAAAGCCCACACCACAAGACTCTGCCCACGACGACAATCACCGGCAGCAAAAACACCCGGGATGTTCGTCGTGTACTTCTCATGCTCCGCCTTCGCATTCGAACGCGCATCCCGCTCAACCCCCAGCGACTCCAAAAGCGGTTGCTCAGGCCCGAGGAACCCCATCGCGAGCAGGACCAACTGCGCAGGAAGCACTCGCTCAGTGCCAGGCACATTCTTCGGCACGAACTGTCCCTTGTCGTTCTTGGCCCACTCCACCTGAACCGTATGCACCGCAGTCACATTCCCATTGGCATCCCCCTCGAACTTCGTCGCCGTGGTGATATAAATCCGCGGATCGTCGCCGAACTTCGCCGCAGCCTCCTCCTGACCGTAATCCATCTTGTAAACCTTCGGCCACTCCGGCCACGGATTGTCCTTCTGACGGGTCAATGCAGGCTTCGGCATGATCTCAACCTGCACCACCGAACGGCAGCCGTGCCGCACCGACGTGCCAACGCAATCCGTTCCCGTGTCGCCCCCGCCGATGATCACAACATCCTTGCCCTTCGCATCGATGAACCCATCCACCGATGCCCCATTCAGCACCGACTTGGTATTCGCAGTCAGGAAATCCATCGCGAAATGGATGCCCTTGAACTCTCTTCCCTCGATCGGCAGATCACGAGGCTTCGTCGCCCCCGTGCACAAAACCGTCGCATCAAAATCCTTGAGCAGCTTCTCAGCAGGCAAATCCTTACCCACCGCTGTGTTGCACACGAACTTGACCCCTTCATCCTCCAACAACTGGATCCTTCGCAGAACCACTTCTCGCTTGTCCAACTTCATGTTCGGGATGCCATACATCAGCAAACCACCCGGACGATCAGCCCGCTCAAAAACCGTCACACTATGACCAGCATGATTCAACTGAGCCGCTGCGCTCAACCCTGCCGGACCTGAACCGATCACCGCAACCTTCTTCCCCGTCCGACGGGTCGGCGGCTTGGGCACCACCCATCCATTCTCCCAACCCTTGTCGATGATCGAGACCTCGATGTTCTTGATGGTCACCGGCGGACGGTTGATGCCAACCACGCAGGAACCTTCGCACGGAGCAGGACACACCCGCCCAGTGAACTCCGGGAAATTGTTCGTCTTGTGCAAACGCTCCAACGCTTCGCGCCACAAACCCCGATAAACAAGATCATTCCACTCAGGGATCAGGTTGTTGATCGGGCATCCGCTCGCCATCCCGCTGATCAACTTTCCAGTGTGACAGAACGGCACCCCGCAATCCATGCAGCGCGCCCCCTGTGTCCGAAGCTTCTCCTCAGGATGATGATGGTGGATCTCCTTCCAGTCGCCAATCCGCTCGATCGGATCGCGGTCCTTTGGAAGCTCTCTCTCGTACTCAAAAAATCCGGTAGGTTTTCCCATGTTCTGAAAATGTTTGTCGTTTCGTCAGTTGCTCATAAACAGGCGAGGCCGAAGCCCCGCCCACCCTGCCTAGCCACCCCCAACACGCGCCACATCCCGCGCATTGATCTCAAACGCCTCGTTCAAAGCGTCATCTCCACTCAACCCTTTGCCTTTCGCCGTCTCGATCGCCTGGAGCACACGCTTGTAATCCTTCGGCATCACCTTCACGAAGCGCGACTGCATCGCATCCCAATCAGCCAAGACGCGTGACGCCTTGTGGCTTCCCGTCAACTCCGCGTGCCTCGCAATCAAGCCACGCAATGCCGAGGAATCCGTCGCATCCAACGCCTCCAAACCGACCATCTGCTTGTTACACCGCACCGCAAAGTCGCCCGCCTCGTCCAATACGTACGCCACCCCGCCGCTCATCCCCGCCGCAAAATTACGGCCCGTTGTCCCAAGCACGACCACCGTGCCTCCCGTCATGTACTCGCACCCATGATCCCCAACCCCCTCCACCACCGTCGATACCCCAGAGTTACGAACCGCGAACCGCTCACCCGCAACACCACGGAAATACGCCTCACCTGACGTCGCCCCATACAAGGCCACGTTCCCGATCAAGATGTTGTCTTCCGCAGCAAATGTCGCTTTCGCATCAGGATAGATCACGATCTTGCCTCCGCTCAGGCCCTTGCCCACGTAGTCATTCGCATCCCCTTCCAGTTCGATGGTCACGCCCGGAGGCACGAACGCCCCCAAACTCTGCCCCGCACTTCCATTCAACTTGATATGGACCGTGCCGTCAGGGAGCCCCTGCCAATGCCGCTTGGTGATCTCGTTTCCGAGAATCGTCCCCACCACGCGATGCGTGTTCTTGATCGGCAACTCCACTCGCACAGATTCCCCACGCTCAATCGCCGGCTTGCACTTCTCAAGAAGCACCGAGAGGTCCAGACCTTTCTCAAGCCCGTGATCCTGGGACTCCATGCAGTACCGCCCCACGCCCTCACCCACATTGGGCGAGTACAAGAGCTTCGAAAGATCGACTCCCTTAGCCTTCCAATGATCCACCGCCTTGCGCGCCTCAAGCACATCCGTCCGACCCACCATCTCCGTGACAGAACGGAAGCCAAGCTGAGCCATGATTTCACGCACCTCCTGAGCGATGAACTTCATGAAGTTGACCGCATGCGCTGGGTCGCCCGTGAAGTTCTTCCTCAACTCAGGATCCTGGGTCGCGACACCCACCGGACACGTGTTCAAGTGACAGACCCGCATCATGATGCAACCCAACGTCACCAACGGAGCCGTCGCGAAACCGAACTCTTCAGCACCCAGCAATGCCGCGATGACCACATCACGACCCGTCTTCAGCTGTCCATCCGTCTCGACCGCAATCCGCGAACGCAACTTGTTCAGCACCAATGTCTGATGCGTCTCCGCAAGCCCCAACTCCCAGGGAAGACCCGCGTGCTTGACCGACGTCTGAGGCGAAGCTCCCGTGCCCCCATCAAACCCAGAGATCAAGACCACATCCGCGTGCGCCTTGGCCACCCCCGCCGCAATCGTCCCCACCCCAACCTCAGAGACCAACTTCACACTGACCCGTGCCGCGCGATTCGCGTTCTTCAAGTCGTGGATCAACTCCGCCAAATCCTCAATCGAGTAGATGTCGTGATGCGGCGGTGGAGAGATCAACCCGACACCCGGCGTCGAATGCCGAACCTTCGCGATCCACGGGTAAACCTTGCCCCCAGGCAACTGACCGCCCTCTCCAGGCTTAGCGCCCTGGGCCATCTTGATCTGTAACTCCTTGGCCTGCGTGAGATACAAACTCGTGACGCCGAACCTCCCAGAAGCGACCTGCTTGATCGCGCTGTTCTTCGAGTCGCCTTGGTCATTCGTCCAAGTGAACCGCTCCGGATCCTCCCCTCCCTCTCCAGTGTTGGATTTCCCTCCCAACCGGTTCATCGCGATCGCCAAGCTCTCGTGCGCCTCTTTCGAGATCGACCCATAACTCATCGCACCCGTCTTGAAACGTTTCACAATCGCCTCCACCGATTCCACCTCCTCGATCGGAACAGGTGTCCGCTGCTTGAATCCAAGCAACCCACGCAAAGTGAACATCTTCTCCATCTGGTCATTCACCAATGAAGAATACGTCTTGAACGTGTCGTAACTCCCAGTTCGAACCGCCTTCTGCAAAGAGTGGATCACCTGCGGACTGAAGAGGTGACCTTCACCCCCATTCCGCCACTGATAATCCCCACCGACCTCCAACGTCGCAACACTCTCAACCCGTTCAGGGAAAGCAGCATGGTGACGATCCAACGATTCCTTCGCCACCGCCTCCAGATCCGCTCCCTCAATCCGCGTAGCCGTCCCCGTGAAGAACTTGTCCACCACAGATTGCTGCAATCCAACGCATTCGAAGATCTGAGCACCATGGTAACTCTGGATCGTCGAGATCCCGATCTTGGACGCCACCTTCACGATGCCCTTCGTGGCAGCCTTCACGAAATTCTTACACGCCGTGTAATGGTCCACCCCAACCAACAACCCTTGTCGGATCATGTCGTCCAATGTCTCAAACGCCAGATACGGGTTGATGCCCGAACATCCATACCCGATCAACGTGCAGAAATGATGCACCTCACGCGGTTCTCCAGACTCCAAGATCAATCCCACCTTCGTCCGCTTCCCTTCTCGGATCAGGAAATGATGCAACCCTGATACCGCAAGCAATGCAGGAATCGCCGCATTGTGCCGATCCACGCCGCGATCGCTCAGGATGATGATGTTCACCCCTGCATCGATGTGCAACGCAGCCTGACGGCACATGTCGTCAAAAGCCTCCTCCAACCCCTTCGCCCCTTTGTGCGCCTCGAACAAGGTCGGAATGGTCACCGACCTGAACTGACCCTGCGCAACATGCCGCAACTTCGCCAACTCCTCGTTGGTCATGATCGGAGTCGGTAACTCGATCAAATGACAACTCTTCGGTGTCGGATTCAACAAGTTCTCCTCCGGCCCGATCGTCGTCACCGCCGATGTCACAATCTCCTCACGGATACAATCGATCGGAGGATTCGTGACCTGCGCGAACAGTTGCTTGAAGTAATCGTAAAGAAGCTTCGACTTGTTCGAGAGCACAGCCAGTGGGATGTCCGTTCCCATCGATCCCACCGCTTCCACCCCGTCTTTCGCCATGGGCAATAGCAACTTGCGCTGATCCTCAAATGTGTACCCGAACGCCAACTGACGATGGAGAACCGTATCGTGATCAGGACCCGGCACTTCCGGAGCGTCATTGATGTCCGCCAACTTGATCAGGTTCCCGTCGATCCATTCACGGTAAGGCTTCTCGACCGCAATCCGCTGCTTGATCTCGTCATCCGCCACGATGCGCCCCTCCTCCATGTCCACAAGGAACATACGCCCCGGCTGCAGCCGCCCTTTGCTCGCCACAGATTCCGGCGGCACCGGCAAAACCCCCGCCTCAGAAGCCATGATCACGTAGTCGTCCTTCGTCACGTAATACCGCGACGGACGCAGACCATTCCGATCGAGAGTCGCCCCGATCATTGTGCCATCCGTGAAGACGACCGATGCAGGTCCGTCCCACGGCTCCATCAAGCACGAGTGGTATTCGTAAAAGGCCTTCTTCTCCGCACTCATCGACTCATGACCGCTCCACGGCTCAGGAATCATCATCATCATCGCATGCGGCAAGGACCGCCCACCCATCACCAACAACTCCAACACGTTGTCGAACATCGCCGAATCCGAACCACTCGTGTTGACAATCGGAAGGATTTTCGCGATGTCCGCTCCGAAGAGCGGGCTTGCCAGATGCGGCTCGCGCGCCCTCATCCAGTTCACATTCCCGCGCAACGTGTTGATCTCCCCATTGTGCGCGATGTAACGGTAAGGATGTGAACGCTCCCAGCTCGGGAACGTGTTCGTGGAAAACCGTGAATGCACCAAAGCCAAAGCGGTCTCCATCGCAGGATCCGAAAGGTCCTTGAAATACTTGCCCACCTGCTCAGGCATCAACATGCCTTTGTAAATCACCGTCCTGCACGAAATGCTGGGCGCATACCAGAAGTTGTCCCGCCCGTTCGTACGGATCCTGTGGTGCGCAGATTTCCTGATGATGAACAACTTCCGCTCAAAATCCTGGTCCGTTGTGCATCCCTCGCCCCGGCGGATGAATACCTGCCGATGACAGGGCTCGCTCGAAACAGCCGTCTGCCCCAACGAAGAGTTGTCCGTCGGGATCGTACGCCATCCGATCACCGACTGGCCCTCGGCCTTCACCGCCTCCTCGAACAGTCGCTCACTTTCCGCTCGGATCGCTGCGTCCGGCGAAACATAGAGCATCCCCACCGCATATCGACCCGCCTCAGGAAGCTCAAACCCCTCCGCGGCCGCGACCTTTTTGAAAAAGCCATGCGGCAACTGCATCAAAATACCAGCCCCATCCCCCGTGTTGGCTTCACACCCGCACGCGCCGCGATGGTCCAGATTCACCAAAATCGTCAACGCCTGCTGGATGATGTCATGGGTCTTCTTCCCCTTCATTTGGCAGATGAAGCCAACACCACACGCATCATGCTCGAACTGGGGATCATAGAGCCCCTGCTTCTCAGGTAGACCGGGATTATTCATTTCTTGTAATTGCTGCAGTTAAAATCTGGGGGAACGAACCCCTCGTCGACCACCCCACCTCGAAACCAAGCCAAGGCCGCTTTCGCACACCCCAACCCAGCATCGATTCACTCGACAAAAGATCCGCTCGATCGCTTACCGCAAATCGAGAGTTATGTCCTAAACTGAAACAACCGAGTCTTGCAAGCATCAAGAATCGGACACAAACACGCCTCGAAATGGCAAATCCAAGACAGTTTGACGACATTTGATCATTCACCGGACGTTTTGTGTCCATCTGGGTCCCAAAATGCCCCCATCCCCGCCGTTCCCACCCTCCAAATGCAAAAACAAGACACTCCAGCTGCATAAAAAAAATGCCAAAGCTGCTCAATCGCAGCGCAGACCGTAGTTGAGGTGATGCGATTAGTCACTGAGCGAGTGGCACCGCAGTTTATCCGCTCGGACAACGGGCCCAAGTTCATTGATCAGCAGTCAAAGCATGGCTGGATGTAGACTCGGTCTCGGGGATGAAAGCATCATGCCTCATCAAACAGCTGAAACCGATGCTGACCGTCTGCACAAAATCAAGACTGCCAATCAAGAACAATCATAGCTCGCTAACCTTGACGCTCAGAAACCTCCGGTCCCTTGAAACTTCTACGGAAACCTCCCTTTTAAGATGTGGCAGGCTGGCAAGTGAAAAAATATCTTTCGCCTCTTTAACAAACTTTCCATCAAGCTTTTGAATTACGTCTCCACGCCGAAGCCCAGCAATGAAGCGCCCACAGGCGTCGTCTACACCCGAGATTAAAACGCCCTCCACTTCGTACGGAACACCAAGAGA
>CAZAZT010000006.1:56586-65171 GCA_964489645.1 uncultured Chthoniobacteraceae bacterium | reverse complement strand
ATCCACCCCTCTATGAACCGTTCCCTTCCCCTCGTCCTCGCCGTATCCATCGCTACAACCCTCCAAGCCGTTGAAGTTCCGTTCTACGTTGGCACTTACACCAAACCCAACGGCTCCAAGGGGATCTACCACGGCACCTTGGACACCGAAAAAGGAACCGCCTCCATCAAAGGCTTGGCTGGCGAGGTGAAAAACCCCTCCTTCGTTGCGATCCATCCGGACAAAAAACATCTCTACGCCGCAGTGGAAGACGGGGGCGGGGCCGTCGCCGCTTTCTCCATCAACCCAGACGGCACCCTCAAACTGCTCAACTCCGAATCCTCCAAAGGTAAAGGGAACTGTCACGTATGGGTCGACTCCACCGGTCGAAACGTCCTCGCAGCAAACTACGGCGACGGCGTCATCGCATCCCTCCCCATCAAAACCGACGGATCCGTCGCACCCGCATCCGCTTCCATCCAACAAAAAGGGGGCGGCCCCAACAAAGGCCGCCAAGCCGGGCCGCACGCCCACGCGATCTACCATTTCGGCGACTTCGTGTACGCCTGTGACCTCGGCACGGACGACGTGTTCGTCTACCGCTTCGACCCAGCCAAAGGCACGCTCACACCCAATGACCCTGTGAGCGGCCGTGTCCCCGCTGGCGGCGGTCCGCGCCACCTCGCCATCCGACCTGACGGCAAAGCGGCCTTCTGCAACAACGAGATGACCAGCGCCGTAACCGCCTTCAGCCTCGACGCTAAAAAAGGCGTGCTGTCTCCGTTGCACACCCTCAGCACGCTCCCCGAGAACTACGAAGGTGCCGCCAAAAACTCCACCGCAGAGATCCACTGTCATCCCAACGGGAAGTTCGTGTACGTCTCCAACCGTGGCCACAACTCGCTCGCCGTGTTTGCCGTCGCCGATGATGGCCGCCTGACCCGCGTGCAAATCGCTGACGCCAAAGTACGGATCCCCAGAGGCTTCGGTATCTCACCGGATGGAGGATGGCTCATCGCCGCAGGACAAGACAGCAATGACCTCGCCCTTCATCAACTCGACCCGAAGACCGGACAACTCACCTTCAAATCCATGGTGGGTGAGGTGTTCTCCCCAGTGAATGTGGAGTTCGTTCGCTGACCCTCTGCATCGATGAAACTCAAGGGGCAGACATCGAGTCTGCCCCTCCGCATTTCAGGATCCATCCCACCCCTTCACGATTGCCCCTCCGATGGTGGCATGCGACCTTGATCCCATTTCGCCATGAAACTCTGCCGCTTCGTCACACCAAACCAACAGACCCACATCGGAACCATCTCGGATGATGGCCTCGTCCATGATCTCACCGGCACAGGCATCGAATCCATCGGCCAAGTCCTCAATGCACACTCCCCCGCCGACGAACTCCGTAAAGCCCTCGCCCGCACCCACACAACCTTCAAACTCGGCGATGTCAGATTCGCATCACCTGTCGATCGCCAAGAGATCTGGGCCGCCGGTGTGACATATCTCCGGAGCAAAAAGGCGCGCATGGAAGAGTCCGACTTCAGCGCGTCAGCCTACGACCGCGTTTACGATGCACCGCGTCCTGAGATCTTCTTCAAATCGAACCCCGATAAATCCATCCCCACCGGTGAGGCCGTCGGGATCCGCTCGGATGCCAAATGGAATGTTCCTGAACCAGAGCTCGCCTTGGTCATGAACCGTCAAGGCCAAGTGGTCGGATACACCATCGGTAATGACATGAGTTCCAGAGATATCGAAGGAGAGAACCTTCTCTACCTCCCCCAAGCGAAGACGTACCACCGGTCCTGTGGCCTCGGCCCTTGGATCGTCCTTGGTCCCTCCGAATCCGAGGTGCGTAACTGGACCATCACCCTGAAAATCTCGCGCCAACAGACCACCGTCTTCACCGGTGAAACACGCATTGACCAGATCAAGCGCAGCTTCCCAGAACTCGCAGGCTACCTTTTCCGCTGCCAACGCTTCGACCACGGCGCCGTTCTTCTCACCGGAACCGGGATCGTTCCTGCGGACGATTTCACGCTCGCCTCAGGAGACGTCGTATCCATCTCGATCTCCGGAATCGGCACCCTCGAAAACCCCGTGGAAATCGTGAACTGAACTCCCTCAACCGACATCAAACAACTCTCCCTCTCCACCCACTTCTCTCATGAACGGACTCAACATTCTCGGCGCCGCAACCTCCAACGGCACAGGCAAAACCTTCCAAGCCCGGAGCCCTTTGGACTCCAGCCTCCTTCCTGAAACCTTCTATGAAGCAGGACCTTCCGAGGTAGACCAAGCGCTCACGCTGGCGGAAGAAGCATTCGTCACTTACCGCCGATCGACCGGCGAGGCTCGCGGCGCATTCCTCGAAGCCATCGCAGAAGAGATCCTCGGGGCAGGCGATGCGCTCATCCAACGAGCGATGGCCGAGACCGGCCTTCCGGAAGCCCGCCTGATTGGAGAACGGGGCCGCACGGTCGGCCAACTCCGCCTGTTCGCCGAAGCTGCGCGTTCCGATCGCTGGCGAGACATCTCGGTCGATGAAGCGATCCCAGACCGGCAACCCGTCCCCAAACCACATCTCCGCAGGAAGATGATCCCGATCGGACCGGTGATCGTGTTCGGTTCGAGCAACTTCCCACTCGCGTTCTCCGTCGCTGGCGGGGACACCGCCTCCGCACTGGCAACCGGTAACCCCGTGATCGTCAAGGCTCACAGCGGACACCCCGGTACAGCTGAGATCGTTGGCGGGTGCATCCAGAGAGCGGCGGCCAAGTGCGGCCTGCCATCCGGCGTGTTCTCCATGCTGCATGGGTCAGGTCGCGTCATCGGCACCGCTCTTGTGAAACACCCTCTCGCATGCGCCGTCGGTTTCACCGGTTCCCATGTGGCGGGCCGCGCCCTCTTCGACCTTGCAGCAGCTCGCCCGAATCCGATCCCCGTGTTCGCTGAGATGAGCAGCCTCAACCCCGTCTTCATCCTTCCCGAGGCCCTCGCAGAACGCGCTGCCAGCCTCGCTGAAGGGTTGAAGAACTCTATTACCCTCGGAGTCGGTCAGTTCTGCACCAAGCCCGGCTTGATCTTCGCCATCAACGGATCCGACTTGGATGTGATGCGCCAAAGTCTGGTTGAAAAAATGTCTGCCGCAGCGCCAGCCACCATGCTGCACGAAGGCATCCGCGACAGTTTCGAGCACAACCTGAAACACGTCACGGGAACCCCCGGTGTTCAGGTCATCGCATCCACCACACACCCCGTCCGCCGAGAATGCACCCATGGCACTCCAACGCTCGCGGAAACAACCGCATCAGAGTACCTTGCGAACCCAAGCATGGCCGAGGAGGTGTTCGGACCCTTCGCCCTCATCGTCAAAGCGGATTCCCCATCCCAACTCCGAGCGCTCGCCACAAGCCTCGCCGGGCAGCTCACCGCGACAATCCACGGAACGGCTCGTGATTTCGCGGAGAACGTCGATCTTATCGAGATCCTCGAACGCAAAGCAGGGCGACTCATCGCGAATGGTTACCCAACAGGCGTCGAGGTCTGCGCTTCCATGACCCACGGAGGACCTTACCCCGCAACGACAGATGTTCGCTTCACCTCCGTAGGAACCGCAGCGCTCCAGCGTTTTATCCGTCCAGTGACCTACCAAGACTTCCCGCAGTGAGCGGAAGCATCGATGACGAGCGACCCCGCGGCGCGGTCTTGATCCGGACACCCGCCGCGATTCGGATCGCTCGTCCATCGCGATGATTCGTGCAAACATCGACAATCGGCTTCGCAGGACACCACCGCCGCGAACCCTAGTCCGCCGCGGATCGGCTCCACCCTGCTAAAGGCACGCAACTCGGAGAGATTTCGTTCCGACAGCGAGGTCCATGGGCCCGCGCCCCACATATTCGCCATCGATCTCCGCTGCGATATCGCCGTGCACCGCCACACGCCGCCCGCGGAAACACTCAACACCCGGGACCCGCTGTATACAACCTGCCATGACGCCAGCCACCGCCGCCGCGCTGACGAACGGCGTGACCCTTCGCACAACCACGATGTCCAATAAACCGTCATCCACTCTCGCCCCAGGGAACACCGGAATCGGCCCCCCATAAAACCGCCCGTTCCCGATCAACAACCACTCCGCCTCCCGTTCCAACTTCCCATCGACCACAACCTTGAATCGAGGAAGTACGCGGGCTCCAACGCGCATCGCGGCCATCAAATAGGCCAACGCCCCCCAGCGTGCCTTCGCAGGAGACGTCACCTCCGCAACGATGTCCCCATCGTAACCAATGCCAGCCAGTTGAAGGAACGGCCGCCCATTCGCCATCGGAAGATCGTTCGTGCGAGAACCTCCGAACCGAGCGATGTGCCAAGCCGTCTCAAGATCACGGGGAATGCCCATCTCAAGCGCGAACACATTCATGGTTCCCAATGGGAGCACCCCAAGAACCACCTTCTCGAAACCCGCCGCCCGCTCCAATCCCGACACCACCTCATTCACCGTCCCATCACCCCCTCCCGCAACGACACGCTCAAATCCCTCCTCAACAGCTTGTTGCGCCAACTCCGCTGCATGCCCCGGCGCGCGCGTATAACACAGCCGCGCGCCGCGCATCGAAATCCCTCCAAGATCACCCTTCAATGAAACACGCATCCGTTGGGAGAACGGATTGACGATCAGGCAAACAGACTCAGCACTTGCAACCATGACGTGTCGAAGCGGTGAATGTCGTTCGTCTTCACTTGGAGCTCAAGACGCTTTAGTTTTCACCACGTGCAATCGCTCCGCCATCGCAAGCTCCTCTGGGGTATCATCCCTGTACTGACCATCGGGCTTCTCGTCATCGCGTCGCACACCTTTCTCTCATCAAGCCTCTTAAGGCAGGAGATCGAATCCCGCCTCTCCAAAGCGTTCCGCGGCCGTTTCGCGATCGAGCGGATCTCCCCACGCGGTATCCGTGGACTGGAACTCAGCCACGTGCGATTCAGCGCTGACAACGGCACCACGGCGCATGTCCATGCCATCCGTCTCAAGTTCGAGCTCTCCCCCCTCTTGCGGGGAAAGCTCTATCCGTCCCACGTCATTCTCACACGCCCTACCGCGAACATCTCCCTCTCAAGGTCCGAACCCGCATCATCCGATGTCCCCACCTCGCCCGCGCCTGACCAGAAAACATCAAGCCGCGGAAGGATCCGGCTCTGGCCAAGTCATGTTGAAATACGGGATGCAAGTCTCGACGTGGTGGACCCTCATCTGCACCCCCTTTTCAAAGGCGCGAAAATCTCAGGCACACTCGCTCAATCCCAACGGAACCAACTCACCGGAACCCTTACCGGTCAGCCATCCGAGTTGCTCGGGACGTTCCGGACCCGTGATTGGTCCGCCGACATCGTCCTCGGCAAAGGCGCTGTCCAACTGCAAAAACTTCGTTTGCCCCTCGAAGCAGGCGAACTCAGCGTTCGCGCAGCACTCGATACGGTCGAGCGGTCTTACACTCTCGACGGAACCCTCCAAGACGTGGAGATCCCCGAAAAAGATCTCGAGGGAAATCCCACAAGCCTGTTCGGCATGGTGTCCGGCAATATCCGCCTCACCGGCGATTTCGTCGCGAAGGACCATCTCGCTGGAACCGCCGACGTCGATTTCCAACGCATCGATTTCCGCCCCCTGCAAATCGTTCGCACGCTTGGCCAAATTGCCGGATCAAACGAATTGGCCCAACTCCGCCCCGATCCTTTCAAGACGCAATTCGCCATCGAGAATGGCGCAATCCTGATCAAAGACCTCGTCGTAAGCTCCCCCGTCTCAAAGATCACCACCACAGGAGCCGTCAAACCAGGAGGGATCCTCGCTCTTTCCTGCACACTCGTCCTCCCACCAAAACTCTCTGCATCCAAGTGGCTTGACGACCTCGGAGAGTCCGTCTCCCAACCGGACACCGAGGGTCGACGTAGCCTCCAGTTCTCCATCCTCGGTACCGCGTCAAGACCTCAAATCGATATCCTCGAGAAGGTTGCGAAAGCGGTGCTGCGATCCAAAACCTCAGGCCTGCTCGATCTGATCCGACCAAAAAACCGTCCTGAAACCAAAGGCGGAGAGACTCCAATCCCCAACCGTTGACCTGATGCGAATCACCTCGGGATCCGCACGCGGACTCTCCCTCCATTCCCCGAAGACCGACCTCCGCCCCTCGATGGACCGCGTGCGTTCCGCCCTCTTCTCGATGGTCGGCCAACAACTCCAAGGCATCCGCGTCATCGACCTGTTCGCAGGCACCGGCGCCCTCGGACTCGAAGCGCTCAGCCGCGGTGCAGAACACGCCACGTTCGTGGAATCGAACCCCATCGCCATCGACTCGATCCAACTCAACCTGTCCAAAGCCAAGCTGCTCCATAAAGCGCAGATCATCCGCTCAGATGTGTTCGCCTTCCTCGGCAGCCTCAGCACTCCCGCGCATCTCATCCTCGCCGACCCGCCCTATCACAAGGATCCAGAGGGCGTTGACATCGCATCCAAACTCCTGATCGACCCGCAACTCCCTCGTCACCTGAGAACCGATGGCGTGCTCGCCCTCGAACATCATCCGAAAAACGCACCCACAGTTCCCTCGTCGTGGCAATGCGTCGACTCACGTTCTTACGGCGCCTCCGCCCTCTCCTTCTTCCGCGCCGCCACCCCAGAGCTTCCCGAATGAAGAATCCCCCGTTTTGCCTCTTGAAGATTCCCCTCACACCCTGCTGTATGAGACACCTTCCTCTTCCATGAAAGTCTCCGACCTCCGAGGCATCCTTCAATACGTTCCGCGCTTCCGTGAAAAGACGTTCGTCGTAGCCATTGACGGAGACATTGCCGCTTCACCCAATCTCACGAACCTCCTCCTCGACATCGCCGTTCTCAGGTCACTCAGCATCAAGGTCGTCCTGATCCACGGCGCCGGCGCTCAGATCCAACAACTTTCCGCAGAGAGGAATGTCCCGATCTCGAGTTGGGACGGCACAGGGATCACCGATGACCCGACCCTGCGACTCGCCATCGAAGCATCGAACAACGTGCTCCACGAACTCATGCAAGGCCTCACCTCGGTGGACCTCCGCGCAGCCTACGCGAACTGCATCATCGCACATCCGACCGGCATCATCAGCGGCGTCGACCAACTCAACACCGGAAAAGTGGAACGTGTTGACACCCAATCACTACAACTTCTCCTCAACGAAGGGATCATCCCCGTCGTCCCCCCCATCGGCTTTGACGGCGAAGGACGCACTTTCCGTGTGAACTCCGACTCCGTTGCAGTCGAGATCGCGGAATCTCTCCGCGCACTGAAAGTCATTTACCTCGCCCAGAACGGAGCTTTGCGCGCCGGCGACGAGATTGTCCGACAGATGTCCGTCGCCGAAGCGGAGGACCTCGTCAGAAAACGCCGAGCCCAAGTCCATCCCGCGCTCGCATCCAAGATCGAGTGCGCCGCAAGAGCCTGTCGCGCAGGCATCCCGCGCGTGCACTTGCTTGACGGAACCCAGAACGAAGCCCTGCTGTCCGAGATCTTCAGCCACGAAGGCATCGGGACGATGGTTTACTCGAATGAGTACCAACAGATCCGCCGAGCCCTGAAAAAAGATGTGCGCGCCATCATGTCGTTGATCCGCGAATCCATCATCAATGCCGAACTGGTCAAACGTTCCCGTGCCGACCTTCTTGCGCAACTAGATGATTATTGGCTTCTTGAGATCGATCGAAGCCTTGCAGGCTGCGTCGCCGTCCATGTTCACCAAGACTCCGAAGCGGCTGAACTCGCCTGCCTTTACGTCGCAAAAAGTCATGAAGGCCAAGGCTATGGCCGAAAACTCATGGCGTTCGCGGAACAGATCGCAGCCAAAAAAGGGGCCAAACGTCTCATCGCCCTCTCCACACAGGCCTTCAACTTCTTCCAACAGAAAGGCGGCTTTGTCGAAGCCGGCCCCGATGTCCTTCCTCCGGACCGCCGGAAAAAGTGGGAGAGCAGCGGACGCAACTCCAAGATCATGGTCAAAGAGACGGCGCCCTCCGCTCTAGCGCATCGGCCCCTTGTTTGAGCCATCCCTCGGATGAATCCCGCGGAACTCACCCCCGAACTCCTCATCCAAGCTTACGTTTCCGGTGTCTTCCCCATGGGTTCCGACGACGGGATCCAGTGGTACAGCCCAAACCCGAGAGGCATCCTTCCCCTCGATACATTCCACATCCCGCACGGACTCCACCGCGCTTTGCGCAAGAACCGTTTCGAGATCCGATTCAACACCGCCTTCCGCGAGGTCGTGCAGGCCTGTGCAGAACGGCCCGAGACATGGATCACCGAACCCATCGTCGAGACCTATTGCACCCTCCATCACCGCGGGTTAGCTCACTCCGTGGAAGCTTGGCGCGATGACTCTCTCGTCGGCGGACTGTACGGAGTCGCACTCGCCGGCGCCTTTTTTGGAGAATCCATGTTCCACCGCGAAACCGACGCTTCAAAAGTCGCCCTCGTAGCTCTCGTCAACCATCTCCAGTCCAAATCGTTCCTCCTTCTCGACACCCAGTGGACCACTCCTCACCTCGAGACGTTCGGCGCTCGGAA
>CAZAZT010000006.1:37400-56486 GCA_964489645.1 uncultured Chthoniobacteraceae bacterium | reverse complement strand
GCGTCCGCCCGTCCCTTCATTCGCTGATTTTCCCCGTATTGCCCCACCACATACCCTGCAGCTCCTCCAATCAAAGCTCCGGCCGCAACGTCTCGTCCCCTCGCTCCTCGCCCCATACCACCAAGCGCCGCTCCCGTTGCTGCCCCAAGCAAAGCGGACTGTTCAGCCGTCTCGCACGCAACCAGTCCAAAAGCTGTCACTAATGAAACCACAACTCGGATCCTTTTCATAACCCGAGTAGGCTAGCCAGAAATCTGTGGCTTATCAAACATTGGACGGCTTCTCCCTATGTCAAAAATCTCTCCGCTAATCGTCCTTTGCTACCTCCTATGGCTATTGTCCTCCGCACTCAACGCAGGAGTCGACTTCACCAAAGAGGTCCGGCCAATCCTCGCCAAACATTGCTTCAAATGCCACGGCATCGATGAGGGATCCCGAAAAGGCGGTCTCCGACTCGACGTTCGCGACAGCGCGCTTCAACCAGGAGACTCAGGTTCACCCGCAATCACTCCCGGCGCTCCAGAAAAAAGTGAGATCGTCCGCCGCATGCTCTCCAACGACGAAGATGATCTGATGCCCCCGCCCTCCGCAAAACACGCCCTCTCAGGCTCACAGATCGAAACCATCGTCCGATGGGTCCGCGAAGGAGCACCGTTCCAAGCTCACTGGGCATTCATGCCGCCCTCCGATTCCTCCCCGCCCCCCTTCAAGCCGAGCATCCATCTCTCCCAACACCCGATCGACCGCTTCATCGGCGAAAAACTTGCCGCCCAGGGCCTCACCCCCTCACCCATCGCCACCAAAGAAACCCTCCTCCGCCGCCTAAGCCTCGACCTCATCGGAATCCCTCCCTCCCCTGACGAACTCGCCAACTTCATCCAAGATCCACTTCCCGATGCCTACGAACGTGCTGTCGATCGTCTCCTCGCATCACCCCAATACGGCGAGCGCTGGGCAAAACGATGGCTCGACCTCGCCCGATACGCCGACACCAACGGATACGAAAAAGATCGCCCCAGATCCATCTGGCCCTACCGCGATTGGGTCATACGTGCCATCAACGACGACATGCCCTTCGATCGCTTCACGATCGAACAGATCGCCGGAGACATGCTGCCAAATCCGACCCGCAACCAACGGATCGCCACCGGTTTTCACCGGAACACCATGCTGAACGAGGAGGGCGGTATCGACCCCCTCGAATTCCGGTTCCACGCAATGACAGACCGAGTCGCAACCACCGGCACCACATGGCTCGGACTCACCCTCGGCTGCGCCCAATGCCATACCCACAAAAGCGATCCCATCCTGCACCGTGAATACTACCAGTTGATGGCGCTCCTCAATAATGCGGACGAACCCGACCTTGAACTGCGTGACCCACAACATGATGAGTCCCAACGGAAAAACGCTGACCGCGCAACCGCCCTTCTCAAATCATTGCCAGAGAAATGGCCGTTACCCTCGCCAGAATGGACCAACCCCGAGGTCGTCAGTGTCTCCAACGCAAGCGGGCAAACCGCAAAAATCCAAGCGGACGGCAGCATCCTGCTTCCTCAACCCGCACCCGAAACCGAGAGCACAACCGTTGTCTTTCGTTCAACCGCAACATCCATCGATTCCCTCTGCCTCGAAGTCATTCCAGATGATCTTCTCCCCAAAAAAGGCCCCGGTCGCGCCGATAACGGCAACTTTGTTCTGACAAACATCCAGGTTTACGCAAAACCCATCGACTCCCCCGGAACACCCGAACGCCTCCTCGAAATAGCCTCCGCCAAAGCATCCCTCGAACAAGAGCGGTTCCCGATCAGCGCGGCCTTCGATCAAGATGCCCGAACCGGATGGGCCATCGATCCCGGCCCAAAAGGAGGCAGCCTACACCAGTCTCGAAACGCCACGTTCCATTTCAAAACTCCCTTCACCTCAACCCACGGATGCGAACTCAAAATCGTCCTCCACCAAGCATTCGGCGCGAAGCATGTCCTTGGCCGATTCAGGATCTCCATCCCCAAAACCCAAACACCCGAAAAAGACCTCTCAACCCTGCGCGCAAATGCCCTCCAATCCGCTTTGGACCGGTGGATTGAAGCACGCGCAAAACAGACGGCGCTCTGGTCTCCCCTGAAGCCTGCATCCGCGAAATCCAATCTCCCGACGCTGACTCCGTTACCCGACCACTCCATCCTCGCATCAGGCGATATCTCGAAGGACGACACCTATGAGATCCAGTTCAAAGACGTACCCGCAGGAACGACGGCACTGAGACTCGAAGCCCTCCCCGATGCATCCCTGCCCGCTGGTGGCCCAGGCCTGACCTATTACGAGGGCCCAAAAGGGGATTTCTTCCTCGGTGAATTCTCTGCATCAACCGAGGGTGGACCTTTGCCGTTCAGCGGTGCATCTGAAAGCTACAGCGCGAACAACTTCGGCTCTGCCCCCGTCAACGCATCCCTAGCACTTGATGGAGATCCACAAACGGGGTGGTCATGCGCCAAACGACCAGGGATGGAAAGCTGGGCGATATTCCGCCTCGCTAAGCCATTGCCGAAGACGATGAACCTCACCGTCCGGATGAGGTTCGGACGACACTACGCGTGCTCTCTCGGACGATTCAGGATCTCAGCCACCACCAGCACTCAACCAATCAATGCAACCGACATCCCCGTCGCCATTGACTCGATCCTCGCCACCCCGCGCTCGCAGTGGTCCCCCGAGGAGAAACAAGCCGTGCTCGAAGCCTTCCTGATGACGACGCCCGAGCTCGCTCAAGACACCAAGACCATCCGCGAACTTCGCCGCCCCATCAGCGTTCCCACAACGCTCGTCCTGAACGAACGGCCCACCCAGTCCCCACGCCCAACGCATCTGCACCACCGCGGGGAATTCCTTCAACCCAAGATGCTCGTCGAACCGGATATCCCCAACCTGCTCAAGACAGCATCCACTCCAAAAATCATGTCCCGACTCGACCTCGCACGCTGGCTCGTCTCATCAAACAACCCGCTCACCGCAAGGGTCACCGTGAATCGCCACTGGGCAGCTTTTTTTGGACGAGGCATCGTGAAGAGTCTTGGCGACTTCGGCATCCAAGGCGACGTTCCGTCCCATCCAGAGCTGCTGGATTGGCTCGCCATCGACCTCCAACGCAACCAATGGTCGATCAAGCATCTGCACAAACTCATCGTCACCAGTCGCACCTACCAACAGTCCTCGGCAATGTCCGCACTCATGCGGGAGCGTGACCCTGAGAACATGCTGCTCGCGCGAGGCCCTCGGGTGCGCCTCGACGCGGAACAGATCCGCGATTCTCTGCTTCACGCAACCGGCCTTCTCTCCTCAAAGATGTACGGACCTTCCGTATATCCACCGCAACCCGCCGGCGCGACCGAGACGGCCTATGGCGGAGGAGGATGGTCGACAAGCCAAGGCGAGGATCGCCATCGAAGAAGCATTTATACATTCATGAAAAGGTCGGCCCCATTCGCGATGAGCAGCACCTTTGATGGGCCAAGCGGAGAGACTTGTGTCGCCCGCAGGGAAACAACGAACACGCCGCTCCAATCCCTCACACTCCTCAATGACGAAGCGTTCGTCGAGATGGCTCGCCACGCAGGCGAGACCGTCGCGAACAGCAGCGACGACGACACTTCGAAGATCACCAATCTTCACAAACGCTTTGTTTCCCGATCACCTTCCTCCGATGAACTTTCTCAGATGCAACGCTTTGTGAACCTCCAGCGCAATCGCATCCGCACCCGAGAAATCGACCCTGAATCCATCGCAGGAAAAACGCCGCTCAAAGCCGACGAGACCGCTGTTTGGACACTCCTCGTCAGGGCTTTGATGAACCTCGATGAGACCGTCACCAAAAACTGACCTACCCATGGATCACGCTCCCCACACAAGCCGACGTTGGTTCCTGAATGAATGCGGAATCGGTCTAGGCAAACTCGGCCTCGCCTCACTGCTGACTCCATCCGTTACAACGATCTCTCGAGCCGCAGTGCCCGCCCAAAGCGCACCGCACTTCACGCCAAAGGCCAAATCGGTCATCCACCTTTTCATGGCCGGCGCTCCCTCACAGCTCGACCTTTTCGATCACAAACCCGATCTCGTTCGCTATGACGGTAAGCCTCTGCCTCCGTCCGTCATCGGCGGACAACGGTACGCGTTCATCCGACCGGATGCTGCCGTGATGGCACCCAAGTTCGCGTTCTCCAAGCATGGTCAAGCAGGGACTGAACTGAGCGACGCATTGCCTCATCTCGCAACGGTAGTGGATGACATCTGCTTGATCCGATCGGTCACCACCGACCAGTTCAATCACGCCCCCGCACAGATCTTCCTCAACACGGGCTTCTCTCAACCAGGTCGACCAAGCATCGGCTCATGGGCCACTTATGGATTAGGTGCCGAATCCAAGGACCTTCCTGCATTCGTGGTGATGAGCACCGGGGCCGGCATCAGCGGCGGCACTGCGAACTGGTCAAGCGGTTTCCTTCCAACTAGTTACACTGGCGTTCGCTTCCGGAACCAAGGGGATCCGATCCTGAATGTGAGTTCGCCGAAAGGTATCGATCCCAGAACCCAACGCGACACCATCGACCTGATCGGAGATCTCAATCGATCGAACTTGGAACGCGTCGGTGATCCCGAGATCAAGACCCGTCTCGAATCCTATGAGATGGCTTTCAAGCTGCAGACCAGCGCCCCTGAACTCATGGACCTCCAAAGCGAATCAAAAGCCACTCTGGAAATGTATGGTTGTGAGGCGGATAAACCCTCGTTCGCCAGAGCATGCCTTCTTGCGCGACGCATGGTCGAACGCGGGGTGCGCTTCATCAACATCTATCACGAAGGCTGGGACGCCCACTCAGGCCTCGTCGGAAATCACACCGGTAACTGCAAAAAGACCGACCAAGCCTCTGCTGCACTCATCCGGGATCTGAAAGACCGAGGATTGCTGGACTCCACACTGGTCATCTGGGGAGGCGAGTTCGGTCGAACTCCCATGGTCGAGAACAACCCTGCGCTCGGACGTTCCTTGGGAAGGGATCACCACCCGCAATCCTACTCCATGTGGCTTGCTGGCGGCGGCATACGAGGAGGCCTCACCTTCGGCTCGACTGACGACTTCGGCTTCCACGTGACCGAGAACCCCGTCCACGTCCACGATCTCCAAGCGACCATCCTCCACTGCCTCGGACTCGATCACGAACGTCTCACCTTCGATTTCCAAGGCCGCAGATTCCGACTGACCGATGTTCACGGAAAAGTGGTGCGCCAGATCCTGACGTGATCACGCGCAACCGATGCGCACCTTACCGCACCTGCTCCTCCAACAACTCGATCGCCCGACGTCGGACGGACTCCACCTCCGCTTGGAAACGAGGGTTCTCCCGCTTCATACCGCTCATCGTCTCAGGATCCCCAACGCCTCCGGCCAATCGATGCGCCTCCTTACCAAGGATTTCTGTTGCACGCGCGACCCATTCTTCAGAGGTTCCGCCCTTCGCTAAACGACCTGCCAACTCAGTGAGCAGTTCGTAATCCTCCGCACCCTCCCGCATCATCTCCCAGCGTAACGACGGTACCAATCCAGGCTGCCCGATCGTCGGATAGAATAGCTGCCCCATTCCCCAGACGCTCGGCCCATGAACCATCGGATATGTCAGCACGCTCCCTTCGTACGCGTCTTCAAATCCCGAAAGCGCTTCAAAAGTGAGCCACCCACGCGCGCCGACCGACCATGCGAGCCACCCAAGCGTTCGAGGAGCGACCGCTGGGAAATCCGTCCCGATCCGATAGTTGTCACAAATCGTCACCCACGCGCCGTGTTTCCGCGCAAACTCCTGCACTCGAGCAACCTTCCCCAGATTTCGCACGCACCAATGCCCGACCCGCTCCAGCCCCGCAATCCCATCCATCGGTTCCCCCGTCACAAAAGGACGCACCAGCGGTGCATGCTCGTGGTACAGCGCTGCCAACTCCGACACCAAACGGAAGTTGCTCTCCGCGGTGTCACGCGCCCGATCGCTCGTGTGAGCCGTGTAGGGTTCATCCACCGTCGCCAAACTGAAACGATCCCCCCACCCATGCCTCTCGATGACCTTCTGGAAATGCCGAAGATACTGAGCGAACAGATTCTTGAAACTCTCTCCCAACGAACCGTCGACACCGCACACCGCAACGCCAAACCACTTCTGACTGATGCTCGCAGGGAGGTGATGGACAAAGTAAACGCCCTGCAATCGCGGATCCGGATACGACGCCCACGCTGGCAGAAACAGCTTCGCATCAGGCACTTCATCTAATAACTCCGTCACCGCAGATTCCCATGCTCCCGAATCCACCTCCAACCGATCGCCTCGAACAGTCACACGCGGAGCAGGTAAGATCGGATGGGGCGTTTGTCGAGAACGCGCGAACATCCGCAAATGCTTCCGTCGCTCCGGCTCAGATAGGTCACCGAGCGAGAACTTCGATGGACTCAAATATGTCGTATTGAGCAGTGGACTCCTCTCGGGAACGGCAACCGGAGAGACGTTGACCGCAAGCGGCATCCGATGTTCCGTCGGTTGATCACTCGGCATCCACGCCTCACGCCGATAGCGCAACCTCAACTCCACCTCCCGCCGCCCAGGCTTCGTCCCTCGATCGGTTTCCAATCGCACCAAAAACTGGAGGTTGCGCCCCACCCGCAACACACCAGAACGCGACTCAAGGAGGATGTCCGGGAAATCTCCACGTCCCGTGGAGAACGGCATATTGCCCGACATCCGAGAACCGCTCGGCTCATCGACATGTACATACCCCATCCGCCAAACGGTGACTCCCAGATCCGACGCACCCTCATCCGAGCCTGCCCGAACAATCTCCACCTTGACGTCTCGAAGTGGACTATCGCCTCTCACCACCACCCCAAAACATTCACACTCACCCCGCAGCACCCGGATCTCGTCGATCCGCCCACTCGGGCCAGTAGGCAGCTCCGCAGCCTCATACCTCTCGAACGGATAGGTTGCCCATGACTTCAACCTCCATCCCTCCAACCACTGAACCGCTCCAGCCGCGTACCCCTTCCGCGAACCCCCAAAAAAGAGAATCGCACAAAGCAGAAGAAAAAACGAAGACCGCTGGAGCATCTGCAAACCTTTGATCGAAAGGCTTTTGCAAGGACTCGTCAAGTCCGTCAAGGGTCTCATCAAGCGTCCCATCAAGCGCCCATCGGAGGGAACCAGACGTACAACATCAAATAAACCAGAACTCCCGTGACTGACACATACAGCCAAACGGGAAACGTGAGTTTTGCCCGCTTCCGATGAAGGACCAGATCTCCCCTCCAAGCAGGAAGGACGGTCCGAACAAGAAGCGGTAAAACCAGAACCGCTAAAGGAATGTGCGTGAACAAGATGAACCGATAGACCACCTTAGGCCAACCGGGGTGAGTGAACTTCGTCACCGTCCCAACATTGAAATGGTAGACGAGGTAACTTGTGAGGAACAAAGCGGATACCACGATCGCCGCAATCATCAGCGCAGAATGCAATCGGGCTTGTCCCCGCTTCACCGCCACAATCCCAGCAAGAAGCAGGATCGTCGCGGTTCCATTCAACGAGGCATTCACCAAAGGAAGATGAGAGACGTCCATAAGATCATTTAAGGTTCTGATTTTTCAACAGATGTCGAAGACAACTGACAAGCTCCCGTTTCCCTTTCCCCACCCCTTCCCCATCCGACACCCCTTCAAAAAAGCCGCGAACAACGCCCGCCCCATCAACCAACGCCAACTTGGTACTGTGGGTCACAGGCTCCGCGGTTCCCTCGATCTTCGCGATACCCATCTTGAAACCCTCATTGGCCAAGCGAAAAACATCCGCTTCGGAGCCAGTCAGAAATGACCATCTCCCATCCGCTTTGAACCGATCCGCATACCTCTTCAGAACCTCAGGCGTGTCCTTGGTCGGGTCACTCGAGATCGAGAGGAAACCGATGCGTTGATCCGACGCGAACAATCGATGCAGCTCGCTCAATCGACTTGTCAAAGCTGGGCAAGGCCCCGGACAGGTCGTGTAGAAAAAATCGACCACCCACAGTCGTCCCTCCATCTGCCTCCGCTCAAACGTTTTCCCATCTTGGTCAATCAACGAGAACTCCGGAACTCCCCAATGCACCCCCAAACACCGCCCCGCAACGGATGAGTCCGACTCACAACCAAGCAATCCCAGGAACAGGACAGCAACCAAGCATCCGTAAGCTGCCCTAGAAAAGACTTTTACCCCTTCACAGAACATAGGAATAGGACGAGGTGAAGAGGAAGATACACGATCGAAGCGAAGAAAAGACGCCTCGCAGTCAAACGCGAGCGGTCCAAGAGAAAAACCAGGGCCGACCCAACCATGAAAAAGTTCATCAAGGCTGAAAGCGGGAGATGAAAACGAAAAACGGTTCCGGTGAAACTTGGAAAGAACCCCGCTACGGCAAGAAGCAGAGCAAACAAGAGAGCGATGATGCCTGCACGTTCTCCGTTCGGATCCCCCGCTGGCAACATTTTGAGCCCAGCCAACTCGTACTCATCCCGGTACAACCACGCAATCGCGAGAAAGTGAGGCATCTGCCAACAGAACAAAACAGCGAATAGAACCCATCCCCCCCACCACCGATCCGAGCCAGCCCCAACCCACCCCATCAACGGTGGAATCGCACCGGAAACCGCACCGATGTACACCGCCGCAAACGAACGCTGCTTCATCGGTGTATAAATCCAAACGTAAACGAAGATCGTGATCGCTCCCAACAAAGCCGTCAGCCAACCCGCAAACACCGCCAAATACGCAACCCCAACCAGCCCAAAAACAACGCCCAACTGGAACGCGCCGACAGACCTCATGCGACCGGCAGGAACAGGCCGCCCCTTCGTACGCTCCATCCGAGCATCCACCTCACCCTCATACGACTGATTCAAGGCCGCTGCAGAAAATGCAGAAAAAGCCGTGCCGACCAAAACGTGAAAACACTGCACCAAGTTACTGAACGACCAAACACTCACCGAATCCGTCCCGCTGACCTGTAATAGCTTGGCGTACCAGAAACCCGTCAAGGTCGTCACAAGAACCAAAAAGCTCAGACGGACCTTCGTCAAAACCATCAAATCGGCGAAAAAGCCCGGCCCTTCGCCCCCCCCATCGTCATCCCCCCCGGGAATCTCAACCTTTCCCAAACTCATTCGCCCCCCCTCTCTCCATTCACAGTCCGAAACCCGCCCGATGCATCAACACAGAGGTTCAAAACAACCGAAGCAAGAAGCGACGCCCCCGTGAGCACATGCAGTGTCGTCACCCCAGCGGATCGTCCGGACCATATCACAGAAAGCCCCAAAACGATTTGGAAAACGACCAGCGCCAATGGCAGAACTCGGACCGCCCGCAAACGGCCCTCAATCCGTGAATCACGCCACAAAATCCATGCGACCAGCCCCAAAACAAGCAAAGGCATCAAGCGAGAGTGCGTAAAGTGCAGGTCCAACAAGAAACCATGCTGCTTCAACATCCAACTTCCGTCGGGAGCAGCCGCTGGGAACATCGGGATAGCGAGTCCAGCCCCCCGATGGCGAATCGTGGCGCCAAAAATCAGTTGCATGAACAGAGCCGAAAGGAGGACCCACCTACCAAAAAATCCGCGCGCCAGCGAGAACGCCGGAACCCCAAAGCCAGATAGTTGGCACGAAATCATCACAAGCAAACTCAAGAAAAGTTGGGCAACGCATCCGTGAAACACGCGAAGCACCAAAGCGACGTCCACACTGCCAGCCGTCTCTTGCGTCACCCTGAAACCGCCCAACGTGGCCTGAACGCACACCAAAACGAAGGCAAAACGGCCAACCAAAGCCAAACGGTTTCCCGCATCCGCCTTCCATGAGAGATAAGCCAAAAAACAAAATGCCGGAACCCACAACCCAAGATGCATCTTCGCAGGCGCACTCAAACCAAGCAGACGGCCCACTACCGACACCACAATCGCCGCCGTCAGCGCGACCCCCAAAGAACGGAAGTCCCGATGAAGCCACGCCACCAGAATGCCGACCAATACACCAACGCTCGCCGCATACAAGCGATGGCCATGCTCCAACCGCACCGCAAAATCCGCCCACCACCCTGCGGGATTCAATGATCCAAAACTCAGCGGCCAATCCGGAACAGCCATTCCCGCATTCCAGCTGGTTACCAGACCGCCAACCGTGATCAAACCCAGAACACACAGCACCACAAACACCGAAAACCGGAAGATCGGCGTTCTCACCGTCGAACTACTGGAATAGGAATCACTCACTTTCAGGAAGAAAAAAGGGTGCCATAAGGCACCCTTTCAAATCGTAAATCATCAATCAAATCAGTTGCTCGCAACGCTCGGCGCACGGAGAGCACTCTGCTCTTTGATGAACTCATCGAAACCCTTCTGATCATCAACCAAGCACAAAGCCCGCATGGAATAGTGCCCAGATCCGCAGAGCTGCGCACACACGATCTCGAACTTACCCGTGCGCAACGGCTTGAACCAAGCAGGAATGCTCGATCCAGGAATCGCATCCTGCGCTATACGCATCTGCTTGATGGAGATCGCATGAATCACGTCCTTCGAGGTGATATCCAAAACTACCGGCACCTTCTCCACCACATGCAAATCATTGCGGGAAACCACATCGTCCTTGCCGTCCGCGTCATTTGGATCCAAACCCAAAGGATTCGAAGGGGTCACAAACTTGATATCCACCCGACCAAACTTGCGATCCGGACCGGGGTAATGGAAGTTCCACCCGAATTGCTCCCCAATCGCACGAACCCTCAATGCTTCATCCTGATTCGGAAACTCGTTCACTCGAGTCGTCCAAATCGGAACAGCAAAGCCAACCAACAACACCGCTTCAATCAAGATGACACTCATTTCCGCATGTGTGGACGCATGACTTGTCACCCCATGATAGTTGGCACGCGGATTTTTTGACTGACGAAACTTGTAAATCGTAACCACGTAAAAAATCGTCCAACACACACCCAAAATCGCCATGAACCAATGACAGAACTCTAATAAATGGTCGATTTGGAAACCATGCTCAGACGCATTCTCAATAATACCCAACGCCTTATTAATCATACTATTTATTCAAGGAACTAGCTTCTACGTATTCAGGGATAGCCATCCGTGAACGCCTCACAATCGAAACACCAACGGCGATAATACCGCCAAAAACCAAAAATAGCGTACCCAACATGAAGAAAATCGCGTTGTTGGTCGCATCTGCCGTCAAACCAGATGCCCCCATGCAGACCGAGCAGCCTTCCGCGGGAGCAACAGCAGCAATAGCCAAAAAAAGTGAAAGCATCGCTCTCATAGGCATCAAGTGATGATTCGATTCGACTTACGAACAAAATATACTCCGTACATCAGCAAAAATGCACCCAGAGCAGCACTCCCATATCCAAAGCCCTCACTTGCCCCTGTCGAAAGCGCCCACCAAGAACATCCCGCACAAAGCAAAACGGACACGAACAGGAAAAACAAATGGAAAGCTTTGAGGCTCATAATGACTATCGGATTGCGGTTGTGCTTCCTGGAATTGGGTCGCCGTTCGCGAGCAGAGTTAAAAGAAATAACCCAACGGCGAACACAGCCGTCATAATCAGAAACTGCCAAATGGTTTTCTTCTCGCCCTTAAGATGCATGAAGATGGCAGCAACCAAAGACGCCTTGAAAGTGGCCACAATCATCCCAACGATAATGTTTCGACTCTGAGAACCGAAATCCACGTACGAGAGGAAAACAGTGAACCCTGTGAGAACCAGTAATGCCGCACCGACCACCAAATAGGCCTTGGCATGCGCTGCGGCGTGGGACTCATCCGCCGCGTGTTGATTTGCTCCTGAATGATGATCTGCCATAAACGTACGCTATAAGAGGTAGAAAATAGGGAACACGAAAATCCACACCAAATCCACGAAGTGCCAGAAGAGCCCCGCAACCTCCACGCGATTCGCGAGATGTTCGGGATTCTTCTTGTACAGCAAAGTACCCCCTGGAATTGGCAGCCAAAGGTAAATGAAAACAAGTATTCCGCCCAACACATGCAACCCGTGAAGCCCTGTTATCAAGAAATAGGTGGCGAAATACGTTGAATGCCTCGGTGTGAAGTTACTTGCGTGATCCACATCGCCCTTTTCGACAACTGCCACCTTGGTAGAACGCTTCCGTGGAATGAAATGAGGACGCTCATTTTCAGGGCTCATAGGCTCTGCATTTGCGGCATCTAAAAGAATCGCAAACGCATCCTTCGTCTTTGCCTCATCAATCTTCGCTTTGGCATCTGCGTCCAAATGGCTCTCCTCATGGTGGAAACCATGCTCGGCCAAATGCCGATAGGGGCTGCCCTCCGGAGCATGTAACAAGTGCCCAGCAACCTCCCAGCGGGGCTCCAATCCCTTTTGCTTCAAATGGTCATTTCCCAGAAGCGACTCATACTTGGAAGCGACGCTCTTCTTCACAAACACGCCAAAGTGCTCGAACTTATCCGGCCATTCGTACGATAGTTTTACCACCAAAAACAGGATTCCACAGAGAATCGTGATGGCCATGTACACCTTGTACTGCGTGAACTTCCTCATCTTCAGGGCTGCCCAAGCGAAAACAACCGTGACAGACGAAGCAATCAGCACCGCCGTGTTCATTGTTCCAACCGGCACATTCAAAAGGCCATGTGGCCAATACCCAGGTTCACTCCCCAATCTCAGGAAAATATACGCTGAAAATAAACCGCCGAAGAGCATCACCTCGGATGCCAAAAACAACCAAATACCAAGTTTAGAACTGTATAAACCCGTATCAGGCCTTGCCGTTACTGTATGTGGAATCTCCATTTTCTCTCCTAAATCACTGATTAGCCGTTCTGAGTGAGATAGTCCTTCGACTCACCCGGCACACTGTACTCGTAAGGCCCCCTGACCACATTGATCTCCTTCGTGAAGTTTCCGTGAGGCGGAGGGGTAGGCGTGTCCCACTCCAAGGTCGTTGCATCCCACGGATTATCGCTTGCCTTCTGACCAAGAAAAATACTCGTGAAGAAGTTGTAGATGAACGGAAGTTGGAACAGCGCCAGTAAGATGGCCGAAACCGTCATGAAGTTATTCCACTTCAATACCGGAGCGATGATTCCTTCGTACGTTGCGCCTCCATCATACCAACGCCGATGAACGCCAGCCATCCCCTGCAAGAACATCGGGAAGAAGAGGCCGTTGATGGCCACCAAAGATCCCCAGAAGTGCACTCGCCCAAGGAACTCGTTCAAATGACGCCCAGTCGCTTTCGGGTACCAGTGATACACGCCTGCAAAAATCGCGAAAATGGTTCCTGGTGCGACCACATAATGGAAATGGCCAATCACGTAGTAAGTGTCATGTAGGAAGAGATCAACGGCGTTGAAAGCCAGCGGAATCCCCGTCAACCCTCCAATACCGAACATCGGCAAGAACGCAGCAGCGAAGAGCATAGCGTTGTTGAAACGAATCGATCCCCCCCAGAGAGAAATGATCAGAGACGTCAGCAAAATGACCGATGGCACCGAAATCATGATGGTTGTCGCTTGGAAGAAAGATGCCACCTTAGCGCCCATCCCCGTCATGTACATGTGGTGGGCCCACACGATGAATGACAAAAATCCGAGAGCGAAAACTGCGTACACCATGCCCTTATAGCCATAAAGGGGCTTTCTCGTGTTATTCGCCACAATCTCCGCCACCATCCCAATCGCAGGCAAGATCAACACGTAAACTTCCGGATGCGCCAAGAACCAGAACAAATGCTGCCACAGCACCGGGCTTCCGCCCCCCGCCCACGTCTGCCCTATCGCCTTGGCCACAGCCAACCCGGTAGGCATGAAGAAACTTGTTCCAAAAACTCGGTCCGTGAACTGCATCAGCCCCGCCGCCTCAAGAGGAGGGAAAGCCAATAACAGCAAGAATGCCGTCACAAACTGAGCCCAAACAAAGAAAGGAAGTCTCATCCACGTCATGCCTGGAGCCCTTAGCTGGATGATTGTTGCAATGAAATTCACTGAACCCAACAGAGAGCCCGTGATGTTAAACACCATCCCAAGCAACCATAACGTCTGGCCATTCCACCAGATGCTTCCTCCCTCAGGCAGGTCCGCAATCCCGGCCAGCGGTGGATACGCTGTCCATCCCGATTTCGCCGCTCCGGTACCGACGAAAAAGCTTCCCACCATGATGACACAGCTCACAAAGAAGCTCCAGAAACTCGCCATGTTCAGCTTCGGAAAACACATATCGGGAGCCCCAATCTGCAAAGGAACAACGTAGTTACCGAATGCAGCAAACGCGACCGGCACAACCCCGAAGAAAACCATGATGGTCCCGTGCATGGCCCCAAAGGTGTTGTACCCATCAGGCGTCAAAACACCCGCGATACCAGCGGCTCGTTTGGCGCCGTCAAAAACGGTGTCCCCAAAAATGTTGTGAAGCAGATTACCAACAAAAGGGACCGCTTCTCCAGGATGCGCTAACTGCCACCGCATGACGAGCATCAGCATGAACCCGAAGAAAAGGAACGCCAATCCCGTCACTCCGTACTGGATTCCAATTACCTTGTGATCCGTAGAGAAAACATACTTCTGAAGGAAGGACAACTCATGATGATCTTCATGGGAGTGTCCGTGCTCTGATGCTGGAGAGTGTGCGTGTGATACAGCCATATTTTCAGGAAATCGTTGGTTTACTTCTTCTCTTCAGGCCAAGCCTTCAGCTCGGCTTCACTCCACATGGTTGCCTTGGACATGAACTTCTTACGGGCTTCGGCCACAACTTCGGGTTTCACCGCCGCGGCTTTGTTGCCAAAACTTGCCCGGACGTAGGTTATCACTGCCGCGATTTTCTCGTCTGTCAACATGGCCTCTTGCGGCGGCATGATGTTGTTGAAAGCCGCGCCATTCACTGTGATAGGTCCCATCACCCCTTTGAGGACAATCGCAGCCATTCGCTCGGCTGACCCATTGACATACTCAGTGTTGATCAGTGTTGGGAATACCGGAGGAAGACCAGCACCCGTCGGTTGGTGACAGGCAATGCACACAGTGCTGTAGACCTGCTTACCCAAATCGTCCTGCGCGTGCGTAGAAGCCGCCAGCGACAACGCGATTACGACCAGCTTTTTTAAAGAAATCCGCATCATCTCAGTCTTTTTTGTCTGGGGTGAAAGCCTTCAAGTCTGCCTCCGTCCACGGCGTCGCCCTAGATGTGTACTTTTTTCTGACCTCAGAAACCTGCTCCGCGGTGATTGGACCAGATTTGTTCCCGAAGTTCGCCCTAACGAACGAAGCGACCTCTGAAATCTTTTTATCCGTCAAGAGTGCCTCTTGCCCTGGCATCACATTGTTGTAAACCGTTCCTTTCACTGTGATTGGTCCGATCACCCCTTTCAGGATGATTGCCACCAAGCGCTCAGCACTGTCGTTCACATACTCGGTCTCGGCAATCGGAGGGAACACTGGTGCCAAACCCAAACCTGTGGGTTGGTGGCATGCCACACATATCGCCATGTAATGGGTCTTGCCATCATCAAGAGAAACCGTCTTGGCCTCGCCGGACGCGGCTGCCGTTGCAGCACCCGGCGCTGGTGCTCCTGAACTCGGAGCGGACGCCGACGGTGCGGAAGGAGCAGCACCTTCAATCTTCGCATCCGCAGGGATTTGAGCAAGATCAGCCTCAGTGTATGGTGCAGTCCGGCTGGCAAGTTCCTTCCGCACCACCGCGACCTTTTCAGGCGAAATCTCAGCAGCAGAGTTCCCCCAAGCACCGCGAACATACGTGGCAACGGCGGCAATTTTCTTGTCTGATAGCGTGCTTTCCCATGCAGGCATCAGTCCATTGAACGCCGCGTCACCAACCTTCAGCGGTCCTTGAATCCCTTTGAGAAGAATCGAAACCAAACGCTTCTCAGAACCAGTAACATAATCAGCGCCAACTAAACTCGGAAACTGACCCGCCACGCCCACTCCACTCGGCTGATGACACGACTGACAGTTCGCATAGATTTCCTTGCCCAGCTCTGCCAATGTCTTCTCTTGGGCTGCTCCCGCACCGTCCCCAGATCCCAAGCGAGACATCCCAGCATAAAGCTGTTCGGGCCCATAAACATCTTTAGAAAACCCACCAGACCGGATTCCAATCACAATCCCCCCCGCCGCGAGCATCAACCCGCCAATCGCAACAACCCAAAAGGGTGCTCGAGACTCTCCTGAGTCGACTGGGTCACGCTCACGAGAGACAGCAGGAACGTTTCCTTTGTCCAAAAACTCTGACTGATTCTGATTATCCAACATTTTCGAACCTCGATTATTTTTTCACCGGTAAAACACCCGCAACCGCAGTCTCGGGCAACGGCACGCTGCGGTCCAAAGATCGCAAGTAAGCCACAAGCGCGAATGCTTCTGCCTTCGGTGTGAATGAGTTCCCGTGATCATCTTTGACAGTGAATGCCGCAACTACCGTTTCTCGCTCATGAACCCGTTCGAAAAGCCCTTGATACGACGGCATGATTGTGTGCTTCGAAAACTTCCTTGGGTTGAAAAAGTACTCAAGCAACCGCGCCTCATCCAATCGATTGGCTGGTACCCCAAGCCCCTTCGCTGCCTTGCCCCAGTCGGCGTTCCCATAGTTCGCCAAATCCGGACCGAGCCGAGTCATCCCGAGACTCGCATTCGTCTCAAATAAGAAGTCCCGTGCGACTCCGCGCCTTTTGCCCCAGCCACGCTCGATTTCATAGTGACTCTCTCCCCGCACGAACTGCGTGTGGCAAGTTGCACACCCCTCCCGCACGAAGATATCACGCCCCTGACGAGCCACCCCTTCGTTTCTAACAGGGTAAACATCGGATACCACTCCATCATCCAATTTGAAAGAAGGCTCTAGACTCGAAAGCTGACTCTGCAAGCCCAAGACACCCAAACCCGCGGAAAGACAAACCGCCGTAAGTGCAATCGGAAAGGTAGAAAAACGTTCAGACATGTGACTTAGTGGTTGGATACATCAGGCAGCAAAGTCGCTTCACCTGCTGGTTGCCCAATTCGAATCGATAAAAAACCAACATTTAAAAGCGAAGACATCTGACCAAAAACCATCAGCACGATGCCAATGACCGTGCCCCAATAATAGGACCTGCCCATTGCCACAGATTCAGAAAAAGGCGCCAGAGCCTCGTTCAAAGCTGAACCCGAGGCGACCCCACTCACAAACATGCATCCGAATGCGAGCCCCCCTCCATACAACATACCCCGCAGATGCCATGAAATCAGAGAGGACGAGAGCCACTCACAACCGCAGACGCGTGGGTAGATGTAGTAGATGGACCCCCAGATCACCAAACCTCCACCCACAAAGTACTGAAGGAAATCCACCCCGATTTGGGCAATTGTAAGTTGAGAGCTCTCGGCAACTTCAGGAATCACCAATAAGGTGCGCAGAAGACCGGCAGTCACCAGCATCACAGAACCCCATCGAACAAACGCAACTGACGGACTCCCCGCAGGGACGTCGGACTGTCTGAACACCGCTGAACACAAGCCCAGAACGACCACCATCACAAAAAATACGCTGCCCGACCCAAGTGCACCCACCCACGCAGGCACCGGACCGTCTGAAAATGACGCCAACCCAACAAGTCCTCCGAAAATCCCAGCAAGACCTGCAATCAACACCCCGTGTCCTCGCGAAAACAGAGGTCTGCCTGTGGACTTCCCCAAGACAAACACGGCGACTCCAACCGGAATCAAAAGGCCAAACGCGTTCAGCACAACGCCAGAAAACCACGCATCCGACACTGCAGTTACAACCCCTTTCGCATCACCACCGACAACTACCAGTTTGATGCATAGTGCACCGACCACCCCAACAACCCCTGCGCAAACCGCCAAGACCGAGGCACTCAGCCCTTGAGAGCCAACCACCAACATTGAAGCGCAAACGATCCCGAGCAGAAGTCCGAGAGAACTACTCCCCCGGATGTACGCAACCAAAGAACAAAGCGACACAAGACTGCAGACCAAGCTGAGCCCGAAACCCTGAGTGGATCCCAAAGCCAGACCACCAAACGAAAGCATCCCAGAAACGGAGAGTAGGGCTCCCAACGAAAGAAGCCACAACGAACCCTGAGGCACTACCCCACTGCCTGGGAGACCAACCGCCACCACGTAGGCGATGACCGACAAAACACCAACCGACCAGAATCCGAAACCCAACTCGTTCGCCCAACGCCCCAGGAGTCCGACAGAGGGCCGATCCTCAGATTCTCGAGCAAGGGACCAAACAGAAGCTCCCCAAGCCGCACTGCCCAACCCACCGAAACACAAAATGAACTTAGCCAAAGGGAAAAGTTTCCCGAAGCTCACTCCCGACCACACAAAGCGATCTGGATTCAGCAGCTCCAGCATAGAAGCGCCCAATGTGACGAGGCCAACCAGAGTCCAAAGCACCGAAACCAGAACCCAGCGTTTAACGAGGGGCCCGACTCCTGAATCAATCTCGATTCGGTTTTTATGTATTTGACCTAACTCCATATAATATCTTCAGTTTGCTTTAGTCGCCTCAAATCGGAGCGTAGAGGCCCCCGAGGGTGAAGAAGGCATCGTTGGAGCCTCACCGGGTTTGGGAGCGGGCATGACGCCGTCAACAGCGACTTGGGAGGCCGCTGGCTTCAATGCGGAGGTCTTAGAAAGAACAACCGCTGATGCACTTGCTTTCGAAAGCGTCGCCGCTGACTTCTCGGGACTCAGCCACTTGTCGGCAGAAGGCAACGCCTTAGCCATACTCTCTTTGACCACCCTGAGTCGACGTTCGCTCTGGATTCGCTCTGCGGCACTAGCGGACCAGTCAGACGCACCGTCATTCAACCTCGCTGCATAACCAAGGGTGAATACGGATAGGCCTAGCAAGAGTGCGTAGCCGACGGTAGGAACAGGAAATCCCATAAAAGTGATTAGTTGTGGAGGTTGACCGATCCTGCAAGGCGAGGATCTTTGATGGGGAA
>CAZAZT010000006.1:0-37300 GCA_964489645.1 uncultured Chthoniobacteraceae bacterium | reverse complement strand
CCCGCCACCAAGAGAGTGCTCAAGATGTGCCATCCCTCTGTGTTGCGAATCTTGAAGTAAATCGTCTCTTCGGGCATGTTTGCATACCAAATCAACATGTACTGGGAGTAGCCGATGTACGCCCAAAATACTGTGAACGCCAACATGAACTTGCCCATCGTGTGATAGTGCTCTTGGTTGACAGCGCGCAAATAGCCTTCCGAACGCAACCAACTAACCACAAGTACAATCAGCGACATTGAACTACCCGCTGCACCCGCGAAGATGTAAACGCCCCACATGGTGGAAAACCAGTGATAATCCAAGCCCATCAACCAGTCCACAGCCGCGAACGTCAACGAGACGGCGAAAATCGGCAAACCAGCAATCGAGGCCTTCCTCATCGAAAGTGAGTGTGACGCCGCTCCGTCAGAATCCTGGCTGCAGGACCTCCGTCTCAACGCCCAAACAACCAGACCAAGCAAGCCGAAGTACAAAAACGAGCGAGCGGTGAAGAAAGGCTTATTCAGAAAAGCTTCTTTGTTATCCAATAATGCATCCACACCGTGCGGCACATTCCACCATTTCCAAAGCAACGGTGCTGACAGGAACAAGAGAGGGAGAAATCCAACAATCAACATCGGGAAGATGGATGCAATGTTCTCCACTTGGCGGCGGATCAAGACAGACCATTCAGAGTCGGTCGCGTGATGCAGAATGTTCCAGAATGCTGCTCCCGCAACAATGGTGAACACCACCATGAATCCAAACAACCAAGAGAACGCAAACTGCTCCGAGCTCTGGGAGTAGCCGATAGCCCCAAGCACAGCCCCCACCACAGCTACTGCAAAACCTCTTCGCGAAAGCGCGGCGGCTCGATCGATTGGAAACTTCTCCACCGTCAATGGTTGATTATGTGAAGCCATGAGAACTATTTGATCAAACTCTTGATATTGTCGGGAATCTCCGCCGCCGGCGTCGATGCCTGAGCCTGTAACACACGAACATGTGCAACAATCGCCCAGCGATCCTTCACGCTGATATTGGGCCCATATGCACCCATCGTGTTCTTGCCATGAGTGATCGTCGAAAAAATCTGCCCCTCGGGCTGGCCCTTGATTCGGTCGTCTGTCAGAGACGCTACCGTAGCCAATCCCAAAGCCTTGGTTGGCCCATTGCCACTTCCATTCGTGTCGTGGCAGACAGCACAATGAATATTATAACGATTCTCTCCGCGCGCCAGAAGTTCTGAATCAACCTTGACTGGGAACCCAGCCCCGTAAACCGAACCAAATGTTCCCGTATTCAAATAATCGTTGGATACAGTAAACCCCCCCCCAACGTTGGAGGCTGAAGTGGATAGGTACTTCCCCTTGAGCGTGTAACCCCTCGGAAGCGTTCCCTCAACCAGAGCCCGATCGCCGCGACCGTCAGCAAAAGCTGGCGAGGGATGCTGGGTGATTAGCTTCGGCTGGTGCTTCATATCCGAGAAAATCTGCAGCGGGGTCTGCGTGAACTTCTCGCCACGCGCACCCAAGAATGAGACTGCACATACCCCAATCGGGATGGCGGTCATGAAAAATCCTTTCAACATACTTTTTTGGATTATGCTTCCTCCCTAATCACAGACACATCCGTGCCCCCAACGCTCTGAAGTAGTTCGGTGACCTTCGAGATGGAGAACTTCGGATCTCGTGACTCAATCACGATGGCGAACGTGTCGTCAGAGACTTTCGTGAAATGAGCCCACTCAAACACCGGATGATTCCATCGCGGCAGTCGGTTCATAGCCAACATCCCGCCCACCGCTGCGAAAGCCGAAAGAAGAACCGTCAGCTCAAACATGATTGGGAAAAAGCTGACAATCGTGCGCCAATCGTAAGGCTTGCCATGGACGATCATCGGATAGATCCCGAACGAAGGGATTGTCGTCAGACACACCGCCGTGGTGAATCCCAAGATCCCGCCACAAAAAACGACAGCGCTGAGCCAGGACTTTCCAAGCCCCATCGCCTGATCCATGCCGTGAACAGGGAACGGCGTATGCACATCCCAATGCACGAACCCCAAATCACGAATCTTCTCTGCGGCTGACATCACACTTCCCGCGTCGTTGAAAAGTGCGCCGACTGCGTAAACTTTTTGACTGGACTGATCCATAAAGTATTTAGCCCGTAAAGTTCTAGTGTTTGTCGTCGTGCCCACCACTGTGGGGGTCTGCCTCGGGGGTGACTAGCTTTACCTCAGAGATTGCAATCATCGGGAGGAAGCGCATGAACAAGAGGAAGAGTGACAAGAAAATTCCAAATGTGCCGATGAAGGTCAGAATCTCCGTAGTGCTCGGGCTGTAATGCCCCCACGAGCTGGGCAAGAAATCCTGAGCGAGAGACGTCACAATAATGACGAACCTCTCAAACCACATTCCCACATTCACAAACTGGCAAACAATGAACACAACAATGTAGTTCGACCGCGCCCACTTGGACCAAAAAATCTGTGGCGAGATCACATTGCAGAACATCATCGCCCAGTAAGCCCACTGGTACCAACCCTGACCGTCAAAGTTCGCGCGAGCTTTGAAAAAGGTGAACCCCTCGAACTTGTTGCCGCCGTACCAAGCAACAAACAACTCCATCAAGTAGGCATATCCGACAATCGAACCAGTCAGCAAAATGATTTTCGCCATCTTATCCACATGCTGACGAGTGATAAGGTCGCTGATCTGGGGATAAATCAGGCTCGCGGGGAGCATGATGGTCAAAACCATCGCGAATCCCCCGAAAATAGCCCCAGCGACAAAGTAAGGCGGGAAAATTGTCGTGTGCCATCCAGGCATGATCGAAGTGGCGAAGTCAAAGGACACGATTGAGTGCACACTCAACACCAGCGGAGTCGAAAGACCTGCGAGAATCAAATAGGCCATTTCATAGTGCCTCCACTGCCGATTCGATCCACGCCACCCCAACGCAAAGAACCCATAAATCTTTTGCGTGAGCCCCGACTTTGCTCGGTCACGCAACGTGGCTAAATCAGGGATGAGTCCCACATACCAGAACAGGACAGAGACGGTGAAGTACGTTGAGACCGCGAAAACATCCCACAGCAAAGGTGAACGGAAATTCGGCCAAATACCGTTTGCGTTGGGGACCGGCGCAAGGAACCAAGCCATCCAAAAACGTCCCACGTGGATTGCTGGAAAGATTCCTGCACAGACCACCGCAAACAAAGTCATCGCCTCAGCGGCTCGGTTGATTGATGTACGCCACTTCTGCCTCGTCAGGAAAAGAATCGCTGAAATGAGGGTCCCAGCATGCCCAATCCCAATCCAGAACACGAAGTTCGTGATATCCCATGCCCAACCATTCGGATGGTTTTCCCCCCACACGCCGACACCGTTCGAGATCTGGTAGACGATACAAACCAACCCCATCAACGCAATCGGAGCAGTAACCGCGAAGGCTAAATACCACCAAAGTGGCGTCTTCTTCTCGACGATTTCAGAGACCTTGTCCGTTATCCAAGCGACCGATCGATTGTTGGTGACCAAAGGAACCCTTTTGAGTTCCTCTGGCGTGTGAAATGAAATGCCTGATTCTTTTGCCATTATCTTAGAAAGTTAATCAGTGGCCTTGATTCATGAATGCCCCATTTTTACCCGCATCGGGCATTTTGGGGTTCGGATTCTTGACTCTCGCCAAGTACCAAACGCGGTTCTGAGTGTTCAGGTATTCGAATAGGCGATAACCGCGTTGAGAATCCTTCAGTTGATTCAGTCGACTATCCTTCTGCTTGATGTCACCAAAGGTGATGGCATCCGTTGGACACACCTGAGCGCACGCCGACGTGAAGGAATCAGCGGGAACCTGAGGCGCTTTACCAGAGTCCTTCACGGACACCTTCGCCGCAATCTTCGCCTCCTGAACACGCTGCACGCAGAAGGTACATTTCTCCATGACCCCTCGCATACGCACCGTGACGTTCGGATTCTTGGACATCTTCAAGGTCTCAGCCATCCCCTTCTCATTGATGAGGTTCCACTTGTAAAGATTGTCCAACGGACGCTGGTTGTAATCGAAAAAGTTGAAGCGGCGGACTTTGAATGGACAATTGTTCGCGCAATACCTCGTCCCGATGCACCGGTTGTACGCCATCACGTTCAATCCGTCCTCGGAGTGGACAGTCGCGTTCACTGGGCAAACCGTTTCGCACGGCGCATTCTCGCAGTGCTGACACATCATGGGTTGGCTCACCATCTCGGGTTCCGCCGTTTCACCTTGGTCGCCAGCAAAGTAACGGTCGGTGCGAATCCAGTGCATTTCTCGGCCGATGATGACCTGCTCCTTGCCCACCACTGGGATGTTGTTTTCCGCCTGACAAGCCACCATACAGGCAGAGCATCCCGTGCAAAGACTGAGATCCACTGCCATCCCCCATGCGTGGATGTCGTCAAGCGGAGGGTTCGAATATAACGAGAAGTTGTCTGGAGTGTGTGCGTCTATCCCCGCTTTTTTGATGAAGTCGGGATGGCTATCGGCATTTTTCCTCCACCCGTCAATCGTCGTTTCGCGGGTGATGTCTGCGCCACGCCCCTCCAGCGCACCATGCTCCTGCGTGATTGCCAAGGCATGCGTCTTGCCAGAACTCTTGGATACTGTCCCCGGGACAATCCTAGAAAGCCCAACCGTCTGAATCGGAAAAACATCAAAGCCCACGCCGCGACCTACTGGACTTGCGTCGGACCTTCCGTACCCAATCGCCACCGTGACAGACTTCTCAGCGTGACCTGGGGCAATCAAAGCAGGGACCTTCACTGCGCGCCCTGAAGTTGATTTGATATCTAGCCAGTCCCCATTCGAAACGCCGAGTTCCTTCGCCGTCTGCGGACTGATCAACGCTGCATTGTCCCAAGTTAGTTTTGTGATCGGATCTGGCAGCTCCTGCAACCAACCGTTGGACACATAGCGGCCATCATCAACCTTCGAATCATTGACGAAGACGATTTCAAAGCCTTCCGCAGCTTTGGCCGGTGAAGGCACGTTTCCTAAGGTCCCTGCCGCAATAGCCTCGTGCGAGGAAGGTTTGCCGTAAAATCCGTCCCGCAGATTCTTCACCCAATCCTTCCCGCCAAGTTCGCGATGAACCCGCTGTACCAGCTGGTGCGGGGTTTCGGTCACCCCCGCAATCGATGCGAGAACCTCGAGTTCGGAAATACCCCCAAAAATCGGTAGAATGGATGGTTGCCCAATCACAACGGAACCGTCTGCGGCAAATCCGTCACTCCATTCTTCCAAGTAATGCGCCTTTGGCGCAACTAGACCCGCCAACTTGACGGTCTCATCCTCTGATGAAGCAAGAACAGCCAGCGTGTCTAATCCCTTCGAAAGCTCCTCAAAGTTCACATCGCCCGGCTTTGCGTAGGCGGGATTGCCCGACAAAACAACAACAGCCTTGATCCCCGCACCCGACTGGAGCGCCCCAAGAAACGCGCTGTAGGATTCAATCGGAGCCACAGGACTCCGAGACACAATCAACGTCGCCCCAAGGGCACCTAGCGCCCGATTGATGCAATACCCAAGGACCTGGGCGGCAACGCTCTGACCAGCTCCCACGAGAACCAGAGATTTCCCCTTTGAAGCGACAAGGTCTGCAGCACACTCCGCCACCCACTTCTCGTTGCCTGGCAGTTGATCCAGCTTGCAGGAGGTGACCGCATCTTTCAAAGGTTGGTCCCCAGTGGCTTTTACCACTTCATCAGCCAAACTTCTCAAGAAAGGTCCGCATGCCGAAGCCTTTATCCTCAAGCGGTGATCCGCCATCCCCCCAGTCACGGTGTAGCGGTTCTCGACAACATAAAGCCGATTCATCGAGTCGGCGGACTTGTCGGTTTTGCGTCGCTTCGCAAATCCCTTCGAATCCTGCACGGTGCCCTCGTGACCCAAGAAGTCAAAATCCACAGCAAGGATTTTGTCTGCAGCAGCAAGAGCAGGTCTCGCGGTTAAGCCCACGCCAAACGCTAATCCTGACGCCTCAACCGAGGCTGCGTTACCAAAAACCTCCGATGAGAACCACCGAGCTTTAGGAAGCTTTTTGGTGATTGCCCCCCTCAATGACTCACGAGACGGTCCGTGATTCTCGTCAACCAAGAAAGCAAGGCCCGTCCCATCCGCTGTTTTGGCGACGGCTTGATTCAACGCATCGAGGAATGCCTTCCGATCAGAGTCAGCACCAGCAACCTTGAACTTGCTTGCTCTGTGTGGGTTGTAAAGGTCGAGCAGGGAAGACTGCGCCCACACATCCGTTGCACCTTGGGATGCAGGATGCTCAGGATTTCCTTCGATCTTGGTCGGACGCCCATCGTGCGTGGTCACCAATACGGGCAACGCCCCGCGCCGCGTCGGGAAGCTCGATGCAAAGAACAGCGCTTTGCCGGGAACAGACCATTCCACGCCACGAGAGAACGGGACCAGTTGTTTGATCGGCCTACGACACGCAGACAAACTCATCCCAGCAAGCGCAACTGAGGCACCCATCAACTGAACGAAGTTCCGCCGAGAGACCTCGCTGGATTCTAACTCGGATGCCCCCTGCGGGAACTCGCGTTCCAGCCATCCCCGAAACTCCGGCGTTTCAGACAACTGCCCAAGAGACCTCCAATATTTCCGTCCGCTTTGACTCTCTTCGGCCGGGTGATGGAAAACGCGCTTACTCATTTGCTTGAAAATTTTTGCTGTCTCCTAAGATTAGCGATGGCACCCCGCACAGTTCTTGACTGGCGGATTGATGTGAGTCTTCTGGATGAACTCCAGTCCAAATTCCCGCTGACTCTTCCCCGCGCCAGCATCACCTGACGGGTTCCACGCAAAGTTCGTCACCTCACTCACTGGCCTCACGTGGTTCTCCGGGTTGCGATGACAATCAAGACACCATGCCATGGACTGTGGCTCGGCGTGATGCACCACATCCATTTCATTGACCTTGCCGTGACACGATACGCAACCAACCCCGCGATTCACGTGGACCGCATGGTTGAAATACACGTGCTCAGGGGTCTTGTGGATTTGAACCCACTTCACCGGTTTGCCCGTTTCCCAAGATTCGCGAAGCGGAGCAAGCTTGGGGCTGTCTTTCTGGATCTGCGAATGACAGTTCATGCACACCTGCGTTGCCGGAATGTTGGAATACGCTCCCACTTCCACGAAGGAGTGACAGTAACGGCAATCCAAACCCAACTCGCCCGCATGAATCTTGTGTGAAAACGGAATCGGCTGAGCGGGTTGATACCCCGTCCGAGAGTACTTCGGGGTCAAGTAGTACCACGCACCAGCAGTCAACCCGCCACCCGTGAGCGCTGCGATGACAAGCAGCTTGAGTGACAGCCAGTTGAACTTGCGAGAGAAGATGTTAGCCATGACACAGAGCGTTTCTTACACAAAAAGACCGGCGCCTAGATCGCGCGAAAGAAGACACCAAGACCGATCGGAAGCCCGATTCGACCCCGTGGAAACCCCTAGTGGAAAACCGCTTCGAAAGCCACCAGCGCACACAGAGGACGAGTCGAAACCTTCGACAACCTCTCTCTCACCGGCTTTTTCCCTAGGAATCATCGAAGAAGGTATACCCGCCGCGTCACAGACCCTGCAAGCGACTTTGTGAAATTTTTCACAAGGATAGCGCGCCTCCATCACACACCCCTACACCCAAAAGGGCATAAGTCCCTCGATCAACGCTCCGTAAACCCAAAGAGCAAGCGCAAGCGCCCTGTGTCGATCAGACAAATTGCCCTTCGATAGCTGCTCCTCCGAGAGACCCGTTTCTTCTGAAATCATCAGTCGGATCTGCCCCAAAACCCCAATCCATACACCAATCCTGTTCTCAGAGATTGCCAAGGGCTTTCCCGAAGGCTCCGATCCCGATCCCTGCGTCCAGTCAGCGATATCCCTGAAAATCAAGTCCCTATCTGACTGCAACTCCGTCTGAAGGTCGGGCACAACCAACTCAGGCCAAAAATCGTCCTCCTCTCCTGCTGCATGCGGAGTCCCGAAAAGGCGTCGGTGTGTTTTTGAATCGGCACTAGGCGTTTCCCCTATCATGAGACCCCACAAAACAGGCAGCCCTTCCACCAATCGATGGAACAGCGGGCTCTTGAAATGAACTTCGAGCCCGCCCTCTTCTCGCGGTTGGATGATGAAAAAATCGTCCATTTCGCTTACGCCTTCTCCAAGCGAACCAGTAGCAAATGCCTCTGCAACTGCCTCGCGTAGGTTTCGGCTTTTTCCAATCCACCCACCCAGACCACCGATCTCCCGATCTCGTGCACCTCTAACATGAGCTTGGTCGCACGCACGTCGTCGTAGCCAAACACCTTTTGGAAAACCGACACCACATAGCTCATCAAATTCACCGGATCGTTCAGAACAATCACGCTCCAAGGCGTCTCCTCCGAGATGGAATCCCTCACATCCGTGGATTCTTCAACCGCCCCGCCAGAAGCAGTTGCGGCGGACAATCCACGGACGCCAAAGTGATGCAGGAAAATCTCCGACATGCGGACAACAGTGATTCTGCGGATGCAGCCCTCAAGCACGACCTTCATGCGGATGTCCCGGCTCAACGGCCTCGCGTTCACACTCTAGCACGTTCAACCGATCGATGAACTGCCGGATGCGGCCGAAGTTGATCCTCGGCTTGGTCAGAACCAGACGCGGCAGGCGCGCTAACTCCGGCTCATTCGCCTCCTCCGGCAACGCCTCGCGCGATTCGAGCCGCCCCTCGCCAATCAGCCCCTCAAACTCATCAGACAACCGCTCGACAGAGGTCGCAACCAAGCGACGCCGCATCCGAATAACCAACTGAGGGCCAACCCATCGGTACGACCAGAAGTTCCGATAAAAGTCCTCCACCTCTCGCACAGCCTCCTCGACATCTCGAGTCAGCCGGAACAGCGAGAAATCCTCCTCGGAAATCAGCCCCTTCTCAAGCAACTGATCCCGGAGAAAGCTCTGCCAAAGATCCCAATACCGCCCGCCCTCCACATCAACCATCACCACCGGAACGATACGCGCCTTACCCGTCTGCATCAAAGTCAACACCTCAAACGCTTCATCCATGGTGCCAAAACCGCCCGGGAACAAAACCACCCCATGCGACTCCTTAACAAAATTCAACTTCCTAGTGAAAAAGTAGTTGAAGTTCACAAGCTTTGCATCGCCATCAATCGTGGGGTTTGCCTTCTGTTCAAACGGCAGGCGAATGTTCAACCCAAACGACCGCTCCCTCCCAGCCCCACGCTGCGCCGCCCCCATGATTCCGTCACCCCCACCAGTGATGATCATGTATCCAGCATCGGCCATCCTCCGTGAAAACTCCTCCGCTGCCAGCGATTCCGGGTGAGTCGCAGACGTTCGCGCAGACCCGAACACCGAAACCTTCCTGACATGTCGGTACTCAGAGAAAACGCGAATCGCATGTCGCAACTCCCTCATGGCTCGATTCATCAACTTCATGTCCGCAACGCTCACTTTCTCTCGACCCAACTTGAGCGCTGTGATGATCAACCCCTCCACCATCGAGCGAGTCCCATCATCTACTCCCCAATCCGACACCATTTCCCGGATCCTCTCGTCCATCTCGGCGTCCCCAAGAAGTCGACTGGATCTCTGTGGAAGGGCATGAATGCCTCCTGCGGTGAAGTCTTGCATACAAAAGTTGATCAGAAGTGAACAGAACGCTCAAAGCCAAACAAAGTGTGCATCAAATCTCTCGTCGCGGCAACGGCCCCTTGAAAATCCCGAATACACAATTCCCCTAGGTCGTTGTAACCACCCTAATCCACTAATGATTCGCAAGCATCCGTCGCCATTTGACCGATGATCAATACCCTCGCTGATTTTGTTTTACTAATACAACGCGGGATTGCGAGACCACCCCGAAAGCCCCACAGCAAGGCCATCCGTGAGCCGAAGTGGAAACGGGCGACGTTTTCAAAATATTGCTAGATTTACACATTTCCTGTTGCCAGCACCGCCAACTTCATTCATGTTCCACTCACCATGACCACTACAATCCCAAACGACGAACTCTTTGATAAGTTAAGGCAACTCTGCGAGCGAGCCGAGGCGCTAGAGAACGAACTGAACTCGGTGGAATCACAGATCCAAGAGATCACTAGTAAACTGTCCGCTCCTCGCCGAGCAGGTCGCGGCTTGGGTCGCCCCCGTATCGCTCGAGGCGGACTCACGACACTCATCCTCAAAGAACTCAATCTGAAAGGCGCCGAGGGCATCAAGGCCTCTGAACTTGCCCACCGTTTTCAGGTTCCCCTTCAAAACATCTATTCTTGGTTCACCACGGCCATCAAGAAGCGGTTCCAAGGCAAAATCGAGAAGACCGGTAAGGGCACCTTCCGCGCCAACGAAGAGATTCCAATCCCCGAACCCCGCGCAGAACGCCGCATCTCCTCCGGTATTCGGGCACCTCGCCACGAGCTGTCCAAAAAGATTTTCAGGATGCTCATCGAAGCCGGTGACGCAGGCGTGACAGTCAGCTCAATCCGCGACAAGTATCCCGAGCTTCGTGATCGCAACCCTCACCTGCACGTATGGTTTGCACAAACGGGGCGGAAGCGTGGTGTAGAAAAAATAGGGGTGGCCCAGTACCGCCTCCCGAAAGACAAGATCAGCGCTCTTCCAGAGCAGTTCCAGATCACCGCAGGAGAATCCACGCAGGCCTAAGCAACCTACGCCAAAAACTTGAATCCTCGAACGGCCCTCCGTAGGGCCGTTTTTTTATACCCTCCTGCCAAAGCGTTTCTCCAACTCATCAAAACCCATCTGGATCATCGTGGGCCGCCCATGCGGACAACAATAGGGCAACTCACACGCCAAAAGATCCTCAATCAGCCTACGTAACTCCGCATCCCCCAGTGCATCGTTCGCCTTGATCGCATGGCGGCACACCGTCTTCGCGATCACCTCCTCCCCCAAACGCAACTTCGCCGCACCGGAACTTGCCGAACGCAAATCATCAACAATCCGCGGAATCAGGCGGCCCGCCTCCTCCTTCATCAAGAACACCGGCAAAGCATCAACCTTGAACGAGTTGGATCCGAACACCTCCATGGAGATCCCCGCCGTCTCGAGAACGTCCGCATTCCGAGTGATCCAATCGCCATCCCGAGGAGTCACCTGGAGGATCAAAGGGATCAGCAACCGTTGCGACGGAACCTCCCTCGTCCGCATCCGTTTGACCATCTGCTCGAACAGGATGCGCTCGTGCGCAGCGTGCTGATCGACAAGAACTAAACCCTGATCATTCTCCATCACAACATACAAACGCCCGATCACTCCCAAGATCCGAAAACGGGATCCACCGGGCGCATCCATCTCACAAGAGTCACGATCCCCTAAGCCCGCAACCGCCCCCACAACAGGCGATTCCGCATTCACGTCACTCTGCAATGGCACACTTCCCTGAGATGCAAGCGCCCCAGAACTGGCGCCCTCGCTATCCAACACTTCACGAACCGGCGTCTTCTCATCCTCCGAACGAAGACTCATTTCTGAACGCCCTCGCAGATCGGACTCACGCTGTGGCCCTCGAGACAACCCGTCCAAACCATCCCTTGGATCCACCGCTTTCGACGGCACAACCACCTCATCTCGCCGCATCCCAACGCCTCCACCAGAAAAACCCGAAAGATCAGACTGCCCGTCGCCAGACCGACTGATCTCCACTGGTCGCTGTGCAGGAGCAGTGAACGCGGATGACCATGCGCCACGATCCGTCTCCAAAGCAGACCGTACAGCGCGCTCCACCACACCGCGCACCATCAGTGGATCCCTGAACCGCACCTCACGCTTGGCCGGATGAACATTCACATCCACCTCTTCAGGATCGATTTGGATAGAAAGAAAACACACGGGATGCTGCCCCTTCATCAAAGCGGTGTGATATCCTTCACGTAATCCTTGATTGATCGCCGCGTTCTCAACAGCCCTCCCGTTCAGGAAGATGTACTGAAGATCCCGCGATGAGCGACTCACTCCAGCTTTTCCGATCATCCCACTCACCCGCATGCAGCCCTCCTCCAAAACAGGGACTTCCAAAAGCTCTGCGTCCAGGTCTCTCCCGAAAAGATCGCGGACACGATCTCGCAACGCGGATACGGCGGGAAGTTGATGCACCACGCGATCCCCGTTCATCAACACAAAGGCGACGTCAGGCCGCCCCATCGCCTGCAAGATGAACTGGTGCTCAACATGACTCGATTCGGTGGCTTCCGTCCGCAGGAACTTTCTCCTAGCAGGCAAATTATAGAACAACGATCGGACCTCGATCGAAGTGCCAGGAGCGTCTCCGCAATCCTTCACGGATTCGATGCGCCCTCCGTTCACCAGAACTTCCGTTCCCGCCTCAGCCTCAGGCTCACGCGTCGCTAGCCGAAAACGCGAAACACTCGCGATGCTCGGAACTGCCTCTCCCCGAAATCCTAACGTGCTGATCGTCGCAAGATCCGCCCCTGTCCGAATCTTACTCGTTGCGTGCCGCTCCAAACACAGCAACGCATCGTCACGATCCATCCCGCACCCATTATCCACAACCCGGATCAAGGTCGCCCCGCCTCCACGCACCATCACCTCCACGCGATCAGCCCCAGCATCCAATGCGTTTTCCACCAACTCTTTGACCACAGAAGCAGGCCTCTCAACAACCTCCCCCGCAGCGACCTGACTGGCAACCTCCTCCGGCAAAAGTTTGATACGTGGCATTCCCCACAGTACCTCCCAAATGCGGGAAAGTCAGTTGCTTGATACCTCCTCAGCGCAAAGGCAAAAACCCACGCAACCGCAACGCGACCGCCCGATCACGAGCCTCCGACGCCAACAGACCGCTAAGCTCCGCGATCCGATCCAGAACCTCGCAAGCACCCGCTTTGTCACCCTTCTCCTCCAGAACCGATGCCAATGAGAAGCCCGCCCGCTCCATCCATTGCAGCGCTCCAAGAGCCTCCGATGGGCCCGAAAGGATCTCTCTCCAGATCTTCACTGCGCCCTCTCGATCCCCAGTTCCATCAAGGATCTCCGCAGTCCGATGCCGCGACCTCGCATAAAACATCCCTCTCAATTCTCGTCCATTTCCTCCCGTATCGAACAACGCCAACGCTCTCTCTTTGGCATCGGTCGACCGCAACCGCTTCCACCTCATGAAGGCAATCTCCGCCATGCAAGACCGAGCGAAGCCCCTCAGATCACCAACCGATTCCGCAGCCCTTTCCACGAACTCGAACAACGACAACGCCGCATCCTCACGACCCACACGCATCTGCAACACCCCCTGTTGCAACCTCGCCAACAAACCCAACCGATCCCCCTCGCCCCCAACCGTATCCCAGTATGTCATCGCCCTCCTTGCCCCATCCGGTTCACCCGACGCTGCGGCAGCCATTCCCGCGAACAGCAGCGCGCGCCGGCGGCCATCACCATCCGTCGCCTTTTCGATCGAGCGCACGTGGAACTGCTCCGCCCGAACCAAGTCACCCGCCGCAAACCAAGCCCGCCCCGCCTCTTCAAAAAATACCGGACCCGCACCGCCCCATTCACTCGACATCAAGTCTTCCAAATCCTTGCCACTCACCTCACCCCGAACCAATCGCAACACGAACTCCAACTGACGCCCCTCTCGCGAAAGCTGCTCTCGATCGATACCCACCTCCTCGGAGGTGCCAGTCGCCACCCCCTCTCGGTGCGCCAAGAGCATCAACAACACCTGAAGATCCCCGCGCTTCGCCCCCCCCGCGCCAGACTCCAAATAACTCGAAAGCTCCGCACGCACCATCTCGCCGCGCATCGCTCCCTCACAGAACTGCTCAGCCCTCAACCCGTCAATCCAACCGCCACTCCCAGCAACCTTCTCCAACTGCTTCAAAACTTCCGTGAATCGCCCTCGGTCGTTCGCGCGGATCGCCGCTAGTCCCGCATTGTAAAACGCTTGGCCCGGATAATCCACGTGTCCAGCCACCTCAAAAAATGCCGCAGAAGCTGCTCCAAACTCCTTCCCGAAAAACTGCACCGTCGCCATCGCATACCCCAACTCCGCCCGCGTCAGGTCATCCGAAGTCGCATCCAAACCCTGCCGTATCGCCACCGTCGCTTCCGGAAATGCCATCCGCCCGATCAACCGCCGTGCCAACATCAGAGCAGCCCGCCCGCGTCTTCCATCCGTCGGAAATCGAGCCAAGAACGCCTTCCACTCCCTCTCAGAAGACTCCCCGTCACCCATCCCACCCTTCATCCATGCGCGCGCAAAAATGATGTCCGCTAAACGATCTCCGTCCTCACCCTCCCCCAACCGATCCAACAAGTTGCCCGCCCCCAAACGCAGGCCGGCTCTCGCCAACACCATGAGCCTCAACCCTCGGTCCACATCCGACGCGCGCTCCCACTCTTCCATCGCTCCCCTCAACGATTGGACACTCCACCGTTCCGCGCGTGCCAACCATTCAGACAACCCAACGCCATTCACAGCATCCATCCCACGAAGGACTTGAACCTCTCCCAACTGAACTGCGCGACGAACAAGATCCTCTCGAGAAGGAGATCCGCAAACCGGAAACACCATCGCCGAAGCGACGATCAATGCCGTGATCCAACGTGTCATTTCAAGGCCCTCCCCAAATACCTCCCCGTCAGGCTTTCCTCACATCGGGCAACCACCTCCGGGGCCCCTTCGACCACCACCGTCCCTCCCTCGCTGCCGCCACCCGGTCCCATATCGATGATCCAATCCGCCGACTTAATCACATCCAGATTGTGCTCGATGATCACCACCGTGTTACCCGCGTCACGTAAGCGCAAAATCACGCCCAACAACGTTCGGATGTCATCAAAGTGCAATCCCGTCGTCGGCTCATCCATCACGTAAAGCGTTCTACCCGTGGCCCTCTTGGATAACTCCGCCGCCAACTTCAAACGCTGCGACTCGCCGCCGGACAACGTCGCCCCGCTCTGCCCCAGCCGCACATACCCTAGCCCCACATTCGCCAAAGCCTCCAGCTTCTCTCCCAGCTGCGGAACATTCCGGAAAAAGCGCTCCGCCTCGTCCACCGTCAAGTCCAGTACGTCCGCTATCGTCAACCCCTTGTACATGACATCCAAAGTCTCGCGATTGTAACGCTTTCCACGACACGCCTCACATTCGATGTACACGTTCGCCATGAACTGCATGTCAATCTCACGAACGCCCGCACCCTCACATGCCTCACACCGTCCCCCCTTGATGTTGAAAGAGAACCGGCCCGACTCATACCCGCGCACCCTCGAGATCGGCATCCCAGCGTACAGTTCTCGTATCGCCGAGAACGCGCCGCAGTACGTCACAGGATTGGATCGAGGACTCCGACCAACAGGGTCCTGATCGATCACGATCACCTTGTCGAACTGCTCCATCCCGAGAATCCGGCGATGCGCCCCAGCACGATCCTTCGCGCCGTTCAGATACCTCGCCATCTGACGCCGCAACACGTCCTCAACCAAGGTCGACTTTCCGGACCCTGAAACCCCAGTGACAACCGTCATACACCCCACTGGAAAATGCACATCCACATCTCGGAGATTGTTCTCCGACGCCCCGATCACGCTCAGCCAACCCGGCGGGATCCGCTCCCGATCAACCGCCGCACGCAACGTCCTCGGAGCAACCCGCTCGCGCGGAACAGGAATATGATGGCGTCCACTCAAATAACCGCCGGTGAGCGAATCCTCCTGCTGCGCCAACTCCTCCGGAGTCCCCTGCCCGATCACCCGCCCCCCGTTCACTCCGGCCCCAGGCCCCATATCCACCACGTGATCCGCCGCTCGTATCGTGTCCTCATCATGCTCAACCACCACCACGGAGTTCCCGATATCACGCAAATGTCGCAGGGTCAGCAGGAGACGGTCGTTGTCGCTCTGGTGCAGCCCAATACTCGGCTCATCAAGCACATACAGGCATCCGGACAACCCCGATCCGATCTGTGTGGCCAACCGGATCCGCTGAGCCTCACCTCCCGAGAGCGTCCCGCTCTCGCGGTCCAACGTGAGGTACCCAAGCCCCACCTCGTTCAAGAACCGTAACCTCCCCCCTAGCTCCCGCAAAACCTCCGAAACCACCTCGCGATCTCGATCGCTCACCTCCAACGTTCCAACAACTCCAGCCGCATCTCGGATCGTCATCCGACAAAATCCGTCGATCCCAATGCCCTCAATGCCCGTAGCCCCGCGATAATGGATCCGGACCGCCCGCAACTCCTCACGCAAACGCGCCCCACCACAGTCCGGACACACCTCGCGTCCCATATAACCACGAAGCCGGTTACGCAAAGTTTCCCCCTCCGCAACTTCAAAGAACGCCCGCAACCGCGCCATCACTCCGTCCCACACCACCATCCCCTCCCCTCCCTCCACCAAGGGAAGCGACATCATACGATCCGCCACTCCCGTCAAGATCCCATCCCTCGCACGCTCCGATAGCATTCCCCACGGCACATCAACGCCAACCCCCAACTCACGGCACAACGCCTTCTCCAAACGGCGATAATACCCCTCCAGCGCTTTCCCTACCTTCCTCCACGGCCCAATCGCACCCGCCTCTATGCTCAACGAAGCATCGCGCACCACATTCTCCACCGAAAAATCCTGGACCTGTCCCAAACCCTCGCACCGTCGACAAGCCCCCTCATGTCCGTTGAACGAGAACATGCGCGGAGTCAGCTCCGGCAAGTTGAAGCCGGTTTCATGATTCACAAAAGCGCTCGAAAAAGACGCCTCACGCACCTCCTCTGCGCCGTCCTGTACCTGCACCAAAACCCTTCCGCCCCCCCGCTTCATCGCGGCCTCCACCGAATCACCAACCCTCTGCCGAACTCCCTCCCGGATCACGATCCGATCAATCACCACATCGATCACATGCGACTGCTCAGGGTCCAAGCCCGCAAGCGCCGGTGCCGGTGGCGCCTCCAACTCACGAAAAACGCCATCCACACGAACCCGCATAAACCCCTCACGCCGAAGCCGATCAAAAACCGCCCTCCCATCCCCGATCTGCCCCTCCACCAATCTCGCCATCAAGACAATCCGCGAGCCTTCACCCGCCTCAAGGATCCAATCCGTCACCTGCACCGCCGTCCATCTCCGCACCGCAAGCCCAGTCCGAGGATCGTGAGGGACACCCACCGCACTGAATAATACCCGAAGGTAATCGTAAATCTCCGTCACCGTCGCAATCGTCGAACGCGGAGTCCCCGTCGAAGTACGCTGCTCAATCGCAATCGCGGGAGACAACCCCTCAATCACATCCACGTCCGGCTTGGGCAACTGACCAAGGAACTGACGCGCATGCACCGAAAGGCTTTCCACATACCGCCGCTGCCCCTCAGCGAACAACGTATCGAATGCTAAGGATGATTTCCCCGATCCACTCGGTCCAGTGATCACAACCAGCTTACCCTTCGGAATCTCCAATCGAAGATCCTTAAGATTATGCTGCCGCGCTCCGATTATCCTTATGACGTCCCTTGTCATGCAATGCTCACTCTCAGTGAGCCGATGATGCCTGCCAACCCTGACCTCTTCGACTCCCAAATCTCATGTCCTCCGCCCCCGGTCAAAAGGCCATCTCCCCTGAGCAAGCATCCGAACTCTTCGAACATTTTCGCGAACTCAAACATTCTGCGAACAACGTCCTCGCCGTCTTCCTCGCTCTCGCAGAACTAAGCGAACGAAACCCCGCCAACTACGAACGCCTCGCCAAAGCGATCATGGAACGCGCCCCTCAACTCGTCGCAGGCCTTCAGTCCTTCCAAGACAAGTTCTCGGAACACATCGAAGCATAGCGAGCGGACAACGCGGCGTAGCGAGCGGAGAATCCTCCCGCACTCCCAGATCCGAAGACGCGAACCAGCCCGCCCCCCCTTGTTCCGCTCCTCGTTCAAGGGCAAAATAGGAGGAACCTCATGTCCACGCCGCAAAACACCATCGCGATTGTCTACGACTACGACCTCACCCTCAGCCCCAACTACATGCAGGAAGAGGTCCTCTTCCCCGCCTTCGGCATCGACTCCCGCTCCTTCTGGAGAAAATCCCACGAACTGGTCAAAGACTCCGGATTCGACAACGAGCTCGCCTACATGAAGCTGCTGCTCGACTGCCTCGGCATCGACCGCCCAACCAATGCGCGTCTCCGAGAACTCGGCGGTAGCCTCCGCTTCTACCCAGGATTGCCCGACATGTTCCACGAGTTCCAATCGGGAATCCTCAAACCCCATCACGAATCCCTCGGCATCCAACTCGAGCACTACATCATCTCCAGCGGCCTCAAAGTCCTCATCGAAGGCAGTCGCATCGCCCCCTTTGTGAAAGCCATCTTCGGATGCGAGTTCGCCGAAGACGAATCCGGCAGGATCAGCTTTCCCAAACGCGTCATCTCGCACACCCAAAAAACTCAATACCTCTTCCGGATCAACAAAGGCCTCCTCTCCATGAACGAGGACGTCAACGATCACATGCCAGAATCCGTGCGCCCCGTCCCCTTCAGGAACATGATCTACATCGGCGACGGCCCCACCGATGTCCCCTGCTTCACCGTAGTCCGCCAAAATGGCGGCCACGCCATCGCTGTCTACAACCCCGATGACACCACCCGCGCTTCATTCAAGAAGTGCTACCAACTGTCCACGCACGCAGATCGCGTCCGACATATCGCTCCAGCAGATTTTCGCGCAGGTAGCCACCTCCGCCTCGTGCTCGAAAACATGATCGAAGAGATCGCGAACAAGATGGTCGAATCCCACGCTCGAGAACTCGAAAGCGTCACCGTGCGCGCCCCAAAACACTCCGTCTGATCATGTCGCTCAAACCACAAACGCCCGCCCTCTGGCTCATCGCTCTCCTCGCTCTCTCCCTCCCGTCATGGGCCAGCGATCCCTCAAAATCCAAACCCGAGGGCTTGGATTCCCCAGGATCACACGGCGTTCGATCGCTTCACCTGTGCTCAAACTCGGGAACTCTCCATCAACTCACCGGACGTTACCATCCCGACCAGAACTCCGCGTTCACCCTCGATCACATGCGCTCGTCCGACGGCGGCAAGACGTGGTCTGAGCCAGTCGCATTACCCACCACCGCCCACCCACCCGGAGCGTTCCATCGCGGATCCGACGCCCGAATCGCAGCACACGGCAATCGTCTGGTCGCCATCTGGTCCGAAGCCGGCACGGGAGCGTTCGGCGGCGGCCCCATGGCATCCGCCCTCTCAGACGACGCCGGCAAAACCTGGAAATCCGGCCCAAACCCTGCCGACGATGGACTCAAAGACGGCCACGGCTTCCTCGGGCTGAACGCAGATCCCCTCGGCAGATTCCACCTCGCCTGGCTCGACTCCCGAACCGGCGATCGTGGACTCCGATACGCATCCTCCGATGACTTCGGGATGACCTGGACAGTGAATCGGACCGCCGTACCAAAAACATGCGAATGCTGCTGGAACACCCTCACCCCCCTCGGCGATGGATCCGTCGGTATCCTGTTCAGAGCCCGCACCCCCCGTGATATGCAACTCGTTCGGTCCACCGACTCCGGAAAAACGTGGCTCCCACCAGTTCCCGTCGCGGATTTCCGATGGGATTTCAACTCCTGCCCCCACGTGGGTGGCGGTCTCGCAACCTCCCACGAGAAAGGAGCAACCCGCCTCCACGCCGCAATCTGGACCGGTGCCCCCGGAAAAGCCGGACTCTACTACGCAGCATCTGATGACCACGGCCAACGCTGGGCCGAGCCACGAAAAATCGGCGCCCCGCTCGCCTGGCATCCCGACCTCGCCTCCGACGGCAAAAACCGGATCGTCATCGTCTGGGATTCCATGGCTGGCCTCCTCCCCGAAGTCTCCTACTCCCTATCCTCCGACAACGGCCAAACCTGGAGCACACCGGCACGCCTCAGCCCAGAGGGAAAACCCGCAACGCACCCCCAAGTCGTCCACACAAACGGCCATTTTAACGTGTTCTGGACCACCCTCTACCCCGACCGTCCCGCAACAACCGAATCCTCCACCATCCCTTGAACACGGTACCCCATCGAGGAAATGTGTTCGCCGAAACCCGTCGATCATGACCTCCCCAGCAAACCCGCACCCCCATTCTCAAACATGATCCTATCCACCCTCCAGACCCTCAGCCTGCTACTCGCCAGCGCATTCCTCCTCTCGCCAATCTCCCACGCAGCAGAGACACCCCAACCCAGCACCGTGCTCGTCTACGTCGGAACGTACACCGGCAAGAAAAGCCAAGGTATCTACGTCGCACGGCTCAACCCGAACTCAGGAGCAATAGGTGCCCCAGAACTCGCCGGAGAAATGACCAACCCCTCTTGGATCACCATCCATCCAAACGGCAAGTTCCTGTTCGCTGCCGGTGAAGGCGGCTACCCGAACGGCGGCATCGTCGGAGGTTTCGCCATCCAACCCGATGGCCGCCTCACCAGCATCAATCAACAACCGCCAAACGGTAACGGTCCCTGCCACCTCGCCATCAATACCGCCGGTAACACCCTCCTGGTCGCTAACTATGGGGACGGCAGCGTCTCCTCCCTGCCCATCGCGCCCAACGGTTCGCTGGCGCCCTCCACATGGACCGATAGACATCCCGCCCCCGACGAAAAACGCAAGCCGCACGCGCACAGCGTCGACTTCGCCCCAGGCAACCGTTTCGCACTCAGTTGCGATGCCGGAATCGACCGCATCTATGTCTACCGTTTCGACGAACAGTCCGGAACGTTAACCGCCAATGATCCGCCCTTCTCAACAACCGATACCGACACGCACCCGCGGCACCTCGTATTCAGCCCCGATGGCAAATTCTGCTACGATATCGATGAACGCGCGATGAGTGTCACTGCTCTCCGATTCGATACCCACAGCGGACGTCTCACAAAGATCCAAACCATCCCAACCCTCCCCGCCGGATACGAGGGGAAAGGCCAGTCCACCGCAGAAATCGTCATGCACCCCTCAGGCAAGTTCCTCTACGGATCCAACCGCGGACACGACAGCATCGTGACCTACGCCATCGACCAAAAATCAGGACACCTTTCCCTCGTGGGACACACATCTACCGAAGGCAAAACACCACGCGGTTTCGGCGTCGACCCCACTGGTCGCTGGGCGTTCGCCGGCAACCAAGGCTCCGATAGCATCGTTCAATTCAAGATCGATCAAACGTCAGGCGCCCTCACTCCAACCGGTGCTAAGTTCGAACTCGGCGCTCCCGTTTGCTTCCAGTTTCTCCAGATCAGGTGATCCCTTGCCGTCCGATGCAACCCGCATCCGATCTAACTCACCCAAATCGCCCCCTCATGAACTCCATGCGATTCCAAGCGATCCGATCACTCCTGCTCGGCGCTCTCACCCTCCTCGCTCATCACACCCTCAGCGCTCAAGACCTCCCGTCCTTTAAACCCCTATTCAATGGCAAGGACCTCTCAGGCTGGGTCGACGTCAACACTTCCAGCGACACCTGGATCGTGAAAGACGGTCTCCTCATCTGCACGGGTCAACCCATCGGAGTCATGCGAAGCGCAAAACAGTACGAGAACTTCCTCCTCCACATCGAATGGCGCCACATGAAGCCAGGCGGTAACAGCGGGGTCTTCCTCTGGAGCGATGCGACCCCCACACCGGCAAACAACCTTCCAAAAGGCCTCGAAGTCCAAATGTTAGAACTCCAATGGCCCCTCCTCCATCCAAAAAAGGACGGCCAACCGAACCACCCAGGCTACGTCAGCGGCGAACTGTTCGGCGCAAACGGCCTCGATGTCGTACCCGAAAACCCGCGCGGCAAACGGAGCATGTCCTCTGAGTTCAGATGCAAAGGCGCCGGCGAGTGGAACACCTATGACGTGGTCGCCACCGATGGCGTCGTCAAACTCGCCATCAACGGAAAATTCGTCAACGGGGTGAGCCAATCCAGTACCCGAAAAGGCTACTTGTGCCTCGAGTCCGAAGGCAGCGAGATACACTTCCGCAACATCCAGATCCTTGAACTACCCCCAGGATGCATCACTCCTGAGCGAACCGCACCAGTGCTCAAGTGATCCCCCGAAAGGCTCGATACCAATCCCCTCCGCCCATCGTACCCCAAGAAGAAAAACCGCTCCCCTCCACAATCAACCCAGCCCAATCACACGAACTCCAGTGATTCCATCGCGTCTCCCAAAAACCTTCCGCGTCCGCCAACACTTTGAGCGCCCTCTCATCCAAGACGTCGCCGCCGCAACACACGCCGAACTCCGCGCGCTCGATATCGCAAAAAAAGTCAAACCCGGCGACACCATCGCCATCACCGGAGGCAGCCGCGGCATAACGAACATCGCCTCCATCCTCAAAGCCACCGCCCAATTCTTCCAACAACTCCAAGCCCGTCCTTTCATCGTCGCAGCGATGGGAAGCCACGGCGGAGGCACATCTCAAGGCCAACGAGATATCCTCGAAAACTACGGCATCACCGAAGATTTCTGCGGCTGCCCCATCCGGTCCGACATGGCCACCTCCATCATCGACCACACGCATGAAGGCGTCCCCGTCCACTTCTCCAACGACGCCCTCGCAGCAAACCACGTCATGGTCGTCGCCCGCGTCAAACCCCACACCGAACTCTTCGGCGAACATCAAAGCGGATTGATGAAGATGCTCCTCATCGGACTCGGTAAACACGAAGGCGCAAAAATCTATCACCGCGCATTCGTCGACCACTCCTTCGACCACATCATCCAGAGCGTCGGTCGACGGGTCATCGACAAAGGACGCATCATCGCAGCACTCGGCATCGTCGAAAACGCACACGACGAAACAGGCCTCATCCGAGGCTTCACCCCCAAAGAGATCGAATCCGGAGATCGCGAACTGCTGGCCATCTCTAGGAAGTGGTTGCCCCGTCTACCCTTCCAACAGGCAGACCTCCTCCTCGTGGACCAGATCGGCAAAGAGATCTCGGGGTGCGGCATGGACACCAACATCATCGGTCGAAAACAATACGAACACGTAGCCGCACCTGACGAGTTCCCGAAAATCAAACGCATCGCCGTTCGCAGCCTCACCGAACAAACGCACGGAAACGCCACCGGACTGGGCAAATCCGAGTTCTGCCTGTCCCAAGTCGTCAGCGCAATGGATCAACGGATCACCGCCATCAATGTCACAACAGCGTGCTTCCCTCAGGTCGGAATGATCCCTCCACACTATCCAACCGACCGCGAAATGCTGACCGTCGCGCTCTCAACCATCGGCCTCACAGAACCCAAAAACGCACGCATGCTCTGGATCAGGAACACCCTTCACCTCGTCGAACTCGAATGTAGCGAATCATTCCTCTCCGAAGCTCAGCAACGCCCAGATCTCGAAATCCTCACCCCCCTGCGAGACCTTCCCCTCGACCCAAACGGCATGCTGCCCCCCAAGATCAAGTACCTTCGCGAAGACCTCTGATCCCGCACCACACTCGCCCCACCATCCCCTCACACCTAAAACGGGAACAGCAACCTCAACTCCTCCGCGGAAGGACGCCGACCATACTCGCAAACCTCATAGGTCTCCGCGTACTTGACCGCTTTGCCTCGTTCCTGCCCGTAAATCTTCACCAACAAATCCCTGAACCTGTCCGCCTCAGCACTCTGCCTGACCGCCCATCTGCGCTTCAACCACGCTCGCCTCCCAACCTCATCAGAAACCGGCGGAACCTCCTTCGCAACGTACTCCGCACTGCCAGTCGCCCCTCCCTCGTACGCCTGCGACGTCAACTCGTGGATCCCATCCACCTTCTGATCAAACGAATCATCCACGCTCACCGCCACATCAGGAGTGAACGGATACGGCTTCTGGAACCCATCGCTCGAATACAAGAACACTGGGTTCTTCTTCAAATGCGGAACGTCCGGGACAATGAACGGCACCGTCACCATGAACGCTGCATCCTGCACCAAAACACCCACATACCGATGATCAGGATGATAATCCCAAGGCCGATGCGAGATCACGATGTCAGCCTTCCACTCCCGGATCACACGCGTGATCAACTTCCGGTTCTCCAAGGTCGGTAAAAGTTCCCCATCGTGGATGTCCAAAACCTGCGACGTCACCCCCAACTTCTTCGCACACGCCGCAACCTCCGCCGTCCTCCGCTGAGCCAATGGACCTCCCGCCTCCCCCCAGTGCCCAATGTCCCCGTTCGTCACAGACACCAGCTTAACCTCGTGACCAAGCCTAGCCCACTTCACCGCCGTCCCCGCCACCTTGTACTCCGCATCGTCTGGATGCGCACCAAAAACGACAATCCGTAACTTGCGCCCATCACCATCCCCAGCGACAAGCGGCACGCCGAACAGGAGGAACAACGCCAAAACCCGCGAAAAAAAGGACATGCCGACAGTCTCCCATCAAAACCGTCTCAGCATCAAAACGAAAACACCCCTCTGACCAAACACGACCTTGTCGTCCATGATCCACCCCAACATCCCAGCATCCTCCACACGACAACACCCTGCCTCGCACACAGGCTATTGACTCCAAGGACCTTACCATGCCCACTTGAAGCATGCGCCCCCTCCTCGCCTCAATCCTCCTGCTCATCGCATCCCCTCTTCGCCCACTCGCAGCACACGCTTTCACAGTGTTCGATTCCAACCACACCCCCAACGCCAACATCTTCGTCCACACCAGCGACAACCCTCTCGTCAACGAAGCCGCATCCGAACTCGCAAACTTCCTCCATCGCATGAACGGAAAACCCGCTCATGTCCAACACACCGCATCCACCGATCAAGTGCCGTCCAAACCGGGTGTGATCGTTCTTGGAAACCTCGCTGCACAACTCGGACTCAAACTCGACCGCCACTCAGGCGCTCAAGACGGATTCCGATACAAAGTCGATAACTCCCGCCTCCTGCTCGTCGGTGAGTCGCCCCAAGGTGTCCTCCATGGCATCTATGACCTTCTCGAACGCCTCGGCTGCGGTTGGTTCGCACCAGGAGATCTCGGCGAAGTCGTCCCGTCACTCAAAACAGCCACACTGCCCGACTCCCTCGACCACACCGGACTCAGCAACTCTGTCAACCGCCGCTTCTGGTACGGCGGAAAAGGGAACCCCGACAAATCCACCCAACGATGGATCGTCCGTAACAAAGCCGAATATCAACAAGGTAGCTGGAACCACTCCTGGCATGGGCTTGTCCCTCCCAAACAACACTTCGAATCCCACCCTGAACTCTTCAGCCTCAACCGCGGCCGAAGAACCACCAAACAACTCTGCACCACAAACCCCGAGACCGTCCGCATCGCTTCCGCATCCCTCCTCGAACGCATGCGCACCGAAAACCAGCGCATCTTCGCCGCTGGCCCGAACGACGGCGGAAACCTCTGCGAATGCCCGAACTGCGCAAGACTCGACTCGCCAGGATACTTCGAACCCACCAGCGGGATGCCCTCCTGCGCCGATCGCATTTTCGGGTTCGCAGGAGATCTCGCAACCCTCACCTCCAACGAATTCCCCAACAAAGATCTCGGCATCCTCGTCTACAGCGAATACTCCCGCCCACCAATCAAACTGAAAAGCCTCCACCCGAACATCTTCCCAATGATCGCACCCATCCGACGTTGCCGCTTCCACGGGCCGGATAACCCCGTCTGCGAATCCAGTCGACTGCTCGGCTCAGAAATCCATGCCTGGGGCGCCCTCTCCAAAAAAATCGGTTTCTATGCCTACAACTACAACCTCGCAGATGCCCTCGTACCCCTCAGCAAAATCTCCTACTACAAACGCCTCGCCTCAGCCCTCAAAAAAACTGAACCCTCCCAACTCGCATGGATCTTCGAGTCCATCGACGCATGGTCCGCCCACGCCCCACACTTCTACCTCTGCACCCGGCTCGCATGGAACACCGATATCGATGTGGACGCAGAAATGGAAAAATACTTCACCGGATTCTACGCCGAATCCGCCACCCCCATGCGCCAATATTGGCAACGACTCGACAAAGCGTACGACGAGACCCCCGTCCATGTCGGAAGCCAATACGGACTCCACCAGATCTGGACGCCCGAACTCCTCTCAAAAAGCCGAGCCGACCTCCAAGAAGCCGCTTCGCTAGCCAAAAGCGATCGGGTCAAACGCGCCGTCGCAATGGCAGAGGCAGGTCTCCACACCGCAGAGCTCTTCATGGAGATCTGGAACCACATCGGCAAGTGCGACTTCATCCAAGCCGCTCAAGCACAATCCGCTCTGAAATCCCACATCGATTCGCTCTCCAACCAGACCGACCCCAACTGGATCCATGAACGCTACGCGTGGGGCTACTACACCCGCTTCATCGGCCTGACCGTCGATGCAGGAGCAGCCGCACTCTCGGATGGCGGACAACTCGTCACGCGCTTACCGCACACCTGGCGCACACAAAAAGATGAGGACAAAACCGGCACATCCAAAAAATGGTGGAGCCCCGAACTCGACGATACCTCTTGGCAACCCTTCCAGACATTCACCCAGTCTTGGGCGGATCACGGCCTCGATCATTATCACGGTGACCTCTGGTACCGGACAACCTTCTCCATCCCCCCCCAGCTGCCCGCTGGCGAACTCCGATTGTGGTTCGGCGGTTTCGATCACGACATCGAGGTCTTCATCAATGGGAACCGACTCGGCGGATGGCTCGGCTTCGCAAAACCCGCAGAATTCTCCGACATCGGAAAACATCTCAAACCCGGAAAAAACCAGATCACCGTTCGCGTCTCCTCCGGAGACCTAGGAGAACTCGGCACCGGTGGCATCATGATGCCCATCATGATCTACCGCTGGAACGGGAAATCAGTCCTTCCCACAGGCAAAAAAGGGGTCGAATACCTCCAGTGACCTGTCTCCAAGGAGCACCCCCTCCCTCCTGCCGTCGGAAAGGTGCCCCCCCTCATCCCACCTCCCAGCCACCAACCCGCACCGTCCCAGAACACACCAGATCCCATCCTCCGGTTTACTGCTTGGCTCATACCAATCCATCCAGTTACTCTTTCCGGTTCGTATGAATTCCGAAATCCAGTCCGCCCTTCAGGATCAAAAGATTACTCAAAAAGAGGCCGATAAACTCGAAAAACTCCTGCCGGGCACTTCTGTTCTCAACAAAGGATGGGGCTACGGAAAAGTTGCTCGCTTCAACTTCGACGAAAAATCCATCGTCATCGACTTCCTAGGCAAACTGAACCACGCCATGGAAATCCCGTTCGCCATCGAACGACTGGAACCCATCGGTGAAGACCACTTCTATACCCGTCTCCACTCCGACAAAGCCGGGCTCCGCGATCAGGCAACCAAGGACCCAGTCGCCTTCTTCGAGTGCGTCCTCAAAAGCCTCGGCAACATCTCACTCGAACGCATCGCGAATATCCTGACAGAATCCGTCTTCTCGGACGAAAAAGGCGCCCCCTCGCCCGAAGCCTACAAGTCATGGTGGAGCAAAAACTCGAAGCCCATCAAAGAATCAGGGCGCTTCAACGTTCCAACCAAACGCACGGAACCCGTCACCATCAACGCGAGAGAGAACTCCGACTACTGGACCGTCCTTCTCCACCGCTTCAACACCGAGACACAGAGACCGAAAATTGCCGTAGCCCTCGAGGACATCCGCAAGCACGTCAAAGCACAACTCGAGACCGTGGGCAAACTGGTGAGCGCAGTTTCGCGTGCCGCTCGCACGACCCGAGAATGCCTCTCCACCCCCGCCGCCTCTCCCGAGGAGAAGCCCGTGCAAGACCCCCTCTCAAAACGCCTCGAAGAGGTGAATAAATCGCTGAAGGACAAATCCTTCAACATCGCACTCGGACTGATCCTCCAACCCAGCGAATCCGCCACGATGGATTCTCTCGTGCGATCCATCCGCGCCATCTCCAACCTCGCCGAACTCCCCGAACAATCGGACAGCTCAAAACAGGATCTCTCCAAACGCGTCACCGAACTTCTCGAATCCGGCACCATCGAAGCCCTTGCCGACCTCCTATCGAAGGAAGGTGCCGATTCCGGAAGAGCACTGCTGCTGACCATCCTCAAGCGCGCCGAAACCGTCAGCCGCCAGAACAAGGAACTCGCACTCAACGACGTGCTCCAGCTCCTCTCCATCCGGGACGAGATCTTCGAACTCTTCCCGAAAGATGAAGCGCCCACCCCCGAACTCGTCATCGCTGACCTCCTCAAAGGACGCAACATCAGCAACCTATCACAGATCCTCATCAACACCCCAGCCGCTCGACTTCCCAAGGTCGTCGCATCGCTCCCTGAGGCGTTCCCCGACCTCTGGCCGCAGCTCGGTTTCGACCTGCTCTTCCGGTGCGATAGCCGCGTGATCGGTGAAATCGCCGCCCTGTTCCATGCCACGGATGACACCAAACGGCTCTCCGATTCACAGAAGTCTCACAAAGACCAACTGTTCAAAGTGCTCGAGGAATCCATCAACCACCTCAAGATCCCCACAAGTGTCCTGATGTGGCTCCTCCAGAAATCCAACCGGAGAAGCCAGTCCATTCGCAACCTCCTCAACCCACGCGCGTTCATCGCAACCATCAGCGCCTTGGAAAAGGATCTGTTCGACGAGAACCGGGACCGCAAACTGCACGACTTCCTCCTCGCCGACAAAAACCTCGTGCCCCTATTCGTCTCCACCGACTCGGAAGACGAACTCTCAGGCGACACTCCCAGAAAAGTCGCAGATGGCGAGCGGCGCAAACAGATCGAGGCGCTTGAATCAGGCGCAGCAGCCGTCATGCGCGCACTCACCGCGTCACCCGCGTTCGATGACCTCAACCGACGGACCCTGTTCGATCGCATCATCACGACCCACAGCAGTCTCAGCCACCTACTCACCACCGAATCCGAGGAAGGCACCGAGCTCATCATCGTTTCTTGGACCAGCCTCGAACGCCGTAAGAACGAGTACGATGACCTCGTCCAACGCCGGATCCCCGATAACATCCGACAGATCCAGATCGCCCGCGAGTACGGTGACCTTCGCGAAAATGCGGAATACAAAGCCGCCAAGGAAAACGAGAAAACGCTCAACCTCGAAAAATCGCGGATCGAACGTGAACTCGGCCAAGCCCGTGGGACCGACTTCTCCGAATCGACCACCGACTCCGTGTCCGTGGGCACCTCCGTCACCATCGTCCGGAACGGCGAGACGCAAACCTTCCACATCCTCGGCGCATGGGATACCGCGCCCGAACGGAACATCATCTCCTACCGCTCCTCCCGAGCCCAAGAGCTGCTCGGGAAGAAGATCGGTCAGACCTGCAAGATCGATTTCGACGGGAACCGCGAAGAAGTTCACATCACGCGCATCGAACGCTGGTCAGGACCGCTCGAATAACGGATCCCACCCGAAACCCATCAGGGCGCGCCCCGAAAGCGCGCCCCACCTCGTCCCCATGGTCTCGACCCTCCTCAAGATCTCCTGCCCAGACCGTGTCGGACTCCTCGCACAGATCTGCTCCTTCGTGGCTTCCCACGGAGGCAACCTCGAGGAGGTCCATCAGTTCACTGACCGCGAAAAGGGCTGGTTCTTCGCTCGGCTAGCCGTCGACACGCAATCCCTCCGATCACCAACCGAGGCGCTCGCCAACGATTTCGCGCCCCTCGCCGCCGAACTCAAAGCCGAATGGTCCGTCCGGTCTGCGTCACGGCGACCACGCGTCATCCTCATGGTCTCCAAACTCGGACACTGCCTCGCAGACATCCTCTGGCGCTGGCGTTCCGGAGAACTGGCGTTCGACATTCCCTGCGTCATCTCAAACCACGAAACCTACCGAGAACTGGTCGAACGCGAAGGCATCCCCTTCATCCATATCCCCGTCTCACCGGATTCCAAAAGCGACGCATTCCAGCAGATGGAAACCCTCTGGTCCGAACATGATGCAGACCTCATCGTCCTCGCCCGCTACATGCAGGTTGTCCCGTCCGATGTCTGCCTCCGCTGGCCCGGCCGGATCATGAACATCCATCACAGTTTTCTCCCCTCGTTCATCGGCGCAAACCCCTACCAACGTGCGCACGAACGCGGAGTCAAACTGATCGGGGCAACATGCCATTACGCAACCCCAGAACTCGATGAAGGTCCCATCATCGAACAAGAAGTCGTTCGTGTAGAACACTTCCACTCCACCGAGGATCTTCTCCGACTCGGCCGCGATTGCGAACGTCTCGCGCTCGCCCGCGGCGTCCGCTACCACATCACCGGCCGCGTCTTCGTGCGCGGCAACCGAACCATCGTTTTCCGGGACTGATCCCACAACCCACCCTCGCCATGTTCAAAGGCACCCATACCGCACTCGTCACCCCCTTCAAGAACGACCTTCTCGATGAAGAAGCGTTCTCCGCCCTCATCGAAGGCCAGATCGCCGCTGGAATCACAGGCATCGTTCCCGTGGGCACCACCGGAGAATCACCCACCCTCTCCCACGAAGAACACCTTCGCGTGGTTGAACACGCCGTCCAACAAGCCAAAGGACGCTGCATCGTCATGGCCGGCACCGGATCGAACTCCACCGCCGAGGCCATCTCCCTCACCCACGAGGCAGAACAGCGCGGAGCCAACGCCGCTCTCATCGTCGCCCCCTACTACAACCGCCCCACCCAAGAGGGATTGTTCCAGCACTTCCGCGCCATCGCCAACGCAACAAAACTGCCAATCATGCTCTACAGCATCCCCGGCCGTTGCGGAGTCGAGATCGGCATCGAAACCGTAGCGCGCCTCGCTAAAGAGTGCCCCAACATCGTCTCCATCAAAGAAGCCGGCGGCAATGTCGACCGCGTCTCCCAACTCCGAGCTGCACTTCCCAGTGCCTTCGAGATCCTCTCCGGTGACGATGGCCTCACCCTCCCCTTCATCGCCACCGGCGCAGTCGGAGTCGTCAGCGTCGCCTCCAACCTCATCCCCGCAGAGGTCGTCAAACTCGTGAACCTCGCCCTCGCCGATGACTTCGCCGCCGCTCGCGCTGTTCACGAACGCCTCCACCAACTGTTCAAGGATCTCTTCATCGAATCCAACCCAGCACCCATCAAAGCAGCACTCGCCCTCCAAGGCCGCCTCAGCGCAGATGTCCGACCCCCGCTCGTGAACGCATCCGAACCGACCGTCGCCAAACTCAAACAAACCCTCTCCCAACTCAGCCTCCTCTAACCTGCCACGCCCCATGCCCGCCCCGCTCCGTACCCTCATCAACGGCTCCAAAGGCCGCATGGGCGCCGCCCTCATCGCCGCAATCGAGGAAAATCCAAACCTCACCCTCTCCGCCGCCATCGATCTCGGAGACGATCTCTCCGCAGGTATCGCCGCCTCAGACGCCGTCATCGACTTCTCCCACCACACCGTCATCCACGCCGTCCTCGAAGCAAGCATCCAACACCAACGCACCCTCGTCATCGGTACCACCGGCCACTCCAACGATGAGGTTGCCGCAATCCGAAAAGCCGCATCCAGCATCCCCATCGTGTTCGCCCCGAACTACAGCGTCGGCGTCAATACCCTGTTCTGGCTCACCCGAAAAGCCGCTGAAATCCTCGGCCCATCCTTCGACCTCGAAGTCGTCGAAATGCACCACCGACTCAAAAAGGATTCGCCCTCAGGCACCGCTAAACGCCTCGCCGAAATCCTGACCGAAGTCCGCAATCTCCAATATGATAACGATGTCCGCCACGGCCGCTTCGGCATCGTCGGTGAACGGACCCAAACCGAGATCGGGATGCATGCCGTCCGCGGAGGAGACGTCGTCGGAGATCACACCGTCATCTACGCCGCCGTCGGTGAACGTGTCGAACTCACCCACAAGGCCTCCAGCCGCGACACCTTCGCTCGTGGCGCCCTCCGCGCCGCTGAATGGGCCCACGGAAAACCAGCCGGCCTCTACGACATGCAAGACGTCCTCGGCCTTCACTAAGCCAACCCCAGCGTGACCCGAACCGGTATCGCTCTCGGATCCAACATCGGCGATCGAGGCGCTCTCCTCGCCGAAGCGCGTGAACGCATTCTCACGATCAACGGGATCAGCGCCCCCATCCTGTCCTCTCGTCTCTACGAAACGGATCCCGTCGATTCCGCCCCCGACTCGCCGCAGTTCCTCAACGCAGTGATCGAGATCTCCTCAACAATCCCTCCAACCGAACTTCTCCACGCTCTTCAAGACATCGAATCCGCTCTAGGCCGCCCACGGATACGCCCGAAAAACGCTCCCAGAACCCTCGACCTAGACGTCCTTTATGCAGGAGACATCATCTCGCATACCCCAGACCTTCTCCTCCCTCATCCGCGACTCCACCTCCGTCGCTTCGTCCTCCAACCTCTCAACGACATCCGTCCGAACTTCATCCCACCAGGATTGAGCGACCCAGTATCCATCCTGCTCCTCAATCTCCAAGACCCCGCAGGAGTCGCCATCGCAGCCCACCAATGGTAAACCCCAGCAGCGCAGCCAAAGCCCCTCCAAGCCGCCGTCATGCACCTCGATCCGGACCACTGCAAGAACGCTAAATCCGCCGGAAAAAGGTTCTCCGTCCTCACGGCTTACGATTATCCCACCGCACGGCTCATCGACGAATCCGCCGTGGACTGGATCCTCGTCGGCGACTCCCTCGGAATGGTCATCCTCGGCATGCCAGACACCACAGGCGTGACGATGTCCCACATGCTCCACCACGTCGAAGCGGTCGCACGTGGCGCCAAACGGTGCCCCGTCATCGCCGATCTCCCTGCAGGATCCTGCGCCACCCCAGAACTCGCAGCAGAGAACGCGTCCCGCCTCGCCCAAGCCGGAGCTCATGCCGTCAAAATCGAGGGCGGTTCCGAATTCGCTCCCCATGTCGAAGCCATCCGCAAACTGAACATCCACGTCGTCGGTCACATCGGGATGCTCCCACAGCGCGTCCTCGAGGAAGGTGGCTACCGCATCAAAGGCCGCACCCCCGAGGATTCCGCCCGACTGCTCCACGACGCCGACACGCTCACACGCGCCGGCATCTCCTCCGTCGTTCTGGAACTTGTCGCCCCCGAAACCGCTGCCGCAATCACACGTTCCCTATCCGTCCCAACCATCGGGATCGGTTCCGGCCCCTCCTGCGACGGACAAGTGCTCGTTTTCCACGATCTCGTCGGGGCCTTCCCTTGGTTCCGCCCCCGATTCGCATCCCCCGAAGCGGATATCGCCCCCCTCATCCGCCAAGCACTCAACGCGTTCCATAACCGCACCACAACCCAGCCCAACGAGAACCGTCCCACTCTGGCTTGACTTCACCCAGCCTCAACCGCCGAATCGCGGGGTATGTCAACCCTCCCCTCTCGCCGGGCCTTCCTGAAGTCCCTCACCCTCGCCACTGCCGCAGGAGTCACGTCTCTCGACCGTATCCTCGCCGCCATTCCCAAACAGGTCCTCCAAGGCGGATTCGCTGTCGGCCCCCAATCTTGGACCTTCCGCCTTTTCGACGTGCTGACTGCGATCGACAAAGCCGCCCAAGCAGGAGCCAAAGCCATCGAACTCTTCCCCGGCCAATCCCTCTCCAGCTCCGATCCGAAAGCGAAGTTCAGCCACGACTCCTCAGAAGAACACCTGAAACTTGTCCAAAACCATCTGGCATCCAAAGGCATCCAACCCGTGGCTTACGGCGTCGTCGGCCTCTCAAAGGACGAGAGATCTTCCCGTAAAGTGTTCGAGTTCTGCAAAACGATGGGCATCGGGATCATCAACTCCGAACCGCCAGCCGAAGCCCTCGACACCATCGAAAAACTCGTCCGCGAATACGACGTCAAAGTGGGTTTTCACAACCATCCAAAAAGTGAGAAGAACCCGAACTACCTCCACTGGAACCCAGAATGGGTCCTCAGCGTCGTCAAGGATCGCGATCCTCGCATCGGCGCCTGCGCGGACACCGGACACTGGCTCACCAGCGGACTGGACCCCGTTGCCGCCATCAAACTCCTCGGCAAACGGGTCGTCAGCGCACACCTCAAGGACCGTGCGAACTTCGCGCCGCCAGACGTCCCCTTCGGCACCGGCACCGGAAAGGTCAAGGAGGTCCTCGATACCCTCGTGCAACTCGGTTTCGACGGTTCACTTTCCATCGAGTACGAGACGAAATGGGAGAACAACGTGGACGACGTCAAACAGTGCGTCGATTTCATCCGCACGTACAAAGCCTGACCTCTCAAGCCCCATCGCAGCGGACGCTCCTCGAGGCGTCCGCACAACCTCCAACCCACCCCTATGAACCTATCCCTCCCTCTCGCCACCCTCACCGCATCCGCACTCCTCCTCACCAGCGACGCCTTCGCGCAAGTCAATGAGGTCCAAACCGTCGCGCCAAACGTGTTCTTCCACCAAGGCGAGATCACAAAGAAAGGCCATTGCAACAATGGCTGGATCATCCTCGACGATTACGTCGTGGTCATCGACGCAAACTTCCCCTCCGGCGCGAAGGAGGTCATCCCCAAGATCAAGGCCCTCACGCCCAAGCCCATCCGCTTCACATTCGACACCCATCACCACGGCGATCACGCCTACGCGAACCAACTCTGGCACGAAGCCGGATCCACCCCCGTTGCACACCTCGGCGCCGTCGCAGAAATGCGGAAGTACGAGCGCAGCCTCTTCCCCGAAGCAACAACCGATCGTTGGAACGACGCCGCGAAAAATCGGAAAGATGTCGCGGAATCCAAACTCAAGGCGCCAACACTGCTCTTCTCCAAGGACATGGTGTTCGATGACGGCAAGGTGCGCGTCGAACTGCTCCACTTCGGCGTCGCTCACACCCACGGCGACGGTTTCGCGTGGCTCCCGAACGAACGCATCCTGTTCACCGGAGATGCCTGCGTGAACGGCGCTTACAACTACACCGGAGACGGCAACATCGGCGAATGGATCAAGACCCTCAAGGCCGCCCAAAAGCTCAGCCCAAAAGTCATCTGCCCAGGCCACGGCCCAAAAGGCGGCCCAGAGATCCTCGAGGACCAGATCGCATTCTTCGAGACCCTCACCGCAGAAACGAAAAAGCTGCGTGATGCAGGAAAAACCGCAGCACAAGCCAAGGCCGCATCCGACGAAGTTCGTGAACGCATCCAATCCAACGAGCGTATCCGCCGTTACGTCGGACTCAGCTTCACCGCACAACTCGAGAAAGCTTGGACCGAACTCGGTGGCGATGCCTTCCCCAAGGACTAGCCTGCCCTCCCAGACTCCTCTTTTTTGTTGGCCTAGTGCCATTTAACACCCTCTTCAAGCGCATCGTCTGCCGTGGCATACAGGATGCACCGAGAGGTCGGCATGGCAGAGAGCCCCGCCCACCCGCGCCATGTCTCCCGTCGAACCGCCCTACGCGCTGGCGCGGTAGGCATCCTCGGCTTGGGTCTCGAAGACCTGCTCCGTCTGCGCGCAGCAAATGGCACCCCCGCCAAAGCGCGCTCCGTCGTGTACGTGTTCCTCTCCGGAGGCCTCGCCCAGCACGAGACCTTCGACATGAAACCCGACGCACCCGCCGAGGTGCGTGGCGAGTTCTCCCCCATCCGCACCAACGTACCCGGCGTCCACATCTCCGAACACCTCCCGCTCCTCGCAAAACAAGCCCATCGCTACGCCCTCGTCCGATCCCTGACGCACCCATCCAACGACCACTCCCGAGCCCACCACATCATGCTCACCGGACGTTCGGAACTGCCTCTGGGGTTCGATCCCAACAAACCCAAAGATAGCGACTTCCCATCCCTCGCCGCCCTCGCAACAGCCACCCTCCCGCGTCGGAACAATCTGCCACCAGCCATCGTGCTCCCGGACAAGATCGTGCACCGGACCGGTCGCACCATCCCCGGCCAGTTCAGTGGCCAAATCGGGCGAAACCACGAACCGTGGTTCCTCGAGATGTCACCCTACCACCCAGCAGATTACGGTGCGTTCCCCGAGTACTTGTTCCACCACGAGAAAGGCACCGTGGTCGACCCTTCGCTCCGATTCCTCCCGCCACACCTCAACCTCCCACAAGGTCTCAACGCTCAACGCGTCCTCGATCGAGCAACGCTTCTCTCCTCCATCGAGAACCAGACCCGCGAACTCGGCAACGCATTGAGCGAAACAGCGTTCGACCGCTACCGGTCGGCAGCCCTCGGACTCATCACCGACCCATCCTCCCGCGACGCATTCGATATCGGACTGGAGCGCAAGGAGATGCTGGAACGGTATGGCGAGAACAGCTTCGGCTGGTCTTTGGTGATGGCACGTCGACTGGTCGAAGCAGGCACGCGACTCGTGCAAGTGAACCTCGGGAACAACGAGAGCTGGGACACCCATCAGGCGGCCTTCCCCAACTTGAAAAACCATCTTCTCCCTCCGCTCGATCGCGCGCTCAGCGCATTTCTGGATGACCTCGACTCCCGCGGCCTCCTCTCGGAAACCCTCGTCGTCGTCGGGAGCGAGTTCGGCCGCACTCCGCGCGTCTCGACCATCCGCGGAGCAAAACTCCCGGGCAGGGATCACTGGGGCGCCAGCCAGACCGTTCTGCTCGCAGGTGGAGGCGTGCGCGGCGGAAATGTCATCGGCGCAACAGACAAGATCGGCGCATACCCCACAGAGTCTCCGCAGCGGCCGGAAAACCTCGCCGCAACTATCTTCGAAGCCTTAGGCCTCCCACGCTTCACCGAGTGGCAAGACACCACCAGTCGCCCCCGCCCACTCTACGAGGCCGACCCAATCCCAGGCCTCACTTGATCGCATCGGGCGCACAGACTCGAGCGTCGGTCACTAAGAACCGCTCCATCCTAGAACGTATCCATCCCGCTTCCCCCAGACACAGCGGGCATGCACAATCCAACGTATGGCGAGATCCATCCGGGAACGCGTGATTGAAGAGTGGCGGGGCTATCCCGAAGCGCCGCTCTCTCCCAAGCTGGGATCCCACATCGGAGACGCCGTGCGCAAGTTCCTCTCCAAGGTAGGGATGATCAGCCAACTCGACGAACAGGTCATCACCTCCGCTTGGCGCGAGATCGTTGGCGATTTCATCGCAAATCACTCCGCACCCGACCGCATCCAGAACGGCACACTCCACATCCGCGTCACCCAAACCACCGTCCTCTTCGAACTCGAACGCAACTGCAAAACCCGTATCCTCCGAAATCTCCAAGAGCGCTTCGGAAAGACCGTCGTCCGCGATATCAAATTCCGCATCCGCTGACCCGCCTCACGCAAGCAACTCCCGAAGCACGTTCCCGTGCACATCGGTCAACCGGAAATCCCG
>CAZAZT010000005.1:0-65509 GCA_964489645.1 uncultured Chthoniobacteraceae bacterium | reverse complement strand
TTCGGTCGAGGGATGGCGTCGGGGTCGGGATTCCGGCCTTCCTTGAGGGCTTTCACCTCCTTGGGGTTGAGCATGCGCCATTCGCCGGGCCGGAGGCGATCCAGCCAGATGGTGCCGATCCGGACCCGTTTCAAACTTTCGACCTCATACCCACAGTCGTACATCATCAGACGGATCTGTCGCTTGATCCCTTGGAGCAGGACGACACGCAAGCGGTTGGGGCCTTCTACCGAGATGCGCTCCATTTTGGCGCGTCCGCCCTCGATATGAAAACCGCGCAGGAGTTTCTCGCGGTGTGCTGGCTCGAAGGGGCGGTCGAGAAGGACTTCGTACTCCTTTTCCACTTTGTATCGGGGGTGGGTGAGGGAGAGAGAGAGGTCGCCATCGTTGGTGATGACGAGAAGGCCTTCACTCTCTTTGTCCAGACGACCGACGTTGTATACGCGCGGCCAGTCGTCGGGGACGAGGTCGAGAATGGTCCGCCTACCTGCTTCGTCGGCGGACGAGCAGATGAAACCTTTCGGTTTGTTGATGATGGCATGGACATGCTGTTGGGATTCGACGACGCGATTCCCGACTTTGACGACGTCTCCGGCGGCGACGGTGGTTGAAAGAGAGGTGACGGTCTGTCCATTGACAGTGACGGAGCCTTCCGTGATGAGGGATTCGACGGATCTGCGGGATCCGAATCCAGCGGAGGCGAGGTAACGATTCAAGCGCATCGCTCTACACGAACTGAGGAGGGGCTCTGTGTCGAGCGTGGGCGTCTGGGATTCCGGAAAGCGGCATTAACAAACGAGCGGGCTCGGAGTAGCGTTGATCCAGATGGAAGACCAGCATGCCAGTCGGAATCAGGAAGAGTTGTTGAGCGGACGCGTCAGATGGTTCGGATTGCTCCGTCCTGCGCTTTTGCAGGTGGTCGTTTTCGTGGTGCTTTCGGGAGTGTTACGGGCGGTTCTGGAAAAGACGTTTGGCACAATGCTGCGGCTCAACGTTTTGGAGCATGTACGACTTTACCTGACGGGAGCCTATCTGGACCTGATGATCGGGTTTTTGGTGATGCTTCCGGTGGCGTTGTCCGCCTTGTTGGTGCCTGAGCGGTGGTGGCAGCGGAAATGGTATCGCGGTCTGTCCCGGTTCGGACTGGTCGTGTGGTGGGGGCTGATCCTTTTTATTTTACAGGCCGAATACTACTTCTTCCATGAATACGCGTCGCGTTTCAATACGGTTGCGATCGACTATCTTCATTACTGGACGGAGGTTACGCAAAACATCAAGGAGATGTATCCGGTGCGCCGGATCGTGGCGGTGTGCGTTGCGGGCACGGGCCTGATCGTGGCGACGGTGGTGCGAACGTTTCGTCGTCCGGAGGGAGTGGATTTGAGGGCTCGAGTTCGGGGGCTTATGGAGTGGGTGGGCGTGACGGCCGTGCTTTTGGTTGTTGCGACCCAGGTACCCATGCAGTGGAGTGCGGAGCGGTTGGCCAACGAGTTGACGACCAATGGGCTCACCGCAGGTGGGATCGCGCTGTGGACGCGGGACTTGAAGTACCGAGACTTTTATCCCTCTCTTCCCGAGGTAGATGCCTATGCGAGGGCGCGTCGGTTGCTGGACACGCCTGGGGCGCAGTGGGACCAGGATCCATGGTCGCTTCAGCGTCGAATTCCTGGGGATGCTTCTCGGCCGAGGAAGAACTTGGTTGTGCTGTTGGAAGAGAGTTTCGGGAGCGAGTTTTGGGGTGCATTGAATGGGAAGAAGGGGCTGAAGGAGAGCGTCACCCCGAAGCTGGATGGATTGGTGGATGAGGGGGTCTTGTTCACCAATCTGTTTGCGGACGGGAATCGAACGATCCGTGGGATTGAGGGCGTTGTGGCGTCATACCCGCCGGTACCTGGGGACAGTATTGTTGCGAAGACGATGACAGAGGGATGCGAGACGATGGCATCGGTGCTTGGTCGAGACGGGTATCACACGCGGTTCATCTACCCGGGGCGCGGGATTTTTGACGGGCTGGGTCGGTTTTCGTTGAACAATGGGTTCCATTCCTTCACCGAGCAGAAGGACTTCAAGAACCCGGTTTTCACCAATGTCTGGGGGCATTGTGATGAGGATCTGTACGATCGGGTCATCGAGGAGGCGCGCGAGGATCACGCGAAGGGCAGACCGTTCTTCATCACCGCATTGAGTGTATCGAACCATCAGCCGTTCACGTATCCCGAGGGGCGTATCAGCGAACCTGCGTATCGGCGGAGCCGGCTACACGCGGTGAAGTATGTTGACTATGCGATCGGACGATTTTTTGAGATGGCGAAGCGGGAGCCATTTTGGAAGGACACGATTTTCGTGGTGATCGCGGATCATGGGGCGCGGGTTTATGGGAGTGAGACGCTCCCGATCCGGAGTTACCAGATCCCGTTCTTGGTGATGGGTCCAGCCTCTGGGTTGGAGGCTGGCAGGAAAGAGGTTTTGGGGTGTCAGTTGGATGTGGCGCCCACGCTCCTTGGGTTGATAGGGCGACCGTACGAGTCGACCTTTTTCGGGCGAGACCTTCTATTGGACGGAGTGCCTGAGCCACGGCGTGCGGTGCTTCATCACAACCGCAGCGTGGGGATTTACCGGGACGGACGATTGGTTGCGCTGTCCTTGAACCGATTGGTTGAGCAGTACGTGGGACAACCGAACGAGAAGCTCCGTCGCGATCCCATGGACGCGATGGCTGAGGAGATCTCGAAGGATGCACAGGCGTTGATCCAAGTGGCTGACGATCTTTACCGGAAGCGGCGGTTCCGGTGGAAACCCATGGTGGAGTAGCTCATCCAATTTTGTGGCTTGAGTTGGTAGAGATCCGCACTGACGTACTGTGGTTTGAGGGATGCGATTCGGTGCTGACTTGCGCCTCAAGGGTATTTGGGGGTGAGGGGATGGTTCTTCCGAGCGACCTCAGGTGACGATCTCGCACATCAATAGTGAGGAACCCTGAGGCACTTGGGTGTGGGTGGGTCCTTGGCGCTGCGAGTGACGCGAGGACGGACACGAAGTTGTCACCTTCGTGACACGCTTCTGCCACCGCGGATGGCGACTGTGCCGCTGGCCGGAGAATCCGGTTGTATCCGTGAGAAACCGAGCAGACATGTGGATTGAGCAGGAACGGTGTCGGGCGACCAAACGCTTGGCGGCGTCGCGGTCCGTTTGCATCGCAGTGCTTGTCAGTGGCATGCAGGTGTTTTCGGCTGAGCCGGGAGAGGTGTCGCCGCCTGCTCGCTTCCCGATCCGGGAGTTCCAGATCCGTGGTGCAAAGAGCATGAAGCGCCTGTCGGTGGAGGAGGCCGTGTACCCGTTCATGGGATCTGCTCGGACGGAGGAGGATGTTGAGGCGGCAAGAGCTGCGGTCGAAAAGCTGTATCAATCAAACGGCTATCAAGCGGCTTCGGTGGAGATCCCGCCCCAAAATGCGTTGTCTGGGGTGGTGGTCTTGCAGGTCCGAGAAGGGACGGTGGGACAGTTGCGGGTGAAGGGTGCCCGATACTTCCTGCCAAGCCGGATCAAGGAGATGGCTCAGTCATTGGCGGAGGGAAAGGTGATCAACTTCAAGGAGGTGACCCGCGACATCCTCGCGCTGAACCAATGGCAAGACAGGCAGGTGACGCCGTCGCTTCGTCCGGGATTGGAGCCCGGAACGGTGGACATCGATCTGACGGTGAAGGACAAACTTCCCCTCCACGGAAGTGTGGAACTGAACAATCGGTACAGTCCGCACACCAGTCCTTTGCGACTGAATCTTTCGGGTAGCTACACCAACTTGTGGCAGGCAGGACACACCCTGGGGCTGAGTCACCAGATGTCGCCGATGGAGCCTGGGGAAGTCAGCGTTTGGTCGGGATATTACGCGTTCAGGCTCTCTGCGTTGGACGGCATCAGTTGGCGTTTGCAGGGCGTGAAACAGAACTCGAACGTTTCCACATTGGGTGGCCTTGCGGTCATGGGGCGCGGGGAAGTCCTCGGGATTTCAGCGAACTGGGATTTACCGGTGAGCCAAGAGTTCACGCAGTCGTTCAGTTTGGGAGTCGATCACAAGGCGTTCGATCAGCAGATCGAGACGGCTGGCGGTATGACGACCTCTCCGATCCGCTATTATCCGTTCACTGCTAACTACCTGGCCGGATGGCATCGGGAGGGCGTCAGCACGGACTTTTCCACCAGCTTGGTCTGGCATTTCAGGGGTTTGGGAAGCGATGGGGCGGCGTTCAATCGAAGTCGCTTCAAGGCGGGTGGCAGTTTCGTGTATTTGCGCGGGGATCTAACGCATACGAGGGACGTGAAGGGTGGGCTCCAGCTGATGTGGAAGGCTCAGTGGCAACTGGCGGATCAGCCGTTGGTCAACAGCGAGCAGTTCACCGGCGGGGGAGTGAACAGTGTGCGGGGTTACCTTGAAGCGAGTGCGGTGGGTGATCGAGGGTTGATGGGCACATTTGAGGTGCGCACGCCCGTGCTTTTGAAGGGGGTGGTGCGTGAGGGCGATGAGTTGCGGATGCACGGGTTTGTCGACGGAGGTGTTTTAGGCGTGGCGACGCCGCTTCCTGAGCAGAAGGCGGAGACGGGACTCATGAGCGTTGGGCTGGGGGGGCGCGTACAGGTTGGGGCCCACGTGAATGGTTCCTTGGACGTTGGCTGGCCGCTGGTTGCGGTGAGTCAGACCCGCAGGATGGAGACGTTCTTGAGCTTCCGGCTTTGGACAGGATTTTGAACGAGAGAACATGATGAGAACCTTGATGACATTGCTGAAGGGTGGTGGGCTGCGGTTGGGGGTCATGCTCCGGTTGATGGCTGCGGTGGGGAGCTCCGTTGGATTGGGCTCGTATGCCGGAGAGAACGACGCCGTCGAGTGGTGGAATCCTGAGTGGACAGTCCGTAAGAAGGTCCACGTTGATGCGGGGCCCAAGGGAGGAGCGATCCCCGATAACGTAGGCCAAGCGCCTCTTCTTCTCCGATTGCATGATGGAAACTTCCAGTTCGCTTTGGCGCGGGAAGATGCATCCGACCTGCGGTTTGTGATTGCCGATGGGAAGAAGGAGTTGCCCTTCCATGTCGAGAAGATCGACGCACTGATGGGGGAGGCCTTTGTTTGGGTCCGTTTACCCGAGCTGAAGGCTGGGGATTCGACGACCGTCTGGATGTACTACGGAAATCCGAAGGCGGCGAAGGTGGATGACACCAAAGGGACGTACGACGCGGATACGGTAGGCGTCTACCATTTCTCGCATCGGAACGCATTGGCACAGGACTCCTCGATGGCAGGGAATAATGCAGAAGGCACTGGCGTCGCGACTGATGGAGCGATGGTTGGGGGCGGGATTCGGCTGAACGGAAAGGACTCCTTGAAAATCCCAGGGGGCGCATTTGAGTGGACGGCCGGTGGATCTGCGACGTGGTCCGCATGGGTGAAGCCCAGCACGCAAGGAGGCAACGCGGTGGTTTTTAGTCGGCGCGAGGAGGGAAGGTTGTTCCGAGTTGGGTTTGAGCAGGGTGTCCCGTACGCGGAGATCGGGGATGGTTCCACGGTTGTCCGGACGTCTGGTGGTTCGGCTGTCCCAGCGAATGCTTGGGTGCATCTCGCGGTGGTGGCTGGTGAGGGGCAGATGACGGTATACGTCGGGGGCGAGAAGTACGGCGCGGCGTCTGTCGGGTTACCCGCTCTTCGGGGCGTTGGACATCTGGGTGCGGATACGGCTGCGGGCGAGACGGGATTTGTAGGAGATCTGGACGAACTGGTGATATCGAAGGTGGCTCGGCCTGCAGGATACGTTCAGTTTCTCGCGGTGAGCCAAGGGCCGGATAAGGCGGGTCGGTTGGTGGCCTTGGGACAGGATGAGCAGGCGTCGACATGGTTGAGTGGCACGTTCGGAATCTTGATGCGATCGCTGACGGTGGATGGATGGATTGTCATCGCGATCCTTGTGGTCATGGCGGTGATCAGTTGGTGGGTCATGTGGGGGAAGGCGAGTTACATCAATGGATTGGCCAAAGGGAATGGGACGTTCATGGAGGCTTGGCGTCATCTTTCACGCGATCTCACGTTGCTCGATGATGCGGATGTCAGCCGCGTGAAAACGCTTGGAGGGCATGTGGATGAGAAGGGGCTTCGACGGATGCGTCAGTCGTCGGTCTTCCGGATCTATCACATCGGGGTCGAGGAGATGCGGCACCGTTTGGCAGCGGACAAAGAGCTTGGGACGCGGAAGGCGTTGTCTGGCCGATCGATCCAAGCGATCCGGGCGAGCTTGGATGGTGGACTTGTGCGTGAGACGCAAAAGCTGAACAGCCTGATGGTGTTGTTGACCATCGCGATCTCTGGAGGTCCGTTTCTTGGTCTTTTGGGAACGGTGGTTGGGGTGATGATCACGTTCGCATCAATCGCCGCGGCGGGGGACGTGAATGTGAACGCGATTGCGCCGGGCATTGCTGCGGCCTTGGTTGCGACGGTAGCAGGGCTCTTCGTCGCGATCCCGGCGATGTTCGGGTACAACTATCTGACGTCGAAAATCAAGGAGGCGACCACTGACATGCACGTGTTCGTGGACGAGTTCATCACGAAGGTTGCGGAGTTTTACCGGGAGTAGGCGTTAACCCGAGGAGGTACTATGCAAGTCCAAGACGACAATGCCCCTTATGATCAGGTGAATATCACACCGATGGTGGATCTGGTGTTCGTTCTCTTGGTGATTTTCATCCTGATGTGCACCGCTTCGGTTTCCGGGACGAAGGTGAATCTTCCGAAGTCGAGCAATGCGCCGGCGAGCCTTTCGAAGCCGAAGACGAAGTCGATCTCGGTGAACAACGAGGGAAAGATGTTCTTGGACACGATCCCGGTGACCTTGCAGGAACTGGAGCAGCGGTTGACGCAGATCAAGGCAACGACGCCTGACTTACCGGTGGTTCTGCGCGGGGACAGCCTGACGCAGTATCAAGGGGTGATGGATGTGCTGGATGTGTTGGGCCGTGTGGGGCTCACCCAGGTTGGGCTTGCAACGAAGGCAGCGAACAAATGAGGGGGACTTGTGGAAGAGATCTTTGAAACAGGAATGGAAGAGGGGAAGCGGTCAAGATGGCCGTTGGTTCTGGTGTCGTTGGGCATGGCTGTGGGTGGGTACGCGTTCTTTGGCAAAGTGACCTCTGGCGGTGATTCGCCTCATCGAGAGCCACCCCCTGCGCCCATACGCATCCAGTTGCCTCCTTCTCCTCCACCGCCACCCCCTCCTCCTCCGCCTCCCCAACAGACGCCGCCGGAGCAGAAAATGATCGAGCAGGCACCGGTTGAGAACGAGGAAGCCAAGCCAGAACCTGCTCCGGCGGAGGAGGCTCCGGCGATCGGGACGAACATCAGCGGCAATGGACCGGCAGATGGTTTCGGACTGGGTCGTGCGTCTGGTGACGGGCGAGGCGGGGCGAGAATTGGTGGCTCTGGGCGCGGCTCCAACAGCAAGTGGGGATGGTATGCGGGGAAGGTGCAGGCGCGTATTGGGCAAGCGCTGCGGAATCATCCGCGGATCCGGAGTGCGGAGATGGATCTCACGGTTCGGGTGTGGTCGGACGATGTCGGGCGGATCACACGCGTCCAGTTGGTAGGCAGCACGGGGAGCGCTGCGGTGGACGGCGCTCTGAAGGATGAGGTTTTGAGTGGCCTGCAACTCCAAGACGCGCCGCCGGAGGGAATGCCGATGCCGATCACGATGCGATTACGGGCACGGAAACCCTGATCGCGACCATTTCGAAACGACCATGACGAACAGGAATCAAAGGCTTTGGCGAAACAGGTTGCAGATGAAGGTCGCATTGGCGGGAATGACGGCGGGTGTCGCCTTTTACGCAGCGCAATCCGGCAACGTCTCGGACTCATCGGAAAAGGTCGCTCGTTCTCTGACACCTCCGATGGATCCGCCGCTTCGGGCGAGTGCCATGCCGGTGCCGTTGCCGGAGCGAGTCGTGGATTCTCCAGCCAATCAGGGTGTTCCAGAGCAGACCGCAGCCCCTGAGTACGTCACGGGCCTCGGGTCGGAGTTGGGGCGGACGGGTTCTTTGATCACGTTGGCCGATGTGCCGAAAGGGGTGGGGGCCCCTCCGCGTGAGGGGCAAACTGCGGGTGAGGTAAGCCCGAACGTGGGTGGCAGCGGCTTGCCTCCGAGTTCCGGAGAGCAATCTTCGCAGCCGGGAACCAAGGATGCGCCGACCGAGGAGTCGGGGGATCCTGGTACCAAGGGAATCGAAGGAGGGAAGCAACGAGGGGCGAAGATCCGGATGGGAGGTACTCCTTCCCAGAATGCCGTGGTGAACCTCATCAACCGTCTGGTTCAGAGAGGGATCCTCGCGAAGGAGGAGGCTGATGATTTGGTGCGTCAGGCAGAAGCAGACGCAGAAGTCGCACTGGCTCAGTCGAACGCAATTCGCGGCAGCGTTGCGCAGATCGCCGCTGCGCAAGCTGCAGCGCAAGTCATCGAGAGGCCTGAGCTGACGGAGGATGCACTTCGCATTCCGTTCATCCCTGACGTGGTGAAGCGAGACCTTCGCGAGGAGATCCGGGAGGATGTGTTGGAGAAGGCGAAACAGGAGGGATGGGTGGGAGTGAATCAGGTGCCTGATTGGACGAAGCGGATCCGTCTGTTCGGTGATGTGAGGCTTCGTTATGACGGGTCGTACTTTCCGAAGGGCAATGATGTGGATGCATTCCCGAACTTCAACGCGATCAACACGGGTTCGCCGTATGATGTGAGCGACCCTACGGTCCCACCGCCGCATTTGAACGTTGATAAGAACAGGCAGCGACTGCGGATTCGCACGCGGATTGGAGTGGAGGCGCAGCTGGGGGATGGATTTAGCGTGGGACTGCGTCTTGCAACCGGACAGAACAACACGCCGGTCTCGGTGAACCAGTCGCTTGGGTTGGCCAATCAGGGGCAAGGCGGGAACTTCAGCAAATATGCGGTGTGGTTGGATCGTGGGTTCATCAAATATGAAGTCACTGGGGGTGAGGGCAATGTGACCTCCTTCCTTCTCGGGAAGTTCGATAATCCGTTCTTCGGAACGGAGATGACTTGGGATGAGGACCTTGGGTTCGATGGGATTGCTGTGACGGGCAAGTACGCATTGGATGGGGGCATCAAGCCCTTCTTCGCTGGGGGTATTTTTCCGGTCTTCAACAGCGATTTCAATTTCGCATCGAACCACACCGGCAAGTTTGCGAGCTATGACAAGTGGCTTTATGCGCTGCAGTTGGGTGCAGAGATTCCCATCCAGAACGATTGGACAGCGAAGGCGGGCGTAGCGGTCTATCAGTTCGACAATGTCGAGGGGCGTACATCCAAGGGATACACGCCGTTGAATGCGCAGGACGCTGGAGAGACGGATGAGAGCCGCCCATCCTTCGCGCAGCGTGGGAACACCTACTTTCCGCTTCGGAACATTTTGCCGAGTGCGCTGAACGATTTCGGCCAGAGCAAGCTTTTCCAGTATTTCGGATTGGCATCGGGCTTCAAGGAACTGGCGGTGACCGGCCAACTGGACTATGCGGGGTTCGATCCGGTACATCTCACATTCACTGGCGAGTACGTGAAGAACCTCGATTTCGATCGAGCGTCGGTGGCCTCGCGTGCGGTGAACAATCGTGAGAAGACGACGGACACCATCACCGCGAAAGGGGCGGGTGATTTCAAGGGGGGCGATCAGGCGTGGACCGCGAACTTTCGGTTGGGTAGCCCTGTGTTGAATAAGCGGGGGGACTGGCAAGTCGGGATGGGTTATCGCTACATGGAGTCAGACGCGATGGTGGATGCGTTTGTTGATTCGGGATTCGGATTGGGAGGGACGAACCAGCAGGGGTACGTGATCTATGGGAAGGTGGCGCTGTCCAAGTCGGTCTCCCTCGGGGCGAGGTGGTTCAGTTCTCGTGAGGTTGCTGGTCCGCCGTTGCGTGTGGACGTTTTGCAGGTGGACTTTGGCGCGAGTTTTTGACGTATGAGACACTCATTGATGACATTCGGAGTTGTGGCGTTGTGCGTGGGGTTTCCCGGCCCTGTTGGCGCAGAGGTGAGTCCTGCGGAGGCGCGGTTGCGTGATAGCGTGAAGGGTTTGATGACCCAGCTGCGAACGTTGCAGACTGAGCGGGATGGTTTGGATGCAGCGAAGGTTGAGCACGAGCAGAAGGCCAAAGATCTCGGCGAGAAGTTGGCGGCGCTCACAAAGGCATCTGCTGCGGAGCGGGACACCGCCGAGCGAACGATTGCTGATCTGAGAGCCAAGGTGACGGACCTTGAGAAGGAGAATGGCGGATTGAAGGCGGACCTTGCTCAGGCGGTGGGAGTGGGTGCGCAGACGGCGGATAAGCTGAAGAAACGGGAATCCGAATGGGTGAAGTTGAATGAGCGGGTGATTGAAGGGGATCGGAGATTTGCGGATGCGCAGCGGAAAAATGGGGAGCTTCAGCGGATTGCGAGGGAGATCCTGGATCGGTATGAGAAGTTCGGGTTGGGCACGGCACTGACTGCTCGTGAACCCTTTGTGGGGACGACGCGGGTGCGGTTGCAAAACCTTGTCCAGGACTACTCGGACAAGATCTCCGAGCAACGCATTCCGCGATGACGGCGCGAATTGAAACGCATTTGGAGGAGGTGACGTGATGAAGGGTTTCCTGTTCCGGTCGCGGATGATGCGGGGAGGGGTGGCGACGTGCGCGGGTGTTGCAGTCATTGGCATCTCGGGTCCGGTGGCTCCGATGGTTTACGCGGGGAGTATTTTGCAAGCGCGTCCGAGCGCATCGACGGGTGGTCCTACTCCGAGCTCTGGCTCTGCGACAGAGGCAGCAGCTCGAGCAGGCATGGCGGCGCGTCAGTCGTCTCTTTCGAGGACCGTTCAGACGTTGCAGTCGATGCGGGATCTGCAGGATGCGGCGAATGCCGCGGCTAAGCTGAGTGCAGGAAGTCCTCGGAAGAATCCGAATCGAACGGGAGAGAACCTGGCTAGGGTGGTGAACGGATTAGCGGTTGGGGGGTTGGAGGTTGCGCCAGGGGTTCCCAAGGATCTGTCGAAGCCGAACGCTGGAGAGTTGGCGAACTTGTGGGTCGGGGCGAAGTTGCCTAAGCAGGTGGGTTCGGGCGGAGCAACGGCTGCCGCGAAAGTCACGGTGGAGCAGACGGCTCCGCAGGCATTGCTTCGGTGGAAGACCTTCGATGTGGGAGAGAAGACCGAGTTGCATTTTGATCAGCGAGCAGGAGGTGCGAGTGCGAGGCAGTGGACGGCATTCAATCAGGTCCAGGACCCGAGCGGTGCGCCGTCTCAGATTCTTGGAAAGCTCACTGCGGATGGACAGGTTTACGTGATCAACACGAACGGCATCCTGTTTGGGGCGGGCAGTCAGGTGAACCTGCCGTCTTTGGTGGCGTCCTCATTGCCGATCAACAAGAATTTGGTGGCGAACGGATTGTTGAATAATCCGGATGCACAGTTCCTCTTCTCCGGTTTACCGATCGAGTTGGGAGTGAACGGAACCCCTGCGTTTGAGCCTGATCCGGCGATGGTTCCGAACGGATGGTTCGGGGATGTCAGGGTGGAGCGTGGTGCGCGATTATCCACGCCTGCGTCTGCGGACAAGGTGGGAGGGCGCATTGCGTTGATTGGAGCGAACGTCACGAATGAGGGTTGGATTGCGACACCTGAGGGACAGACGATTCTGGCTGCTGGTTTGCAAGTGGGCTTTGGCGCGCATGCAGCGTCCGACCCGAGTTTGCGCGGATTGGATGTGTACGTCGGTGACGTGGGTGTTGCGGGTGGGGTGCAGCCGCGTGCGGGTACAGTGCGGAACTCTGGGCTGATCGAGGTGCTGCGTGGGGGGGTGGTGATGGCGGGCCGCGACGTGATGCAAACCGGATCGATTGAGAGCTCCACCTCGGTCGCTTTGAATGGGCGAGTCGACCTCATCGCGGGATACGGTGCGGTGGCGAATCCGCAGACGTTTGCTGCAGCGAACGGAGCGGGGCCGCAGTTGCCGTTCCTGTTGAGGTCCGCTGGGACGGTGGAGCTTGGCGGTGGCTCGATGATCCGGATACTCCCAGAGCTTGCGAGCGCCGAGTCGGTGGCAGGAACGAAGCTCGCGTTGGACTCGTCAGTGAACATCCGTGGGAGAGTCATCCATTTGGCTGGGGATTCTGGGATGCTTGCGCCGTCAGCACAGGTTGTGGTGGAGGCTGGGGAGTGGCGTTACCAACCGGGGATTTTGCCGGTGTCACCCTTTGTGAATACGGTCGGACAGATCTACATGGACCGTGGTGCGTGGATTGATGTGGCGGGCACTGCGGGCGTGGAGATTCCGGTATCGAGGAACATTGTTTCGGTGGAACTGCGAGGAACCGAGTTGGCGGATTCACCGATCCAGCGGAATGGTGTCCTGCGTGGAAAGACGATCCAGGTGGATATGCGGAATGTGGGTCAGTGGCAGGGCAAGTCGTGGGTTGGAACACCACTCGCAGATGCGTCTGGATATGTCGGATTGATCCAGCGGCGCGTGGGGGAGTTGACCACAGCCGGAGGTTCGGTGGTTTTGAGAGCCGGAGGGTCGGTGGTGATGCAGCCGGGGTCCTCGGTCGATGTGTCAGGCGGATGGCTGACGTACACGGGTGGAGTCGTGGAAACGACCAAACTTTTGAGTGGCGGACGTGTGTTGGATATCGCTCAGGCTACGCCGGATATTGTCTATGACGGGATCTATGGAGAAACGACGACGGTGCGTTTTGATAAGTATGGTGTGGTGGAAACGTTTCCTCATCCGATCTCCAAGACGGCAGGGACTTTTGAGCCGGGGTATTATCAGGGTTCAGCGGGTGGCGGGTTGACGATTGTTGCTCCTTCGGTGGCGTTGGACGGCGCGTTGGTTGGCGCGACGTTGAGCGGTCGTCTCCAGCGCGGTGAGCCCGCTTCACCAAGCACACTGCGGCTCGAGTTCACTCGGCGTGATAGCGTTGCACCCCTGTTCATCGTGGAGTCTCCGACGCCGCCTGAAGTGAGGTTCGTGACGGTTCAATCTCAGGCTCCTGTGGACGCGTTCCGATTGGACGAGCAAGGGCATGAGGTGGGTCTGCCCGACGAGCGTCGAGCGTTGGTGTCGATGCCAATCGGCTGGATGGGCAAGTCCGGATTCGGGGCGCTGTCGGTGTACAATCCGGACGGTGATATCGTTGTGCCGTCTGGTATCAAGCTGGGCATCAATGATTTTGGAAGGATGACGCTCGACGGGGCGAATGTGCGTGTTTTGGGGCGGATTGAAGGATCTTCGGCGGACGTTCATTTGCGGGCTCGGAGCGTTTCTCCCTCTGCTTTGGAGCGATTGATGAGCAGTGCGGAGGGGGCGGCGACTCCCCGACCGGGCGAGGGGCGGGGCTTGATCGAGGTGGGTGCAGATGCGCGAGTTTCGGTGGCTGGTTCGGTGGTGGATGATCGTGCCGCGGTAACGTTGGGGGATCCGGCCTTGCTGAGTCTGTCGGGAGGCTTGTTGAGTCTGGACGGTCTGGATGTTCGGATATCGGCTGGCAGCGTGCTGGATGTCTCGGGCGGAGCGCAGATGATGCCGACGGGAAGGGTGGTGTATGGTCGAGGCGGATCGTTAGCAGTGGCGGGGGGGCGGGCGGGATCGCCGGGCGAGAATCCGGTTCTTGCGGGTGTGCTGGGAGGAGGGGTGACTCTTGGAGGGGAGATGAAAGGATATGGCGGGGAGCGGGGTGGGTCATTGAGTCTGACGGTTCCACGGGTGGTGATCGGAGCGGTTGGGAAGGGGGCGGGAGCGATCGAGTTGAGTTCAGAGTTTTTCCGGACGGGCGGGTTTTCCGATTACTCGGTGTCGGCGGTTGGTGAGGTGGGGAAGGCGGGACCGACGATGCAGGTGGCGGCGGGAACGCGGGTGGAGACGGGTTCGGAATCCCGACGTTTGGATGCGACGCGAGCCGAGCCGAGTTGGAGGTTGGTTCTGCAACCGGAGGGCGCGCGTCGGGCGGGAACGGTGGAGTTACATGCGGATGGAAGCTATGACGCGTTCACGCGTCTTCCGGTGGTGCGTGGGGATTTGGTGATTGGAGAAGGGGCGAAGATCCGGGTGGAGCCGAGCGGTTACGTTCGACTTTTTGGAGATACCGTGACGGTGTTGGGAAGCGTTGAGGCGTTGGGTGGGGAAATTTCGGTGCGCGGCGCCCGCGATTCGAACGTCGCGTTTCCGGACAAGGCGGGAGAGTTCTCCAAGCCCTTGCCGACGGCTGTGTTTGGAAGTGGGGCGAGCCTGAGCGTTGCGGGAACACGCGTGCTTGTACCTGATGCCCAGGGGTATCGCAGGGGCGAGGTGTTGTCTGGGGGCAGGCTCTCGGTCAGCGGAAATATTGTTGCGGCGGCGGGATCCCGTTTTGACGCATCGGGTGCCAACGGTGAACTGGATCTGGCGATGGCCTCGGGCGGAGGTTTTCGCGGCGGCGACGCGTTCCGATCGGCTTTGAGTCGTTTCGTGCCGACGTTGGTGGAGAGCGATGGGGGGACCGTCACGTTCAATGGATCCCAGATGTTGTTGATGGATGGAACGGTTCGCGCCGTGGCAGGTGGGTTATCCGCCCGTGGGGGTACGTTGAATCTTGCTTCAGGTCATTATTTTGGGGTGGGCGTAGCGGCGAATCCGACGGCGTTGGATGTTACGTTGGAGGTGTCCCAAACTGGTGGTCGAGTGTTTGGGTTGGCTGAGGGTTTGGCGGGAGCGGTGATGGTTGATGGATCGGGTGTTCCGTTATCCACCTACGCAGGCGTGAGCGTGGATCGATTCGCTGGCGGGGGGCTGGATGTTATCCGCATTGATGGCACGGTATCGATGGTTGGGGATGTGGTGTTGAATGCTGGACGTGAGATTGTTCTCGCTTCCGGAGGGGTCTTGTATGCGGAGGGGCGCGTCCAGGTCGATGCTCCGCACGTGGCGCTGGGAACGGCTTTCCGCGCGCCGTTCGGGATCTCCGAGGATCGAACGCCGTTTTACCAAGGGACGGCACCGTTCCGGTTTGAGGCGAAGTATGGCTCGGGAAGTTTGGAGGTGAAGGGGCGGCTTGTTGATATCGGAAACCTTTCTCTTCAGGGGATTGGCCGCGTGGATGTATTGGCGGAGTCGGGAGATGTGCGAGGGAATGGGACGTTTGACATGAGGGGAAAATTGAGTCTTCGGGCGGGGCAGGTGTATCCTCCGACCTCTACGCAGTTTGTGATTGGCGTCGGTGACTACGAGACGGAGGGAGGGATGCAGCCAGGCACCATCGAGGTGCTCGCGGGAGGGGTTCGATCGGCGCCGTGGAGTGCGGGTGGTGAGTTGGGATTGTATGCGACAAAGATCGTGCATCGTGGAGTTCTCGTAGCACCCTTCGGCCGCATCACGGTCGGGTGGGACGGGGTGGGAGTGGCCCCGAAAAACACCTTGTCGGGTGCTGCTTACGGCGTCACGTCCGTCTTGGAGGTGGGTGCTGGAAGTCGATTGTCCGTATCTGGAGTGGATTCCACCGGAGCGGGTTTGCAGATCCCGTATGGGATTGTGACGAGTGCCCGGCAATGGGTGGATCCCTCTGGCATTGACATCAGCGCTCAGGGAATGCCGTGGAAGCAGGTGACGCTGGCGGCGGTCGATATGCGTGTAGACTCTGGGGCTGCGTTGGATATCCGAGGAGGCGGTGATGTTTTCGGTTATCGCTGGATTTCTGGGGTGGGTGGAACGGAGGACCTTTTGGCTTCGCCGAATGCCTACGCGATCGTGCCGAACTACGGATTGGAATACGCCCCTTACGCACCGTTCACGCAGGATCGAAATGCGGGTCTTTTGGGAGGTGATAGCGGGTATGTATCAGCGGCCCTCAGGGTTGGAGACAGTCTGGTTTTGGAAGGTGGCGATGGCTTCAAGGGGGGACGTTTCACACTTCTTCCAGCGCGATACGCGGTCATGCCGGGTGCGTTTCTCGTTGAGCCTCGCGCGGGAGTTCCTGATCTGGTCGGAAAACAGGTCGACGGAACCTTCGTGATGCGAGGCTACCCACAGAACGTGTTGAGCAATGGGGCGCGGGCGCCATCGTTAACCAACGGGTACACCGTCACTTCGCGCATGGGTGTTCTCGCCCGCGCGGATTATGAAGTGGCGGGCGCATCCGAGTTCATGAAGCAAAAGGCGTCGGAGCTCGGTCTTGGCGAGGTACGTGGTCCGGCGGATGCGGGACAGATCAAACTTCTTGCGCAGAGCGGATTAGGATTTTCAGGAAGCATTGATGCACGGGCTGTGGGAGCGGGGCGTGGCGGGTATGTGGATTTCGGGGTTGGCGGGGACGTTGTGCTTGCTGGTTCTCGGGAGGCGTCGGGCTATCCGGCAGGAGTCCTTGCTTCGGGGACCTTTGAGAGCTTCGGGGCCGAGAGTGTGTTGATTGGGGGATCGAGGAGTTTTGTGAACGGTGGGGTGGTGGTGGATGTCCGATCTCGATCATTGACCGTGGACAATCAGTCTGCGCCACTCCGTGGGAATGACGTCATCTTCGCTGCGACGGATCGGTTGAGCATCCTCGCGGGTGCCGCGGTGTTGCGGACCGGCAGCGGCGTGGGCGACGGGATGGATTTGCGTTTGGGTGATCCCTCCATCGAGGGCAGCGGGCGTGGTGTGATGTTGCGGATTGGGGCAGCGGGTGAGGGGAGGTTGATCCGGCAGGGCGGGAGTGGCGGGGTGGCAGCACAGTTGACCATTGCGGAGGGAACGCGATTGGAAGGGGCGCGCGTCATGATCAACTCCACAGGGGGAGCGTCCTTGAGTCCTCTCGCGACGATCAAAGCAGGCGTATTCGAGGTGGAAGCCGAGCGGGTCATCCTGCGATTGGACGATTCGGTTGCCTCTCCGGAGGGGTCTGGCTTGGTCCTCTCGCGGTCCGTGTTGGATGGCCTTGCTAGTAGTCGCCGCATTTCGCTTCGGAGTCTTTCGTCGCTGGATCTTGTAGGAAGCGGTCAGTTTTCATTCGCGGGTGATGTCGTGATTGGGGCTGCGGCGATCCAGGGTTACGGCCAGACGGGTGCGGGTGTTGAGTTGTCGGCATTGTCATTCTTATTGGAGGGGACGGCACGGGTGGAGGCGGCGCCTACCGCGGGAGAGGCTGGTGTGTTGCGCCTGCGCGGAGCGTCGGTGCGGCATGCGGGGGGAACGTTGTTGATCAATGACTTCCAGTCGACGGAGATCCGATCGGAGGCAGGATTTGTCTTTGATCAAAGTGGTTCATTGATTGCTGCGGGGTCGCTTGGTTTGTCGGTGCCGTGGGTGGGTTCGAGTTCTGGTATTTCGGGCAGGTTGTCGGCGGGCGGGGCGTTATCGATTGAACCGGTGGAGGGCAGTTTGCAGGAGGGGGGCGTGAAAGGATTTGGGGGTTCGATGGAGTTGGTTGGCGGATCTGTCACCTTGAAGAGTGGGGTGAAGATCCCGGGGGGTAGTTTGGCGATTTCGGCGGGGGATGGGGACATCGTGCTGGGTGGTCGCATTGAGATGACTGGAGTGCGGGTGCCTCTGCGTGATGTGAATCGCTACGTGGATGGCGGGCGCATTCGTGTGCAGTCGAGTCGAGGTAATATCCTGTTATTGCCTGAATCGGTGGTGGATGTGTCTGCGGTGTCCGAGGGCGGTGAGGCGGGATCGGTCCAGTTGCTTGCTCCGGGGGGGCGTGTTGAGTTTGGAGGAGTTCTGGTTGGGCGCGGGGGTTCGGGCGGCAGCTTTGAGTTGGATCAGCAGTCCGCTCCTTCGACTGGGATGGCGCGGCTCGGAGAGACCCTGAAAGAGGGTGGATTTCTTCGGAGCCACGCGTTCCGGTTTCGCAGTGGAGACGTCTTGGTGGATGGAATGTTTGATGCCCGCGAGTTCCGATTGGCCGCTGATATCGGGACGATTGCTGTGACCGGAACGATTGGGTCGCATGGCGAGACGGGCGGGCGGATTTCGTTGACAGCGTTTGGCGATATCGCGCTCGGAGAAAGCGCATTACTGGATGTGTCAGCGAAGCGATTCGATGCGGCTGGCAAGGGCGGATGGATCCGTTTGGAAGCGGGGGCACAGAACAGTGGTTTGGTGAATCAGGGGGCTTTGCTGCGGATGGAGGGAGGGCGATTGGTTTTGGGGGTGGATGAATCTGTGGGAGCGCGGGCGGATCGGTTCCAGGGAGTGGTGCATCTGCGTGCGCCGGTGAGTGCGGATGGACTGGATGTTCAGGTTTCCCGAATCGCCTCACGGATTGAAGGGGCTTCTGTGGTGAGCGTTGAAGGATATCGGCTCTACGCGTTGGAGGGGCTGGATGGGGTCCTCGATGCGGGGATGCAGGCGCGTGTGAAGGCGGATGCGGAGTCCTGGCTTGGCATTGCTGGTGGGGTCAGTGGGGGATACCCGACGATGTTGCAGCGAGTGACGGGGGGGGATGCGACGCTGATGGGTCGGGTGGTGTTCCGTCCCGGTGTCGAGGTGATCAACAAAGAGGGCGGGATTCGGTTCGCTTCGGATTGGGATTTGTCTGGTGCTCGGTTCGGTCCGTTGTCGGTTCCTGGAAATCTGATGATTCGCGCGGTGGGAGATCTTTCGTTGGAATCGGGAGGGTTGAGCGACGGTTTTGTGTCGTCTGCGTACAACGCGCAGATGCAGGCCATGAATCCGCTGTTGCCTGCGAACGTTCAGTCATGGTCGTACCGATTGGTTGCTGGCGCTGAAATGACTTCGGTGGATGGCTTGCGCACGGCGGAGAATGTGACGGGCTCGTTGCTCTTGGGGAAGGATGGCGGGGCGAATGTGGCTTTGCGCCCGTCAACAGGGCCCCTTGCGACGTCATCGAGCGCGTTGGCTGGCAGATTTCAGGTGATCCGAACGGGGAGCGGTGACATTGACGTTTCGGTGGCTGGAGATGTGAGATTTTTGAATCCATTCGCCTCGATCTACACGGCGGGGGTGCGGCTTTCGGATCCGACCCGTGTGATGGCCGAAGGCGATTTTGATGTGCCTGTGCCGAAGGTGCTTGGGACGCAGGGGACGCTTGGTGCGGTGCAGGGTTTGGGGGTGGCGCAATACGCGTTCGGTGGTGGTGATGTGCGGATCGGGGCGGGGCGCGACCTGGTTCGGATGACGCGGAACACGAGTGGGGAACTGATCGCGGATTCGTCGCGGCAGTTGCCGATGAACTGGTTGTATCGAAGGGGCTATGTCGACTCTGCGAGTGGTCAGTTCGGGTTGGGGGATGGGGGCGATGTGTCCTCGACGACTTGGTGGGTTGATCCGAGCAACTTTTTCCAGAGCGTTGGTGCCTTGGGGGGAGGGAGCGTAAGGCTGGAGGCGGGTCGGGATGTCATGAATGTGGATGCGGTTTTGCCGACGAATGCGCGGATGGCGAAAGGGGTCCCCTCGAGTGAGCGGATGGTTGAATATGGGGGAGGCGATCTGGTGGTTCGGGCCGGGAGGGATGTCAGCGGCGGCGTCTTCTATGTTGAAAAAGGGCGAGGGTTGATCACTGCTTCGGGCGCGGTGACGACGAACGCTGCGCGGTCGGTTTCTCTCACGAACCTGCGGCCTGGGGATGCCGGTGAGTCAGAGTTGTCTTGGATGCCGACCACGCTGTTTGTGGGGAAGTCACGATTTGACGTGGTGGCGAACGGGGATGTTCTTCTGGGGCCTGTGGCCAATCCCTTCCTGTTGCCTGCGGGTATTGGCAACACGTTCTGGTACAAGACGTATTTCTCCACGTACTCGGAGACGGCGGGGCTTGATGTTGTCTCGCTGGGTGGGGATGTGACGTTGCGAAGGAATGTGACGTTTGGAAGTGAGACAGGTGCCCAGCCACTGCTTCAGGCGTGGATGGAGAAACAGCTTCTATTGAGTGGAGGCAGTGTTCCGTCGGCGTCCTATTTCCAGCCGTGGCTTCGTTTGAGTGAGAGTCAGGTGACACCTTTCCGGACGGTTTCAGGGTTGATGCCGCCTTCGTTGAAGGTGAGCGCTTTCGGTGGCGATTTGAACTTGGTTGGTGACGTGACGTTGGCGCCGTCGGCGGTGGGCGGATTGGAGTTTGCGGCGGGCGGTTCGATCAACGGTTTGCAACCGAACGGGGTTTCGTCGCAGTTGGTGCCTGGGAGTTCGCAGGTTGCGTGGGCTGGGAGTGTGATCAATGTTTCGGACGCTGCTCCCGGTTTGATTCCGAGTGTGCTGATGCCCTACGCGTATCGGGCGCTGGTTGGAGATGGGAAGACGGCGAATGTGACGACGGAGAATCTGTTCTTATCGGCGGTGGACCGATTGTTCGCGGAGACGGGGGCGACGGCGGGGGCAGCGGATTCGTTGCAGGTGAAGCAGGCGTTGCATGCATCGGGATTGCTGCATTTCGGGGATGCGGATCCCGTGCGGATGTATGCTTTGGGCGGAGACATTTCTGGGCTGACCTTGTTCGCTCCGAAGTCGGCCAGAGTGCAGGCGGAGCGGGATTTGACCGACTTCTCGTTGTACGGACAGAACATGGGTGTTAGCGACCGGACTGTTGTTGGTGCGGGACGGGATGTGGTGCTGTTCAATCCGAGTTCTGCATTGAGGGTTCAAAGTCGGGCGACCGGAAACATCCTGAATTTCGGGCAGGCGCCGATGGAGGGGGATTTGCAGTTGGGAGGGAGTGGGACATTGGAGGTGGTGGCGGGTCGCGATTTCAGGTTGGGGATTGGGCCGACATCGGAGCAAGGAACTGGCTTGGGTGTGACAACGATTGGCAACCAGCGGAATCCCTATTTGCCGGTTGAGGGTGCACGGATCGTTTTGGCGGCGGGCATTCCGGGAGGCGGATTCGACATGGGTTTGGATTTGGGCGGGTTCTTGGACGGTTTGGGGGATGTGAGGCTTGGGGATTTTCTGAAGCAGATCGGCGCCACGGAAATTGGCGGGGTGCGTCCGGTCACGGCGGAGCATCTCGCGAAGATGGGAGCGACGGAGCGTCGGTTGTTCGGATTGGGTGTGTTGTTCCGTCTTTTGCGGGATTCGGGGCGTGCGAGTGCCGATGCGCGTTACCGGGATGGCACGGCAGCGGTGGAGACGATTTTCGGTGGAGTGTCACGATCTGGGGATGTGACGTTGACGTCGAGGGGTGTGAAGACGCGGAGTGGAGGTGATGTCTCGATCTTGGCGCCTCACGGCGATGTGACGGTTGGGGTTGAGCTTTCTTCGAACTCTGCGCAGGACCAAGGGGTATTGACGGAGGCTGGTGGCAATATCTCGATCTTCGTGAATGGGAGCGTGAATGTGGGGACATCCCGCATTTTCACCTTGCGCGGTGGAAGCGAGGTGATTTGGGCATCAACGGGTAACATTGCTGCTGGGGCGTCTTCAAAGACGGTTCAGGCGGCACCGCCGACGCGGGTGGTGATCGACACGCAGACGGGGTCGGTGAAAACCGACTTAGCGGGGTTGGCAACGGGGGGAGGCATTGGGGTGCTGACGAGCGTGGCGGGGATTGCGCCTGGGGATATTGACCTGATTGCGCCGAGAGGCTTTGTGGATGCGGGAGATGCGGGGATCCGAGTGTCTGGGAACCTGAACATTGCGGCGGTCCAGGTGTTGAACTCGACCAACATCCAGGTGACGGGTGCGAGTGCTGGGGTGCCTGCTGCGCCTGTCTCGGTATCGGTCAGTGCGGGAGCGATGTCGGTTGCGTCGAGCACGACGGGCGCGACGGCCGGGATTGGGGGGGAGTCGACGAAGCAGGCCAAGCCTTCGGTTCCGCAGGAGGAGGTTCTTTCGATCATCTCGGTGGAGGTGGTCGGTTACGGAGGAGGAGACGCGAATCCTGACGATGAGAAGAAGAAGCGGGAGCGTCCGTGAGTGGGCGGTAGGGAGATAGATGTGCGCCAGCGCTTGAAATGGGGGAAAGTGCGCTGCATCATGTCAGGCTATTTTCCCGCGGTCGGTCTGCGGGGCTTTGATTCCCCCGCAATTCCAACCTCATCCAACTTATGCAGCACATCCGAAACATCGCGATCATCGCGCACGTTGACCACGGCAAGACCACCTTGGTGGACCAGCTTTTGAAGCAATCTGGAACGTTCCGTTCGAACCAAGCAATTGTGCAGGAGGAGCGCATCATGGATTCCATGGATCTTGAGCGCGAGAAGGGGATCACGATCCGCGCGAAGAACGCGGCGTTCCGGTACAAAGATTACCATGTGAACATCGTGGACACTCCCGGCCACGCGGATTTCGGTGGAGAGGTGGAGCGGATCATGAAGATGATCGACGGGGTTCTGTTGGTGGTGGATGCGCATGACGGACCTCAGGCGCAGACGAAGTTCGTCTTGAAGAAGGCGTTAGAGAATGGGGCCAAGCCGATCGTGGTGATCAACAAGATCGATCGCGACAATGCGCGTCCGCACAAGGTGTTGGACATGGTGTTCGAGCTTTTCTTGGAGTTGAACGCGAACGATCAGCAGCTGGATTTCCCTGTGGTTTACGCAAGTGCTCGCGACGGATACGCGATGCGCGAGGTGGGTCAGGAAGCTCAGGACATGCGTCCGTTGTTTGATGCGGTGATTGAACACATCCCAGCGCCGAAGCCGTCTGGGGTGGATCATCTGCAGTTCTTGGTATCGAACCTCGATTACTCGGACTACCTGGGCCGGATCGCTTACGGGCGCATCGTCTCGGGGACCATCAAGGTGGGGCAATCGGTGGTCTGCATCCATGCGGACGGCAAGCGTGAGAAGAAGAATGTGACTGCACTGTTCGGGCATCAGGGATTGCAGAAGGTCGAGATCCAAGAGGCTTCGGCTGGGGACATTGTTGGGGTGTGCGGATTCGAGGATGTGTTTATCGGGGAGACGATCACGGACACGGAAGATCGGGAGCCATTGCCGTTCGTGCAGATCGATCCTCCGACGATCACGATGAAGATCTGCATCAACGACTCGCCGTTGGCGGGTCGCGAAGGGAAGTTGCTGACGGCGCGTCAGATCCGTGAGCGATTGGTCCGTGAAACGCGGACGAATGTGTCGTTGCTGTTCTCCGACACGGACGTGGCGGGGCATTTTGAGGTGAAGGCTCGAGGCGAGATGCAGATTGCGGTTCTTGTTGAGCAGATGCGGCGCGAGGGCTTTGAGCTGTTGGTGTCGCGTCCTGAGGTGATTTTCCAGAAGGCGGAGGATGGGTCGCTTTTGGAGCCGATGGAATCGGTGTTTGTTGATGTGCCTCATGACAACTTGGGGGACATCCTCCAATCGTTGGCAGCCCGGAAGGCGGACATCATCAACATGGATCACCAGCCGCATAGCGTGACGGTTCAAGCGGTAGCGCCGACGCGTGGGTTGATCGGGTTTGAGACCGATCTGGTGAATGCGACCAAGGGGCACGGGATCATGTCGCACCTGTTCAAGGAATACGCACCGTATCGTGGGGAGATCCCGACGCGTAACAACGGGGTGTTGATCGCGATGGAGGGTGGCATCTCGACGAGTTATTCGTTGGATTCGATCCAGGAGCGCGGTCGCTTGTTCATCGAACCGGGTGAAGAGGTGTACGAGGGGATGATCATCGGGGAGAATGCGCGGCCGGACGACATGCCGGTGAATCCGTGCAAGGCGAAGAAGTTGACCAACATGCGTTCGCAGGGAGACGGGAAGGGCATCCAGTTGGCGCCGCCGCTGAAGATGTCGTTGGAACGGTCGTTGGAGTACATCGCCCCTGACGAGTACGTGGAGGCCACGCCGAAGAGTCTGCGTTTGCGGAAGAAGCTGTTGGATGCAACGGCGCGCAAGCGGGCTTCAGGAAAGATTGGGTAATGTCCTTTGCGCGTGTGCCCTCCGGCTGTTGGCTGGAGGGTGTGCGGCGAGGTGGAGGGTTCGATGGACGGATGGAGCAGTTTGGAAAGTGGTTGGTGCTGGTGGGGCTTGGGGTGGCGCTGAGTGGTGGTTTGTTGTGGGTGAGCGGAGGACGATCGGGTTCTGGCGGAGGATTGTTGCCTGGGGATCTGAGTTTTGAGTGGAGCGGGGTGACCGTGCATTTCCCATGGGTCACTTGCTTGGTTTTGAGCGTGTTGGGAACGCTGTGCTTGCGGTGGATCGGCCGGTCTTGAGGTTCATGGAACGGCACGCGGGTTGCGTGGGAGGGCGGAATGCTTTCATCCGTGATCTATCGATGGGTTTTGTGGTGTGTGAGTCTTGTCGGTTGCTTCGCTGCAGACGTTGAGTGGTCTGCATATCTGGGCGACAAGGCATCGAGCCATTACTCGGTACTGAACCAGATCGATGTGAAGAATGTGGGACGACTGAAGGAGGTGTGGAGGTATCAGTCGGGGGGTGCATCCGCATCGAATCGATCGCAGATCCAGTGCAATCCATTGATTGTCGGCGGGGTGCTCTATGGCACGAGCGCGGATCAGGTGGCGTTTGCGGTTGATGCGGGGAGTGGGCGTGAGCTGTGGCGGTTCGATCCCGCGAAAGAGGGATTGGCGAAGGGTGGCGTGAACCGAGGACTGATGCATTGGCGGTCGGGGGAAGAGGCGCGGATCCTTTACGGGAACGACCGTTTTCTCCATGCGTTGGATGCGCGGACGGGGAAGCGAATCCCGTCTTTCGGGGAGGGAGGATCATTGGATCTTAAGAGCGAGATGGGTCGCGACATCGGAGGGTTGGCGTTGAACTCAACGACGCCGGGCGTGATTTTCGGGGATCTTGTGATCATGGGTATGCGGTTGGGAGAGGGGCCAGCACCGGCGGCGCCGGGCCCGATCCGAGCGTTTGATGTGCGGACGGGGCGCCTTGTCTGGCGTTTCAACACGATCCCTCATCCGGGCGAGGAGGGGTACGAGACATGGCCGCCTGATGCGCACAAGTACATCGGTGGCGCGAACGTCTGGACGGGGTTCGCGCTGGATGAAGCGCGAGGGATCGTGTTCTGTCCGACCGGCTCGGCGGCCTACGACTTTTGGGGGGGCAACCGCATCGGTAACAATCTCTTCTCGAACTGCTTGATCGCCTTGGACGCCCGAACAGGGAAGCGCATATGGCATCAGCAGTTGGTGCATCATGACCTGTGGGATCGCGATCTCCCCGCTCCGCCGAACCTTCTGACGGTGAATCACCAAGGGCGTCGGATCGATGCTGTCGCTCAGGTGACCAAATCCGGGCACGTTTTCGTATTCAACCGTGAGACCGGAGAAGCGTTGTTTCCGATCCGAGAAGTGCCTGTTCCTTCGTCAGATATGCCAGGAGAATCGGCATCGCTGACGCAACCGATCCCGTTGAAGCCGGCGCCCTTCTCTCGTCAGCTTCTGACGCAGACGGAGTTGACGGATCTGAATCCCGAGGCGCATCGTGCTGCGTTGGAACGCTTTTCGCGGCTTCGTCCGCATGCGCTGTTCCAGCCTCCGAGTCGTGAGGGGACGATCATTTTCCCTGGATTTGATGGCGGCGCTGAGTGGGGTGGGGCGGCCACGTCGCCGGAGGGGATCATGTATGTGAACGGCAATGAGATGCCGTGGGTCCTGACGATGATCGATGCGAAGCGGCCGGAGGGGAAAGGTGTCGCTGCGGGAGAGGCGATCTATGTCCAGATCTGCGCGGCGTGTCATGCACCCGACCGCTCAGGCAACAAGGCCCAGAACGTGCCTGCGTTGGTGGATCTTGGGCAAAGGATGAAGCGGGAGGACATTGCGAACCTCTTGAAAACGGGGAAAGGGGTCATGCCATCGTTCGCCTTTTTGAATGATGCGCAGCGGGGTGCGGTGACGGATTTTCTGTTGGGAGTGGCGTCACCGGCCGATGGGGGTCGGGGAGAGTTAGGTGGTGCGGAGGTGCTGGGCGGGATCCCGTTCACCTCGACGGGGTATCATCGTTGGTTGGATGCCGAGGGTTACCCTGCTGTGAAGCCGCCGTGGGGAACCTTGAACGCGATTGACTTGAACACGGGGGAGTATCTTTGGAAGGTGCCATTGGGGGAGATCAAGGCGTTGACGGAGAGAGGCATTCCTAAGACGGGGACCGAGAATTATGGGGGGCCGGTGGTCACCGCTGGAGGTCTGGTGTTCATTGCGGCAGCGAAGGACGAGCGGATCCGAGCGTTTGATCGTGTGACGGGACGGGAGGTGTGGTCTGCGGAGCTGCCAGCTGGGGGGTACGCGACTCCGGCGACCTACTCGGTGGGCGCGCGCCAGTATGTGGTGATCGCTTGCGGCGGTGGGAAAATGGGAACGCGGAGCGGTGATGCTTACGTTGCGTTCGCTTTGCCCTGACGTTGGGCGCGGTGTTGCGGATCTTTGAGGAGCGCGCCGAGACGCGAGAGCAGGCCTCGCCACTCGATCATGAGTTGTGCGTAGGATGCCTTGGCGGCGGAGTGGCGGGCGATGGTGACGATGCGGAGGTTTGGCAGGAGGGAATCGGAGAGGGAGTGGACGATCTCTCTGAGTCGACGACGGACGAGGTTTCGGTCGTGGGCTCGTCCGACCTTTCGGGAAGTGACGAATCCGGCGGAGGGAAGGGGGGCGGGTCCGTCTTGCGGATCGAGGGATTGAATGTTGACGATCAACCATTTGCCGGCTGCGGAACGGCCTTTGGCACGGGCCTCGCGGAAGAGGCGTGATGCTCGCAGACGGACGAAGCGGCGTTTAGGCATGGGGAGAGGATGGGCGGTTGGCGCGGCGAAGTGAAGCTGGGGATGCTGATGGGATGGCGATGTTCGGGGGATGGTCTATGGTGAGAAGATGTCACTTACACCTGAAGCGTTGGCGGCCTTGAGGCAGGACTATTCGTTGCGAGGGTTACGTCGAGAGGAGTTGGATTCGGATCCTTTGACACAGTTCCGGCGGTGGTTGGCGGATGCGCATCGTGAGGGGGTGATCGAGCCGAATGCGATGGCATTATCGACGGTGGACGCGACGGGGCAGCCATGGTCGCGGACGGTGTTGTTGAAGGTGTGTGATGATCGGGGGTTTGTGTTCTTCACAAACTACGAAGGGTCGAAGGCGACGCAGTTGCGCAGCAGCGCGAAGGCAGCGTTGACGTTTTGGTGGGGCGCGTTGGAGCGGCAGGTGAACATTGCTGGGGAGGTTGAGAAGACGACGCGTGAGGAGAGCGAGACCTATTTTGCGTCGCGCCCACGGGCATCGCAGTTGGGGGCATGGGCGTCGCAGCAGAGTTCGGTGCTTGCGGGTCGCTCGGAGTTGGAGGCGGCTTTTGAGCGGGCGGAGGCGCGGTTTGGGGACGGGCCGATCCCGTGTCCGGAGCACTGGGGTGGGTACCGGTTAAAGCCATCGGTGGTGGAGTTTTGGCAAGGCCGACGCAGTCGCCTCCATGATCGGCTGAGGTACGGTTTGTCTGATGGCGGATGGGTGGTGCAGCGGTTGGCTCCGTGAGGCGGGGTGGAGGAGAACGATTGGCTGTTGGTTTGGACGGGGCTTCATTGGCGCTATGGGATCACGTTGGAAAGATGCTTTGGCTGGATGTCGCTGGATGGGAGCGACTCGGCTGAAACAGTTGGAGCGGATGGGTTTGGTGACGGTGGCTGATCTGCTGATGCATTTTCCTCGGCGCTGGGAGGATCGCACGCGGTTCGACCGTTTCCCTGGGGGGGATGAGGATAAGCCGGTGTGTATTCGGGGTGTGGTGACGAATGTTTCCCGGAAGTTCTTACGCGGCCGCCAGCGGATGTTTGATGTGGAGTTGAGCGAGGGAGGTGTGACTGCGTTCTCGTCTGGGAAGGTGACCTTGCGATGGTTCAATGCGTACTGGATCGAGAAGTCGATCGCGGTGGGGATGGAGTTGGTTGTGCATGGGAGGCCGAAGCGCCGAGCGGGGGTGGTGTTGATGGATCATCCCGAGTACGAGGTGGTGGAGGAGGATTCGGAGCGATCGATCCATCTGGACCGGATTGTTCCGGTGCATCGGGCGACGGAGGGGCTTTCGGCGCGGATGATGCGGTGGTTGGTGTGGCGGATGTTGGAGGAGGTGAGCGATGAGGAGTTGCCTGATCTTGCTCCGGCTGGGCTGGTGAGCGGGACGCGGGCGAGGGCGATGCGGCAGATCCATTTCCCGGATTCGTGGGAGGAGCATGGACGCGCGCGTGAGCATCTTGTTCTGACGGAGTTTTTTGGGATGCAGCTATGCATTGCGCGGAAGCGTGCGGAGCAGCGAGGGGAGCCTGGAGAGGTGCACGCGGGGGAGGGAGAGTTGGTTCGACGGTTCCATTCTGGGTTGCCGTTCCCGCTGACGGGCGCGCAGCAGCGGAGTGTGGATGAGATCCTTGCGGACCTGCGGTCACCGGTGCCGATGAACAGGCTTTTGCACGGGGATGTGGGTTCTGGAAAAACGGTGGTAGCGGCTTCGGCGATGCTTGCAGCGGTGGAGGCAGGATTTCAGGCGGCGTTGATGGCGCCGACGCAAATACTCGCAGAGCAGCACTATGCGAATTTGAAGAAATGGTGTGAGCCGTTGGGGGTTCGGGTGGGATTACGGACGGCGAATCGCAAGGAGGAGAGTGGTCCATTGCCTCTGTTCGACCACGAGCGGTGGTTGCGCGGCCATGTGGAAGGAACGGGCGATCGGCCTAGCCTCCCTCCAACGGTTCCGCAGCTGTTGGTGGGCACTCACGCGTTGTTGTTCGAGGATGACGCGTTTGATCGATTGGGGGTGGTGGTGATTGATGAGCAGCACAAGTTCGGGGTGTTGCAAAGGGCGCGATTGCGGGAGAAGGGCCGTGTTCCGGACGTCTTGGTGATGACGGCGACGCCGATCCCTAGGACCATGACCATCTCGGTTTACGGTGATCTTGATGTCTCTACGTTGGATGAGCTTCCATCGGGGCGGGGCAAGATCGTGACTGCGGTGCGGGATGCGGGGAAGCTGGGGGATGCGGTGGAGTTTTTCCGCGGATTTCTCGAGGCGGGGCGACAAATGTACATCGTTTATCCGTTGGTGGATGAGTCGGAGAAGATGCCGGTGAAGTCGGCGGTGAAGGAGCACGAGCGATGGGTGGAAGCGCTGAAGCCGTATGAGTGCGGGTTGCTGCATGGGCGGATGGGGCCCGAGGAGAAGGAGTTGGTGATGTCGCGGTTTCGCGCGGGGGACGTGAGGGTTTTGGTGGCGACGACGGTGATTGAGGTTGGGATCGATGTGCCGAATGCGAACCTGATGTTGATCGAGAACTCGGAACGGTTCGGTCTGGCGCAGTTGCACCAGTTGCGTGGCCGGATTGGGCGCGGTGCGCACAAGGGATACTGCGTGTTGTTGACCTCAAGTGATGACCCTGAAGCGAGGGACAAGTTGCGAGTGTTGGAGCGGACCTCTAACGGGTTCGAGATTGCAGAGGCGGATTGGGCGTTGCGGGGGCCGGGAGACGTGTTTGGCACTGCGCAGAGTGGGATGGCGCCAGTGCGTATCGGGAATCTCGTCCGGGATGTGGATTTGATGCAAAGGGCGCGTGGCGCGGCATTTGTCCTGTTGGAAAGGGATCCGATGCTGGAGGATGCAGCGAATCGAAGGTATCGGGAGCATTGGGCGTTGGCTGAGCAAGGAGGCGACCTCGCTGACGTCAGTTGAACTGGAGGCGGTGCGGGGGTTGCTGGGGAGTGTGGCATGACACATTTGATGGGGCGTTCGGCATTTTTTGGGATGGTATGGGTCGGGCTATTCTCGTGGCTTCCGATGGAGGGGGCGGAGTGGCCCCATTTTTTAGGACCACGGAACGATGGGACGACTTCGGAGGATGTGGACTGGAGCAAGTGGGGCGATGCTGGGCCGGCTTTGGTGTGGGAGCGGGAGAAGGGCACTGGGTGGGCGGCTCCTGTGGTATCCGGAGGGGTTGTGGTGTTGTTCTATCGGAAGGATGGGGAAGAGGTGTTGGAGGGGGTGGAGTTGGCGACGGGCAAGGGGCTTTGGCGGTATGCTTACGCTGCGCCGTATCGTGATCGTTATGGTGCCGGTGATGCGCCGAGAACGAATCCGACCGTCCACGAAGGCCGGATCTATGTCTATGGGATCACCGGGCTTTTGCATTGTGTTGAGCTGAAGAGTGGGCGGGTCCTTTGGCGGAGGGATTTACAGGCTGATTATGCGATTGAGCGGAACTTTTTTGGGCCGGGGTCGACCCCTTTGGTGACGGGTGGGATGGTGGTGGTGGAGGTGGGAGGGGCGGATCGAGCGTGTGTGGTGGCGTTTGATGTGGCGGACGGGAAGGAGCGTTGGGTTGCTCGGCATCGTTGGGGTGCGAGTTATAGCTCGCCTGTGGCGGGTGAGTTGGGCGGGAAGCGGGTGATTTTGGCGTTTGTGGGTGGGGAGAGTCGGCCACCAACGGGGGGATTGATCGCGATGGATGCTCGGGACGGGAAGGTGTTGGGCGAGGTTTCACATCGTGCGCGGATTGCGGAATCGGTGAACGCATCGACTCCGGTTGTTCGGGGGAACCGAGTTTTGACGACGGAAGGGTATGGCTCGGGGAGCGTGATGTCGGAGTGGGAGGGGGGCGGATTGCGTGAGGTTTGGCGTTCGTCGCGGTGGGGTTCTCAGTTTGGGACACCGCTTTGGCTGGGGGGCTTGGTGGTTGGGGTGAGTGGACAGAGCGAGCGATTGGCGGAGGTGGTCGGGGTGGATCCTTTGAGTGGCGAGGAGTTTTGGCGGAACGAGTTGGGCGGGAACTTTGGGCGTGGTTCGTGGGTGGCGGTTGACGTGGGTGAGGATGCTGTTCGGGAGGGTTCGCGTGGGGAGTGGAAGGTGGTGGGATTGAGTGAGACCGGTGATCTGTTCGGAGGGTTAGTTTCGAGAAAGGGGTTGGATGTGCAGAAGCGTGTGCGGTTGTTTTCGGCGCCGGAGACGTGGACGGCTCCGGTGGTTGCTGAGGGGCATCTGTTGATTGCGCGGAATGTGGGATCGGGAGGTGTGTCGCCTCGGATCCTTTGCTACCGCGCTCGGTGATGTTTCAGTGACAATCGTTCGAGTCGGATACGTTCATCTTATATGGCGACCGTCAGCCTTTTCCAACCTGCCCCAGAGCCCCCGGAGCGAGAACCATTGACTGCCTCTATCGGGGGAAGTGCGGAGGGAGGATTGGAGCCGTGGCGGCGTTGTTATCGTGAGGTTGGGGCGAAGCTGGTGTTTTTTGCGCGCCAGATCTTGCAGTCGGACAGTCACGGCGCGGCGGAGGATGCAGAGGATGTTGTGCAGACGGCATTTGTCCGGTTCTGGAAGGCGCATCCTGAGGCCCAGCCGGAGCATTATGGGTTACTGTTCGCTGCGGTACGGACGGCGGCGTTGGACGTGTTGCGGAGCAGTGCGCGGCGGTCGCGGAGAGAGGACGCGTATTCGACGGAGGTGCGGGATGTGCGGGACGCGGCGGCGGTTTCTGCGGGTCGGGATTCGTGGTTTGAGGTGCCATCGGATCGGCGGGCGGAGGCGGATCGCGTTCAGGCGGCGCTCCAGAAGTTGCCTCCGGAGCAGAGGGAAGTGATTGTTTTGAAGATTTGGGGGGAGTTCACGTTTGCGGAGATTGCGCATTCATTGAATGAGTCACCGAACACGGTGGCTTCGCGTTATCGGTTGGGAATTGGTTCACTCAAACGGCACTTGGGTTCAGCGAGCGCGATGTGATGAGCACGGAGGAGAACGAGTTTGCGGATTTGGAGGGGATGTTGGGTGGGTTCCGACCGGCACGGCCGTCGGCGGACATGGAGGAGGTGATTGGATTGCGATTGAATGAGGAGTTGGAGCTCGCGTTCTTGGAGGCGTTGAAAGGGATCGGGTTGAAGTCGCCATCGGCTAGTTTGGAGGCGGCATTGGAACGTGATTTGGCGTGGGAGTTCCGGTTGGAGGATCGTTTGCGCGGTCTTCCGTTGAGGCGGCCGACGGTGGCCTTGGGGCGTGCGGTGGAGGTGCAAGTGAATCTTCGTGCGTTGCGCAGGGATGAGGTGGTGGTCCCATTCCCGACCGCGCCTGCGGATCCGTTTGTCCAGGGGGCGCGGCGGGTGAACGGCGGTTGGATGTTGCGGTGGGGCGTTGCGGCAGCGTTGGTGTTGGGAGGGTTTGGTATGGGGTGGAAGATGGCGAGGGACGCTGCTCAGGAGTTGAGAGGTGGCGTGATTGCTGGGCGATTTGAGTCGGAGGCAGCGCGTGCGACGGCGCAGTTGGCGGTGAGCGGTGCATGGGAGCCGGTGGGTGTTCCGTTGCCGATGGGGGTAGCGGACGTGGGGTATGGACATGGCATTGAACGAGAGGGTGTTTCATCGCGGAGCGTTGGCGCTGTGGGGGGAGGTCCGACGGCCGTTTCTCGAGGATCGTCGCTGGGGCGCGCTGGGGGGGCGGGTGGAGGCGAACGTGGCGAGAGCGGTGTGGATGGGTCGGGAACAGGGAGAGGAGAGCCGCGCGGCGCAGTGGTGGGGCGGGATGAGGTTGCAGGGGGCGTTGGAGTGGGTGGGGGCGTTGGCGCAAGTGGGGCGGCTGTGGCGGATATGGAGGCGAGGGATCCGGTGACGGGAATGGTGTTGAACGGACGTTTAGTCGGGAAGTTGGCGCAGTCAGGAACGGGAGCGGCGGGGGGGCCTGTCGCTGCACCCGCTGCGGGAGCGGGAGCAGTGGTTGCAGGTGCCAGTGCGAGCGTGAGTGGGGGGGAAAGCGGACGCACGGCGAGCTCTTTGGCGGCGGTTCCGCGAGGGGTTGTTGGGGCTGTTGGGGCTGGGTCATCTGCATCGACGGGGCGATTGGCGAGTTCGAGTTTGCGAGGAGCTGCTCCGGTGATGACGACTGCGGCACCGGTGGGTGCGGTGATGGATGCGGGGGGTGGTGACCGCGTGGGGCCGGCACTTTTGAGTTCGAGGGTGGCGGCTGTTCCTAGCGTGGGGAGCGGGGCGTTGACGGTTGGGAGTGGCGCTTTGGCGTTGAACGGGACGAGTTCTTTTGGTGGAGGGACATCTGTCGCGGGAGGCGCGGTAGTTGTCAGTTCCGCGGCGGTTTCTGGCGGGGGTGTCGGCGAGGCAGCGGGGGCGCGCACGATGGGTGCGGAGAGGGGAGGCTCACGGATCCTCGATGCGGTGAGTGGCGGTGAGATGGCGAGCGTGATCCCGGTTGAGATCTTGCATGCAGTGGAGAGTGGGGTCGGCGCTCGGGAGATGCGGCGGATGGTGGATGTGGATTTGCCGGTGAAGGCGAGCTTTTCGGATGCGGACCTTGACCGGAGCGCTGTGGGTGCGAGTTCGATTTCGGTTCGAGATCTGGTTGGAGAGAAGGAGGGTGTGGGGCGGGTGGACGGGGATGACGATGGGGCGAGATTGCGGACTAGGGATGCGATTGGGGAGCGGGAAGGGGAGCGTCGTGAGGGGCAGTTGGTCTACGTGGCGGATGACGACGCCTTGAAGCTCGAGATTGGCAAAGGGCCGTCTGGAGGACTGGTTGCACGGTTCGAGCGATTGGACGGCCATTTTCTGGCGGCGGACGAGGTGCGTAGTGCGGTGGATCTGGAGGTTCTAGCGGGGCGTGCTCGGAGGGTTCTCAACTACCTACCTGTATTGGATGGCGAGGGTTACGGGCCTGCGTTGCCGGCTTCACTTCTCGCTCTGCCGATGGTGGCTCCGAAGAAGTGACCTGTTGCCTCGGACTTACCTGAGGCGAGAACTGACGCGGCGTGGGTCTGGCGATGGTCAGGCGAGGTTCCCGAGCGTCCAGCGATATTCTGCGGCGACGCTCTCCTCGACACTTTTGGGTTGGAGGCCTTGGGGTAGCACGTCGAACGTGTAGGTCTCGATCTCGAGGTGCGAGGTGATGCCGCTGCGGACCATGTCCCAGAATGGTTTATCGAGAGTGGGAGCGGTGGATTGAAGGGGCGACTCTGGGGCGAGGAACAGGGGCACGTGAAAATGTACGCGCAGTTCTTCGAGTTCGTCGCAGTCCGGTTCACGTGCCTCTTCGAGGGCCTCTGGCAGGTCGAACCAGGACACCTTGATGCCGTTTGGGCCTCTGCCTTTGACTTGATGGAGGTAGGTCCCTTCAGCGAATCGGGAGAGGGCGAGAAGGGAGCGATCGTCCGCGCCGCAGCGGAGCGCTGCGCTGAGCTGGATCTTGGAGATGAGGATGTTGGCGTTACGGAGCGCCTTGAGGCTTCCGGCGAGGTCTTCGTACTGGAGGGCGATGTGGCAGGTGTCGAAGCATACGCCGAGGTGTTTTCTGAGCAGGGCCTCTGCTTCGGACGCGCTGACGCTGAGCGCCTTTGAGATCAGCGGTAAAGCGTTTGAAGGGAGGGTTTTCTCAAAAAAATCGAGCGTTTGTCTTGTTGTTTCCAGAAAGCAGTCGGGTTCGGGTTCGAGGCCGAGGTGGATGAGTTTGCCGGTTTCGCGGTGGATGTTTGCCAGATGGACGACGGCGCGTCCGAGCTGTTCGCTCATGGCTTGGATCGCTTCGTTGGATTTGATCCACGGGCCGAACGAGCCGGGCACGGTGCTGATGCTGCCCTCAATCCCTTCAGGGAGCCAGTAGGAGAGGATTGTGCCGAGCTGATTGGTGTATTCGAGGCGTTCTCGGGTTTGCCAATCGGGGGAATACACATTCTCTTTGACCCTCGTTTGGTGGAACTTGCCGAAGGGGAATCCGTTGATGGTGAACGGATACATCTGATGTTCGGCGAACAGGTCGAGTCCGCGGGAGATCTCGTCGACGTCGGAGAGTTGCGAGGCGGCGTTTGAGCTGAGGCGCAGGCCGAGGCCGAACCAGTCGTCGGGTTTGGCGACCGCATTCCTGACGGCGGCGGCTTTTTCGGCGAGGTTACGATGGTTTTCGTCCCAGGTCTCTCCGGGGTGAATGTTTTGGCAGTACGTGAGATGTACGGCGGGTTGGTGACTGACGATCATCGGATGGCGCCGGGTTGATTGGCACGTCGCCGGAGTTCCTCGATGGCTGCGTCCATTTGTTGGAGATCGATCGTGTTGACCTCGAATCGAGCGCCGATGTGGTTTGGGAACGTGACGCACAGTTCACCGCCGAGGTGTTCTTGGAATTCGCGAAGTCCTTCAAAAACGCGGCGCTCGCCTTGGGGGTTGCGCAAGTCGTAGGCATCGGACCAGAGGGGGAAACCGCTTTGTCGGAGGCCTCGATCGATCCGTTCAAGTTCTTGGGAGGAGAGCCATCCGTGTTGATGGGCGTAGATGGAGTCGAGGAGCACACCGGCTGCGACGGCTTCCCCGTGGGAGACAGCGAAGTTTGTCAGCAGCTCGATCTTGTGTGCGGACCAGTGTCCGAAGTCGAGGGGACGAGCGGTTCCGTATTCGAAGGGGTCTCCGTTGGTGCGGATGTGATCGAGATGGAGTTCGGCGCATCGCGTGACGAGGCGCTGCATGGCGGCGAAGTCGCGGGCTGGGTAGCTTGGGGCGGTTTCGCAGAGTTCGTCGAAGAACGCGTGGTCGCGGATGATGGCGACTTTGAATGCTTCGGCGACGCCGCTCAGCCAATCTCGGTCGGGGAGTGGCAGGAGGAGATTGAAGTCGTTGATGACGGCGAACGGGGGCGCGAACGTTCCGATGGCATTTTTGCCGAGGAAGTTCACGGCGTTCTTGACCCCGACACCTGCATCATTCTGGGCGAGGACGGTGGTGGGAATCCGGATGAGACGCAGACCGCGGTGGACCAGTGCAGCGGCGAAGCCGATGGCATCGAGAACGGCTCCGCCTCCGATTGCGAGGACGAAGGACTGGCGATCCATCCGGAGTTGGAGCAACTGGGTGAGGGTCTGTTCGACGAAGCGGAAATCGTTTTTTGAGGATTCGCCGCCTGAGACCGTGATTGGAGGGCAGGCTAGGTCGAACTGGCTATGGGCGGCGAAGAACTGGGTGATGCGGGATGAGAGGTCTGGGAGGGCGTTTGCAACGTGGCCGTCGATGTAGGCGATGACGCGGTGCTTCCGATGGTTCTCTTTCCGGTTGAGGGTGTCACGGAGGACCGGGTTTTCGGGGTTGAACACGTCCTGGGTGAAAACGACGGGGAACTCCCAGTTCACGTCGATGGATTGGAGGATTGTCCGGGGGGTGTTCATGGAAAACGGGCAATATTTGAAACAAACGCAGGAGCGGCCTGAAGACAACTCAGCAATCGGGTTCGTTTTTAGCCACGCAGCTTGGGCGGGCCGTTCTCGGCACCTTGCGCTGCGATGGTGGAACGCGTTTTATGAGGGGATGGCTGCCACAGAATCCCGAATGTTACCCCTTGGAACGTCCTTGCCTGTCTTCTCTCTTGAGGAGTGCGCTTCAGGTCAGACCGTGAGTTCAACGTCGTTCGAGGGGGTGTCCGCATTGGTGGTGATCTTTTTGTGTGCGCATTGCCCGTATGTCATCCATGTGGTCCCTGAGTTGCGCCGATTGGTTGGGGATTATTCGGGGCGCGGCGTGCGTTTTGTGGGGATCACGTCGAATGATCCCGAACAATACCCGGAGGACAGCATCGAGGGTACGGCGGAGTTTGCGTCGAGGGAGGGGTTGGTATTTCCGATCCTTTTTGATGGGACTCAAGAGGTGGCCAAAGCGTTCAGCGCGGCGTGCACCCCGGATTTCTTTGTGTTCGGGCAGGATGCGAGGTTGGTTTATCGTGGGCAGTTGGACGATTCGAGGCCGAGGCGTTCCGTGGATCGGCCGGGCAGGGGAGTGCTGAATGGGGCTGATGTTCGTGCGGCATTGGATGCTTTGTTGGCGGGCGAGCGAGTCGGCGCGGAGCAGCGTCCGAGCATTGGGTGCGGGATCAAGTGGCGGCCTGGCAATGAGCCTGCGTGAACGAAGTGCTTCTGGCGTTCGTCGGCGCCAAACCATTTGGGAATAATGGTTTGAGCGAGAAGAGTGCTCAAATGTTGGGCGGGGTAGCCTTTACGCTGCACGCAATATCCCCTTTCCGAGGGAGGGCGTTCTGAGGGGTGCGAGAGTATGGTTTTGAAGGGCGCAGCGATTGTCCATTGCGTGTGTCCGTTGGTTGGGGGGGCCGTTCCGAGGATGCTCGGGGCGGCCCTTTTCTTTTGTGGCATTTTGGATGGTGCTGGGAGTTGCGGATTGGCAAGTCGGTGTAAAGTGATGGTCATGCCGACTGAAAACACGACGACGACTGGGGAAGAGGCGGTGGTGTACCCGGGGGTAAGTTACAAAGTGGGCAACGAGAAGTTGGTCCGATTGACGGAGGCCGCTGCGAATCGGTTGTCGGGGTTGTTATCCAAGCAAGGACGGCCTGGGGGTGCGCTTCGCGTTGCGGTGATTGGCGGTGGATGTTCAGGGCTGCAGTACAAGATGGACTTGGTGGATGGCCCTGTGAATCGCGATATCCTTGTGCCATCGATGGGGGTACGCGTTGTGATGGACCCGAAGAGCGCGCTTTTTGTGAGTGGATCGGTTCTCGATTACTCCGATGATCTGCAGAAGGGAGGGTTCAAGGTGACGAACCCCAATGCCGTTGCCCACTGCTCGTGCGGGGAAAGTTTCTCGGCGTGAGCGACTTTCGTCGCAGCTGTTGGATCTCACGAGGGCCGGTGCGTGCGACTCAGGCTTGCGACGGCTTGTGCACGGGATCGGACGTGAAGCTTCTGGTAGATGCGTTCGATGTGCGTTCGCACGGTTGCGTAGGACACGTGGAGTCGATCCGCGATCTCCTTGTATAGGAAGCCATCGGACAGGAATGCCAGGATCTCGCGTTCACGCGGCGAAAGGTCCTCGTTGGATGGGGGCGCTGGCGACGTGGGGCGCGCGAAGGCTTGCACGACCTTCCTTGCGATGGCGCCGGTCATTGGTGCGCCGCCTGAGTGGACATCTCGGACCGCCTCGAGCAGTTCCGATGTGCGGATCGGTTTGAGAAGATATCCGCATGCGCCTGCGCTCAAGCTGTTAAAGATGGCGTCGCTGTCGTCGTAGCTGGTCAGCATGACCACATGCGGTGGAGCTGGCATGGCTGCGAGCGATTTGACGACTTCAATCCCGCTGGTGTCGGGGAGGTTCACGTCCATCAAGACCACGTCGGGGCGCAGGGCGGGTATGTTCTGGATGGCGGAGTGTCCGTCGCCGAAGGCGCCGACGCAGGATACTGACGCATCGGAAGCGAGCATGAGTCGGAGGCTTCTGCGGATGCGCGGATCGTCTTCGACAAGCGCGACGGTAACGGGAGCTGATCTACGCTGGCTTTCAGGCGCGTTCATTCGGGGGAATGGGCAGGAGAATGGTGACGAGCGTGCCGCGTCCGGGTTCGCTGATCCGCTGGAGGGTGCCATTGATGGAGTTGATGCGGTTTCGCATGTTCTCCGAACCATCGCCCTCAGCGGCATTCGCGATGCCCTTTCCGTTGTCCTCGATCTCAACTTCCAATCGTTCGGTGCTGTGTCGGAGGCGGATGCGGACCTCTGAGGCCTCTGAGTGTTTCACCACGTTATGGAGCGCTTCTTTCACGGTGAGGAAGAGGTGGTGACGTCTGGAGGAGGAAAGTGGCGTATTTGGGATGGGATCCGGCACATCGAGTCGGCACGCGATGCCAGCTGCTCGGAGGTAGGATTGTGCGTGGTGCGTCACGAAGGAGATGAGTCCGCGCAGGGTGTCGTGGGCGGGATTGACGGTCCACACCATTTCGTCAACTCGCCGCGTGAGCTGTTTGGCGAGATCGAAGAGCTCATTGAGATGGGGGCGAACACGCGCGGGTTCATGGACTTGTGAGGCAGCGAGGTCGCAGAGGAGGCCTAGATGGGTGAGATCCGCTCCGAGGCTGTCATGCAGATCGCGCGCAATCCGGCTTCTTTCGACATCGATGGTGTGCTCCTTCGCGAGGCGATCCAACTCCTGCTGCATGCGGGCGCGTGTGACGGATCGCACGGTCCATGCACCTGCGCTGACGATGATCAGCGCGAGTGTGACCCGAAAAGTGGAGGAGCGATGGAATGGAGGGATGATGTGCAGCTGAGCGATATCGGATTCTTCGATGATTGTCCCTTCGATCGAAGCGGTCTGGATCCGGAGCGTGTAGTGTCCGGGGGGCAGGTAGTTGTAGATGGCGCGCGCGGGGCCGCCCCAGCCGATGGAGTAGCACTCGTTCCATGTGATGGTTGCCGTTTTCGCATGTGAAACGTCGAGGGATGCGGCGGTTGTGAGCCAGCCTCCGAAGGAATCGGTCTGATCATCGCGCATCACGATGAACGGGGCGGCGTCGCTGCGGGGAGCGATCTGGGCCACCCCTAACCTGGAGCCATGCCGAGCCCATCCTTTTGGGGTGCCTGATGGCGAATCCATGAGCGCACCTTCCTCTCGGATCATGACCAGTGCGCTTTGTGCGGCATGTTCGGAATCCCCGAACAACTGAACGCGGAGGTCGGACACGGCATACACACCGAGGGTTGCCTGCGGACCGGCGCTGCCCATCCAGAACTGCATTTTGGATGCTCCCTTCGGGATCGGGATGTTTTCACTTCGCGACACTGGGGCGGACGAACGAGGGTCACCTGTCCAGCCGGGTGATTGGTGCGAGAGTTGGAACTCTTCGCCGAAGATGGTGTTGCCCTCCTGTTCATCGAATCGCACGGTGAACCGCATGGATCCGCCTGGATCGCGCCAATCGGCGTCATGTCCAAGCAGTTGGAAGCGGAAGCGGATGGGCGGGCCCGACAGGTCGGTGGGCTCGATGCCGAAGGTGATGTCCCTGATACCGTGGGTCAGTCGGACTTCAGGAAGGTCCCGATCGATCGGGATGGCGCGACCTTCCGCATGGAGGTTGGCGACGCGGTATGCGGTGCGGCTTGGGCTGGCTTGTGAGAGGCACGGTGCAAGAAACGCGAGTAGCCCGAACCCGATCATCCAACTCAAGGTGAGACGATTGCGGGGGTGGATATGATGAGCGGGCAGCGGTCTATGGGCTCTCTGGCACGGCATCGGGATGGGTGGACACATCTCGAAGCTATGTCCGAACCGCCAGATTGATGAGATGGAATCCGGGGTTGCGCGGTCGGTATTTTTACCGACCCCCCATTTCGTCAGGCTCGTGTTTAATGTCCCGAGAATGGTTCACCGGTTCAGAGCAGTGGTCGTCGTGGTTTTGGCGATGGTTTGTTTCACGGCGAGAGGGGCTGACCTTCGGGGGATGTTGGCAGGGGGAGGGGTTCGAGACGTCCGAGACGGATCCATCGAGATCCGAGGACGGGTGGACAATCCTCGGGCGAAGCGGGTACGGATTGGTGTTTGCAACTCGGACGGCAGAATTTCCTCCGTGAGTGTGGGTGTTTCGGATGGCGAGTTCATTGCACGCTATCCTCAGGGGTTTGAAGCGGCTCCGGCGTTACGTAGTGGCATGCTTTACCTCGATGCTGCTGAGGAAGATGCGGAGGGTGAAGCACAGGGCGTAAACGGGGGTGGCGCGGCGCGCGGGGCGAACGGGACGAGGTGTGAGATTGCGTTGGTCCTTTTCGAGGAGGGGAGGGCGTGTCCTGATCTCCCTCAGATCTTCACGGATGACTTCGTTGACGATCGAGGGCGGATTGACGGCGACGCGGATCAATGGGGTCGGGCGCGTGCTTTGGTGAATCACTTCATGCAAAGCGAGGCAGCGCGGCGGATGGGCCTACGTCGAGCGGGGTTCGACCTCGCGGAGTCGGCGCACTTCGAGTGGTTCAAGCGTTCGGCATCGGTGTTCGATTTTGACCAACGGGATCGGGATTGGGGGTCTCCGTTGGGGCATCGTGTAGCGAGAGGATTTTGGCAGGCGGTGTGGGACAAGTGGTTCAATCCCAGTAATGACCATCCATGGGATGGAGATCCAACCAACCGCGCTGCATCGAACTATCGCCCGTACACCTTCGCGAACGACCTCGCGGATCTTCTGGTGTTGAACCGCATGCTTTTGACTGCCGACGCGCGAGTGAAGGATCGGCGGAAAAAGCTGGGAGATGAGGTCCTTGCGAACCTTTTGGCGATGCAGCACACGGAGGAGGGTAATTTCGCTTTGGTGGAGTCGGACGGGCGGCAGGAGCGTTACACGCGTGGAGCGTTCCGTTATGGGATGTTTGAGTCAGGGGAATGGCTGACTGAGGGGACGGGATGGTTTGTGCATCCGCGGCACCGGGATTTTGCTGGGGGTGGGGTTTTCAATGGTCGGTGTTTGTGGGCGATCGGCGAGGCATTGAAAGCGGATTCCAAGGGGGCGATGGCTCCTGCTCTTTCGGATGCGCTGCGTCTCGGATTGCGGTTCTGTTTGCGGGATGCGGTTGCGTTGGGATACGCGCGGCGAGTGGAAGGGGGGAAGGTGGTGTGGAACCGGTCGGACGGCGAGCATGCGTACTTATTGTTGGGGGCCCTTGCTGCGTGCTCGGTGGATCCGGACATGTCGTGTGAGGGAATCGGTGATGGGGAGGTCTCGACGCTCCGAAGGGTGGTGATGGACGGGTTGGATGGGCTGGCTTCAACGGCAGGACCAACTGGGCTGTGGAGTCGGTACGGGAACGGTGCGGCGATGGACATTGCGGCCTTAGCATTGGGAGCAAAGATTTTTCCGGATGCGCAGGGTGCGGGTCGGTGGCGCGATGCGGCGAGGCGAGCGGCTGATCGATGGATGGCGATGCCGATCCAGGATGGTGAGCCCACGTGGGGTAGCCCGATGTTCGCGCACATGGTGGCGGAGGGGACCGAGGGGCAGGTGACGTTCCATCTTGGCAAAGAGGAACGCGCGCATGTTTCGCTGTACATGGGGGGGCATTGGATTCACGCGTTAGCCTTGTTGCACGATGTGACGGGTGATGCCCGGTACGCGGAGCGGGCGCATCGGATCGTGTGCTATTACCTTGGGGACAATCCGATCCGCGTGAGACTTTTGAATGAGCTGGGTGCGGTGAACAACCGTGTGACCGACACGGATGGAGATGGGGTGGAGGACGCCTTGCACTGGGATGCGTACCCTGAGTCCACGGCGTTCGTGCAGATCGGGCTTCTCCATCTTTTGCAGACATGTCCTAAAAAACCGGAGATTCCAAAATGACTAACGCATCGAAAAAAAGATGGAGCATGGTTGCCCTGCTCATCGTGAGTTGTCTGGGGCTGATGCCCGAAGTGAGGGGTGCGGACGAGGCGCGCAAGCTTCCGTCGGCGGTGATGTTAAAACGGGCACCGGATCGTTCGTCGAATGGGGAGCGTGCTTGGCCAGAGTTGGATCCGTTGGAGATCGAGAAAATCTCAGCGGCCTTACCGGAGAGGGGCGACATTCCGACGGGGAAGAGCAAGCGTCGGCTTTTGGTTTTCTTTCGGACGGATGATTACCCGCATCTGTCCATTCCGCACTGGAACAAGCTGATCCAGATGCTTGGGGAGCGAACGGGGGCGTTTGAGACGGTTTTTTCGCAACGCACCGAGGACCTGAATCCGGAGAATCTTCGCGGATTTGATGCGGTGTTCTTCAACAACACCTGTCGGATGAAAACCCCGCCGGAGGTCCGTGCGGCATTGCAGGGATTTGTCCGGGAGGGGAAGGGGTTTGCTGGAAACCATGGGGCGGGAGATAACTGGCACGATTGGGAGGAGGGCACGCAGATGTTGGGTGCGGAGTTCATCAATCACCCCTTCGGCAGTATCCGGATCAAGGTGGATGAGCCGGGGCATCCACTGACCAAGATGTTCTCGGAGAGCAGTTTTCCATTCAGCGATGAGATCTACACGTTTCGGGCGCCGTACAGTCGCGAGAAGTTGCGCGTGCTTCTGAGCATTGATTACGCGGGTTCACCGGATGTGGCGAAGGCTGAGGCACGGATGAAGGAGAAGGCGTCATCGTCGGAGGCACGCCCGTTTGATGTACGAGCGGTGGAATCGATCCGGGGGGATCATGATTACCCGTTGGCATGGGTTCGCCCGTGGGGGGCTGGTCGGGTTTTTTATTGTGCGTTGGGACACCGAGCGGAGGTGACATTCGATCCTGCGATGGTGCGGTTCTATCTTGAGGGGATCCGTTATGCGCTGGGTGATGTGGTTGCGCCTGATGGACCTGTTGCACGGACGGTGGGGACGACGAAGGGTGGGGTGGGGCCTCGGACGGTTGGTGAGACGGAACCGGATTCTGAGAAGCCTGCGGGACAGCGGCACGCGTTGTACGAGGAGGTGACCTTCGATCCTGCGTTTGAGGTGCAGACTTTCGCCACGCCTCCGCAGATGAATTCACCGGTATTTATCGCGGCGACTCCGAGCGGTGATGTTTTCGTTTCGAGTGATGCGAATGGCGCGGTGAGCACGACAAAGGGTGTGGGACGGATCTATCGGTTGCGGGATACGGATGGTGATGGGCGTGCGGATGAGTCGACGGAATATGCGAAGGTGGATGCGCCTCGGGGCTTGGTGGTGGACGGGCAGGCGGTGTACGTGTTGCATCCGCCAGACATCACTGCGTACATCGATCGAGATGGGGATGGGGTTGCGGAAGAGGAGCGAGTGGTGGTTCGGGACATTGGATGGCCGCTGAGCGGGCGTCGGGCGGATCATGCATCGAACGGGTTGGAGCTAGGGATTGATGGGTGGCTCTATGCGGCTATTGGCGACTTCGGTTTCATGCAGGCGAAGGGGGTGGATGGGCGGACTTTGCAACTGCGCGGCGGGGGTGTGGTTCGGATCCGTCCCGATGGAACAGGACTCGAGCTTTACAGCGGGGGTACGCGTAACATCTTGGAAGCGGCGATCAGCCCCTTGTTGGATGGTTTTGCGAGAGACAACACCAATGATGGGGGCGGCTGGAACACGCGGTTCCATCACTTCAGTGGGTTAGAGGACCACGGGTATCCGCGATTGTACAAAAACTTTGCCGACGAGGTGGTTGCACCTCTCGCTGATTATGGTGGTGGTTCGGGATGCGGAGCTGTTTGGGTGGATGAGCCGGGCTGGCCTGCGGAGTGGAATCAGCGGCCGTACACGATTGATTGGGGGCGGCAGATGATGTCCGCGCATCGAGTTGAGGCGAAGGGGGCCACATTCGTGGAGTTGGATTCGCCGAAGGATCTGGTTGCGTTGAAGCCGGATGTGAAGCGGGTGAACGCGTTCCGGCCTACGGATGCGGACATGGATGCTAAGGGACACATGTTCCTGGCGAGTTGGCGGGATGGAGGTTTCGGGGCGAGCCCGAGTTGCGGCCTGATTTTCCGGATCAGACCGCGAGGGCATCAAGGGTCAGCCGTTCCGGCGTTCGAGAAAGTGTCCGTGCTCACCTTGGTTGAGGTGCTGCGGTCACCGAGTCATCGGGCGAGGCTTGCGGCACAGCGAGAGTTGCTGAGGCGCGGAGAGTCTGCCGAGGTGGTTTCTGCATTGGGTAAGTTGATCGAGGACGGGTTGGCGCGGTTGGAGTCACGGGTTGCTGCGGTGTTCACTTTGTCGTTGATGCAGGGAGATCGTTCGTTTGGATTTCTTGAGAGGTTTGCTGGGGAGGGCGTTCTTGCGCCGTGGGCGTTGCGCGCGATGGCGGATGATGTTCGCACGGCCTCAAAAGTGTCTCGGAGCGTGATTGAGCGTGCGTTAGGAAGTGGGGATGCGCGTTTGCGTCGCGAAGGGCTGTTCGCTGCGGCGCGCGTTGGGGATGTCGCTTTGGCTCCGAAGATGGCTCCTCTTTTTGCTGATCCCGATCCGGTGGTGGCGCATACGGCGGTCCGAGCGATGACGGTTCTCGGGGCACATCTGGAGTGTTTTCGTGTGGTGGATTCTTTGTCGGAGTCGGAAGCGTGCCGTGTCGGGGCGCTCCGTGTTCTTCGGTCCATGCATCGGATGGATGTTGTGGAGGGTTTGATCACTCGATTGGACGGGGAGAAGGACGTGATGCGGCGGCGCGGGATCTTGTCGGCGCTTTGCCGGCTTTATCATGTGGAGGGGAAATGGGAGGGAGATAGCTGGGGGACGCGGCCGGATCATCGTGGACCGTACTATCAACCGGAGCCGTGGGAGGGCTCGACGCGGATTGCGAAGGCGTTGACGAAGGCCCTGCAGGGAAGGGATGCCTCGGAGTTGTCGTGGATCGGATCAGAAGTTGCGCGTGAGCGGGTGGATGTTGCGGAGGTGACGCGGACGCTTTTGGAGATGGCGACGCGCGAGGCGGCGTTGGTTTCGCCATTGGTGCGCCAACTGGCTTTGGCGGAGGATGTACCGCGTGCTGCGATCCCGTTGTTGATCGAGACGGCGACAGGCAAGGATGTAGATGCTGAGCTGAGGCATCTTGCTGCGGTTGCGTTGGCGCGGACGGATTCGGCGGATGCATTTTCTGCGGTCCTGAAGTCGCTCCATCTTCCTGGGAAGGGTGATGGACCGCATCTGGCTCGAAAGGCGTTCCAAGAGGCGAGGCATTTGGAGAACCATTATGATCTGTTGATTGCGGAGGCGGGGCGTGAGGTGCCGCATGCGCGTTCGGCGATGGAGGGGTTGGCGATTTTGGCCGGAAGGATGTTTGGCGCACCTGAGGCGCGTGCAGCGTCTGAGGAGGCTTTGAGCAAGTTGTTCGGTCGGGGCGGCAAGGTTCAGCGCATGGTGGTGTTGGTTGCGAGAGATGTGCGGTTGACATCTTGGGCAGCGCGGATCGCTCCGTTGGTGAAGTCCGAGGACAAGGAACTGGCTGAGGCTGCATCCCAGTATTTCAAGACGGTCGGGATGGATGCGACGAAGGCGACCCAAGTGACTTCTCCGGATCAGTTTGTGGGAGTGATGGGGATGTCACAGGTGGTTGAGGGGCTTGGGCGGGTGAAGGGGGACATTCGCCGCGGGCAGATGCTTTTCACGCAGCAGGGATGCATTGCGTGCCATACGGTGAAGCCTGATCAGACACTGAAGGGGCCGTACTTGGGCAACATTGCGGCCACCTATGGGAGGTCGGCGTTGGCGGAGGCGATCCTTGAACCGGGCAAGAGCATCGCTCAGGGCTTCGCGACGAATGTGTTCCGCATGCGTGACGGGAGAGAGCACATGGGTTTTGTTGTGCGTGAGGCGGCGCAGTTGGTGACGTTCCGGACGATGTCTGCGCAGGAGATCACGGTAAATCGTTCGGAGATCCGAGAGAGAGAGGTGCGGGAGGGGGTGTCGATGATGCCAGGTGGTCTAGCGGCGGCATTGAGCATCGAGGATCTTGCTGCGTTGATCGCGTACTTGGAGGACCTGAATGCGACTTCGGGAAAGTGATCCTGGGTCGGATCAGCTTTTCGGCGCTTGTACGACCGAGATGAACTCATTCGCCATCCGTTCGAGGGAGAAGCGTTCTCGGACGCGGGTTTGGCTGCGGAGGCCCTTCTTGTGGAGGAGGGGGAGATCGTTCACTGCGGATTCGAGCGCGGACGCGAGCGCTGCGGGATTTTCCGGGTTTGGATCTGGGTAGAGGAAGCCATGGGAATGTGTGGCGTGGTAAGGGGCGTCATCCATTGCCTCGAGCACTTCAGGGAATGCGGCGGTTTGGGGTTGGATCACGGGGACACCGCAGGCCATGGCTTCGATGAGATACAGGCCAAACGCTTCGCCGTAGTGTGCGGGCACGCAGAGCGCGTCGAGTTTTGAGAGGAACTGGATCTTCTGTTCTCGATCAAGGTTCGGGTGGAATTCGACCTGATCCAAAAGGTCGGCGGCAGCCAACCGTTGTTTGAGGTGATCGACGTAGGATCGGTCATCGGCGGTCATGCTACCGCCGCAGAGGAGCCGGATGTTCTGGCGGATGGCTGGTTGCATGGCGATGAAGGCGTCGACGAGGTGTCCGAGTCCTTTTCCGTGACTGAGCCGGGCGAAGAAACCGACACGGATGTTGTGCGGATCGGAAGGGCTCAATCGTGGTGGGGTGGTTGGGAAGTCCTTGAAATCCATCCCATTGAGGATGCCGTGGATCGTTCCGGAGGGCAGGGACATCCGCGTTTCCATGAGTCGAGCGAAGAAGGTGCTTGGCGCGAGCAGGCGGTCACAATGGTCCAGCGCATTGCGGAATGCATTCCAGCATCGGTCTTTCCACTGACCGGGGAGGCCGTCGAGGAAGCTGTCTTCGCCTTGGAGCGAAGTGATCACGGGGGCGCCGGTGGCGCGGCGCAGCGGTGCTGCGAGTCCGGCGAGGAGCCCGGTGGAGAGGAAGATCGCATCGGGGGGAGTTGGGAGGGACCTGATCCATTCGAGGAGCTTATCGATTTCGCGACGTTGGTTTCCGTTCTCGCCGAGGAGCATGGAATGTGTGAGTTCGCCGGTGGTTGCTGATCGGGTCATCGATGAGAACTGGCCGAGCAGTTTCAGGATGGAGGGGTGGTTCAAGGTGTCATCGAGCCAGCGTGGTGCGTTCCTGAACCATGAGAAGCGTTGCTGCAGGTAGACATTGAGACCACCGAAGAACACTGGTGCTGAGGGATTTGCTGCGCTCTCGTCGAGGGTGAGCGGCAGGTACATCGGGAGGAGGATGGCGTCGTGTCCTTGGGCGATGAGATGTTTGGCGAGCGCATTGTCGCGCATGCAGACTCCGCAGTGGTAGCTGCCGGTTCCGGGGGTGAGGAAGAGCAAGCGCATACGGTGTATGGGGGTGATAACCCGTCAGGAAGGGGTGTTCTCGATCCAGACGCGGGCGTTTCGGAACAGGCGGAGCCAAGGGGCGTTATCGCCCCAGCTTTTCGGTGCCCAGCTGTGTTGCACGGTACGGAAAACCCGTTCTGGATGTGGCATCATGATGGTGACGCGTCCGTCGCGAGAGGTGAGGGCGGTCATGCCGAAGGGAGAGCCGTTGGGGTTGAGGGGGTAGCGTTCCGTGGGCACGTGGTGGTTATCGACGAAGCGAGCGGCGACGAGTCCGGATTGGCTGAATGCGGCGGCGGATTCTTGGGATTCGAATTCCGCGTGACCTTCTCCGTGTGCGACGGCTACGGGGAGGACTGCGCCGGACATTTCGTGGAAGAGGATGCTCGGGCTGGTTTCGATCTTGAGCGATGAGAAGCGGGCTTCGAAGCGTTCGGACCGGTTTTGGACGAAGCGAGGCCAGAGTTCTGCGCCGGGAATGATGGATCGGAGGTTACTCATCATCTGGCAGCCGTTACAGACGCCGAGGGCAAAGGTGTCGTGGCGCGAGAAGAATGATTCGAATTCCTGTCGAGCCTTGGGGTTGAAGAGGATGCTTTTTGCCCAGCCTTCCCCGGCACCGAGGACATCGCCGTAGCTGAAACCGCCGCAGGCTGCGATGCCGCGGAAATCCTTGAGGGAGATCCGACCTTCGAGGATGTCGGACATGTGCACATCGATCGCTTTGAATCCTGCTTTGGTGAAGGCGGCGGCCATTTCCACTTCGCCGTTCACGCCTTGTTCGCGAAGGATGGCGATGGGTGGGTGTGAGGCGTAATCCTCCCCGATCCAGATATCGAACGGGATCTTTGGAGAGATCCCGGGATCACCTGCATCGAGCTTTCCTTGGAACTCCTGTTCTGCGCATTCGGGATTATCCCGAAGGCTGGCGATGCGGCGGGTGACATCTGACCAACTCGCGCGCAAGTCGTTGAGGCACTCTTCGAACAGGGTGGTATCGCCGTGGGAGATGGACAGCACGCGTTTGACGTTCAGGGACCCGATCCGCACGGCGGTTGAGAGGAGACCGTGTTTGGTGAGGACTTCGATGAAGCCTGGGTTGTCTTGCTTGCGGATCTGGACGACGGCTCCGAGTTCTTCTGCGAATAGCGCGGGGAAGATGGGTGTAGCTGGATCGAGGTGGAGGTTGACTCCGGTGTTTCCGGCGAAAGCCATTTCGGTGATGCAGGCGATGAGGCCGCCGTCGGATCGATCGTGGTAGGCCAAGAGCAGGTGTTTGGAACCGAGTTCTTGGATGGCGTCCCAGAACGCATGGAGTTTTGCAGGGTCATCTACGTCGGGGCATTCTGTGCCGGTCTGGTTATGGACTTGGGCCAAGATGGAGCCGCCGAGCCGACTTTTACCGCAACCTAGGTCGAGCAACCAGAGCTCGGAATCCTGTTCATCGCGAATGAGTTGTGGGGTGAGGGAAAGGCGGACGTCGCGAACGGGTGCGAATGCGGAGACGATGAGGCTGACTGGAGCGGTGACGCGCTTTTGTTGGCCGTTCTCTTCCCAAACGGTGTTCATGCTCATGGAGTCTTTACCGACTGGGATGGTGATCCCGAGTTTTGGGCAGAGATCCATTCCTACGGCTTGGACGGCGGCATAGAGATCGGCTCCATCGCCGGGAACGGCTGGTGCGGCCATCCAGTTCGCGGACAGGTTGACCTTGCCGATCTGCCCGATCTGGGCGGCGGCGAGGTTTGTGAGCGCTTCACCGACAGCGAGTCGGGCGGAAGCTGCGGCGGAGTGAATGGCGACGGGTGTGCGTTCGCCCATTGACATGGCTTCACCGGAGAAGACATCGAACGCGGCGGTGGTGACGGCGCAGTCTGCCACGGGAACCTGCCAAGGGCCGACCATCTGATCTCTGGAGACGAGCCCTGTCACGGTTCGGTCTCCGATGGAGATGAGGAACGTTTTGTCTGCGACGGCGGGGTGCGATAGGACGCGGTGGATGGAATCCTTGAGAGATAAAGAACTTTCGTCGAGAGGCTTGAGCGGTCGGCTTTTGGAGTGGTCCGTCCGATGCATGCGGGGTGGTTTACCGAGGAGGACGTCGAGTGGGAGATCGATTGGGGTGTTGTTGAAATGGGCATCGGAGAGCACGAGTCGTCTTTCCGTTGTGGCTTCGCCTACCACGGCGAAGGGGCAGCGTTCGCGGTGACAGATGGCGATGAATGTGTCGAGTTGGTCTGCGGGGATGGAGAGGACGTAGCGTTCTTGGGATTCGTTGCACCAGATCTCGACGGGGCTCATTCCTGGTTCGTCGTTGGGAACGTGACGGAGTTCGAATCGTCCGCCGCGTCCGCCGTCATTGACGAGTTCGGGCAGAGCGTTGGAGATGCCGCCTGCGCCGACGTCATGGATGAAGGAGATGGGGTTTTGGCTGCCGAGAGCCCAGCAACGGTCGATGACCTCTTGGCAGCGGCGCTGCATTTCGGGGTTCTCGCGTTGGACGCTGGCGAAGTCGAGGTCTTCGTTGCCTGAGCCGCTTGCCATGGAGCTTGCGGCACCGCCGCCGAGTCCGATGAGCATGGCTGGGCCGCCGAGGACGACGAGTTTGTCTCCGGGATGGATGGACCCTTTGTTGACGTGTTCGTCTTTGATGTTGCCGAGGCCGCCGGCGAGCATGATGGGTTTGTGATAGCCTCGTATTTCTGGGCCGTTGGAGCCTGGGACTTCGGCCTCGTACGTCCGGAAGTATCCGTTGATGGCGGGTCGGCCGAACTCGTTGTTGAAAGCGGCGCCGCCGAGGGGGCCTTCGATCATGATGTCGAGGGCTGACACGATGCGGGAAGGTTTTCCGGAGTGGGTTTCCCAGGGTTGGACGGCGCCTGGGATGCGGAGATTGGACACGGTGAATCCGGTCAGACCGGCTTTGGGTTTGGAGCCTCGTCCGGTGGCGCCTTCGTCACGGATTTCGCCGCCTGAGCCGGTTGCGGCGCCGGGGAAGGGGGAGATGGCGGTGGGATGGTTATGGGTTTCGACTTTGCAGAGGATGTGGATGTCCTCGGTGTGGGCGGCGTATTCGCCGGTGGTTGGATTGGCGTAGAAGCGTCCGCCGCGGGAGCCTTGGAGGACAGCGGCGTTGTCTTTGTAAGCGGAGAGGATGCCGTCTTTGTGGAGTTCGTAGGTGTTCCGGATCATCTGGAACAGCGATTTGTCGGCGGGTTTGCCGTCGATCTCCCAAGTGGCGTTGAAGATTTTGTGGCGGCAATGTTCCGAGTTCGCTTGGGCGAACATCATCAGTTCGACATCGCTGGGATTGCGTTCGAGTGCGTGGAAGTTCTTGAGCAGGTAATCGATCTCGTCTTCGGCGAGAGCGAGGCCGAGTTCGCGGTTGGCGAGTTCGAGGGCAGGGCGGCCGTTTTCGAGAACGGGGATGGTTGTGAGGGGGCGAGGTGTTTGTTGCGAGAAGAGGTTGGGCAGCAGCGAAGCATCGGTGAAAACGGCTTGGGTCATCCGATCGTGGATGCGCGTTTTGATGGCGTTGAGATGCTCTTGGGAGGTGTTTTGGAGTTGGAACCGGAATTCGATGGCTCGCTCGATGCGTTGGATGGGGGTGAGGCCGCAGATCCGAGCGATATCGGTCGCTTTGGATGACCATGGTGAGATGGTGCCGGGTCTTGGGGTGACGATGAACACGGTCTCGTCGGGCTGCTGGGAGGCACCGTGCCGGCGGGGGCCGTAGGTGAGGAGGCGCGAGAGGAGTTCGTGTTGATCGTTGGAGAGGGAGGTGGAGGAATGGACGAGGTGGAGAAAGGTCGTGGCGAGGTGGGAGACGGGGATGCCTGCTTCTTGGAGGGCACGAAGGAGGGCGTTTGCGCGGAAGTCGGAAAGGGCGGCGGAGCCGCGAAGGGTGAGCATGGCGGGTGACGGAGTGTTAGTCCGTCATCTTACTCCGAAGAAGCGGGGATGCGAGCACGCATCCGTCTGCTGGGCTGCTGAGGGGAGGGGGCGAATCAGCGGATGTTACGCTGCTGGGCGTATTCTGGATATTTGGTTCGCAGACGGTTGAGGGTATCGGCTGCTTCCTTGGCTTTACCGGCTTTTTGATAGGCGTTGAGCGCTTTTTCGAGGGCTTTTGGGGTGACGGTTTCGTCGTCGAGGATGACGGCGACGGTCATGTAGGCTTTGGCTGCGGCTTCGGAGTTACCTTTGGAGATCTCGATGTCGCCGAGGAGGATGCGTGCTTCTCCGTTGAGGGGGCCTTCGGCTTGGAGGCGGATGGCTTCGTCGAGAGTTTTTCTGGCGGCGTCTTCATCGCCGGCGGCGACGAGTGCGCGGCCTTTGATGAGGAGGCCTTTGGCGCGCACGGGGGGTTCTGCGGTGTCTTTCAGGAAGTTCTCGATGGCAGCGACGGCGGGTTGGTTGTGGCCGGTTTCGACGTGTGCTTGGGCGAGGAAGAACCAGTCTGCGGGGCGGGCGTCCTCATTTTTTGAGAGGAGTTCGAGGGATTCTTCCGCACGTTTGAAATCCTTTTTTTCGAAGAACTTGGATGCTATCCAGCGGAGGACATCGGATGGCACCTTACCCTTCCCTTTTGCTTGGTAGTCGTTGATGCGTTGGAGGGTGGTTTCTGTGTCCTCTTGGTAGTAGGCGCAGAGCATGAGTTGCATGCTGTCCTCTTCGAAGAATCGGTCGGCGTTCCGTTCTCTGGATTTGGCGAGATGGATGGAGGCCTTTTTGTAGTCTTTTGCTTGGAAGGCGGAGCTCCCGATGTGGTGGTGTGCTTCACCGGCGAAGGCGGAAGAGGGGTAGTCTTTGAGGAGGGTTTCGTACCATTTGACCATGCCATTGAGGTCGTCGGACTCGCCTCGCATGAGCGCGAGGAGGCGGATGGCGCTTTCGCGTTCTTCGGCTTTTGGATGTTTCTCGATGAGAAGGGTGTATGTCTTCTCTGCCTCGGCCTTTTTCCCGGTTTTTTGGAGCGCTTCGGCATTCCAGATGAGGGCATTGAGGATGAGGCGGTGTTGGGGGTGGGCGGTGATGAGGGATCGGGTTGATGCGATGACCTCTTCATGGTTGTTGGTGCGTCTGGCGCAATCGGCGAGGCGGATGAGTGCGTCGCCGAGTTCATCACCTTTCAGGATGTTGATCTTGATGATGTCCCGGTAGGCGGTGAGTGCGCGGGCGAAGTCCTCTTTGCCTCGGAGGAATTCGGCTTTCATCCGGAGAGCGGTCAGACGGTTGGCTTGGTCGCGATGGGTGGCGAGGAATGAGTCGATCTCGTCTGCGGTCTTCGGGTTTTCGGTGCGGTAGAGGCAGCGGAGGCGTTCGAATGCGGCTTCTTTTGCAGCGGGAGTCTCTGGTGCGGAGCGGATGATCTTGTCGTAGATGACGAGGGCTTCGGCGTGTTTGTTGAGTTGCCGGTACGCGTTGGCGACGAGGACGAGGGATTGAGGGATTTTTGCGGCGTCGATGGTGGACTCGATCTTTTTGAAGCGAGTGAGGACGGCATCATACTTTTCCTTGAAGAAGTCGCCGCGCATGAGGGCGAGTTGGACGATGTCGCGCCATTCTTGGGCATGGGGGCTGTTGGTGGCTTGTTCGAGGAGTGGCGCTGCTTCATCGATCTTGTTGGCGTCGGAGAGCCAGAGGCCGGCCATTGCGGCGCTGCGAGCGGCGAGGACTTCGTCGGCGGCAGCGGTTTTTCCTGAGGCCAAGGATTTCATCCGCGCGATGGCGTCTTGATCTTTGCCGTTCTCTTTGAGGAGGAGGGCGAGGGTGTGTCGGCATTCATCTTTGAACGGATGATCCTCTTTGGAATCAGCGAGTTCTTGGAATGCGGAGCGGGCCTCTGCGCGGCGGTTGAGGTTTTGAAGGTTTTTTGCCGAGTAGAACTTGATGACGAGTTGGATGTTGGGGTCGGTCAGGTGTTTGGCGGCTGTTTGAAAGTAGGCGAGGGCTTCGGCGCTGTTACCGGCTTCGTTGGCGGCCTCGGCGAGGCGGAATGCTGCTGGGCCGGAGAAGGGGCCCTCGGATTTGGAGGCGTCGAGGTACTTTTTGTAGTAGAGGAGCGCGGAGTTGATGAGATCGGTCCGACGGAATGCTTCGGCGAGATGGAACAGGGCGGTGGGAAGGTTTGCGGACTGCGGGTATTTCGTGATGAAGGCTTGGAGTTCGGTTTTGGCTTCTTCGAGTTGGTTGCGGGTGTAGAGAGCCTCTGCGACGTTGAACGCGAGGTCTTCCTCACTGGAAGGGGATGGAGAGGGGGTCGTGGGAGTTGGGGTTGGGGGAGTGGCGGGTTTTTGTGGCGTGGTACGAGCGGGAGCGGGTTTGAAGAAGTTGCGTTGAGGAGTTGGCTTGGAGGCGGCGAGCGTGTCTTGGGGGGGTGCGGTGGGGATCGGATTGACGGGTGCGACGGGCGCTTGGGGTGGGAGTGCGGAAGGGTTGGTGGCGGAAGGGTTGAGTGGGGCGGCTTTGGGAATGGGGCTACCTACGGCGGACGCTTTCGGGATTTTGGCTGTGGGTGATGGGTTGACGGGTGATCCGTCAGCATTCACGGGGATCGCTTTGACGGGTTCGCGCGGTGGGGCGAAGCCATTTGGCGTTTGTTGGGCGGAGGATGTGGGGGCGAGGGTGATGACGCAGAGGAGGGCGAACGCTCCGAGCACGGCGCGATGCGTTAGGGTGCGGAGTCGTCGCGGGGTCAGGTTGAGGGAGTGGGAAAGTGTGCTCACGGGATTCGGAGACGTTGTTGCGTGAAGGGAGGATGCGTTGAGGACGGTGGTGAATCCAGCGCCAAAAAGCGTCGTGGGATGGGGTTGGGCGTGAGAGCCCGAACCCTTCGGGGAGCGGTGGTTGTCGCGTACCATCCGCTCAAGGGGCCGGTCTTTATTCGGGTTTTGATGTCGCGAAGGCGACGTTCCAGATCCCTGCGTCGCGGCAGATATCGAGGACGGAAACGATGCGCTGGTATTCCGTTTTGATGTCTCCGCGTAGGATGATGGCGTAATCGGGGTACAGTTCGGCGAGGTTCTTGAGTTTTTCAAGGAGCTCTGCGGAGGTGAGGACCTTTTTGTTGATGACGACGGTTCCGTCGGCTTTGACGTTCAGGATGGTCTGGTTGACGACGGGGTTGCTCTCGTTCGCGGAGTTCGCGGACGGGACGCGGACATCCAGTTCGTTCTCTTTGCGCGCCATGCTCCACGTCATGATGAAGAAGCAGAGGAGGACGAGGAGGATGTCCACCATGGGAGCGATTTGGAAGGCCATGACGGCCGGTTCGCTGCGTTTTCTGAAGCGCATGATGAGAGCGAGGAGGTGGCTTAGAGTTCCTCGGGGTTGAGATTTTCGCGTCGGCGTTGGGTGGCGACGGAGAGAAGGCCGATGATGTGGGTGGTGGCGCTTTCCATTTCTGAGATGAGGGATTGGGCGCGGTTGCGGAAGAGGGCGTAGAGGGTTGCGGAGATGACCGCGAGGACGAGGCCGGCTGCGGTGGCGACGAGGGCTTCTGAGACGCCGCTGGCGAGGAGGATGTCGCGGGAGAGGCCGGGTGAGCCGCTTCCGAGGGTTCCGAAGGCGCGGATGATACCGACGACGGTGCCGAGGAGACCGACCATCGGGGCGAGGATGCCGATATCGGCGAGGTAGGTGATCCGATGCGAGAGGGCGGCTGCGTGAGAGCTGCCTTCGGCTTCAGCGACCTCTTTCAGCGAATCGAATGGGGCGCTCGGGTTTTTCGTCGCGAAATCCAGTGTCTTTTGGACGATGCGCGCGACGATCTGGCTATGTCGGTTGGAGACGGCGAGCACCCCGAGGAGGTCGCGTTTTCTGAGGAGCACTTCGATGGTGGCGACGTACTGTTTGGAAACGACAGCGCCTTTCCTCAGGCTGATGAGGTACCCGATGGCGAGCATCACCGCGATGACGGACAGCGCGCCGAGTGGGACCATGGCCCATCCGCCTTTTTCCACGAGAGCCCAGAGTTTGACGGGTTCTTCGGCTGCCTTGGCGGGGACTGGGGCTGCGGATTGCGCGAGCAAGCTCAGGTGGATAAGAGAGACGGCGGCGGTGAGCAGCAGTGGGATGGAGGGCGCGAGGAAGCGTTGGAGGCGCGGGGACACGTTCATGACGATTTTCGGAGAGTGTACGGTTCGCTGGGCGGGTTGCAACCTTTGCGAGGCTATCTGGGCGGATGTGCGGCAGAGGCCATGGTTTGAGGAAGTGCCGTCAGAGGAATGCGACAAGAAACGTCGAGTTACCGTTGCTGCCTTCCGGCCCTGGCGGGGTTGGCCCTCATTCCATCCGCACCCTCTGACGACGTTGGGCAGTCTGGGTGAGTTCGGGGGGGAAACCAATCAAAACCGCAAGGCATCATTGTTGAGGAGTGATTCGGCTGCTTTTGACGCCGCGAGATCGATGCATTTTTCGAGAGGCATTCCTCTGGAGAGTGCGACGCAGAACGCGCCGTGAAAAACGTCGCCGCAACCGGTTGTATCGCAGGAGGTGATGATCTCGGGCGGGTGATAATGGTTCACCGTTTGCGTGGGTTCATGTTGCTGAGAGAACACGCCGCCTCGCGCCCCTTGGGTGATGAGGCAGAGGGACGCATTGGGGAGCGTGCGCCGCAGATCCGGCAGGGCGCGATCTGCGGTGTTCGCCCCCGTCAAACTCAGCGCAAACAATTCTGGAAGGATCACATGCGAGCATGTTCGTAGCAGTTCCAGTGTGGCGTCGTCGTCTTGCCGTTCGATGTCGCAGACGACGGGTCGTCCGGTTTGGCGGAAGTGGTGGGCCATCCGGAGTTGGCCTTGGATTCCGTGATGATCGACGAGGAGGACATTGAATCGATTGCAGTGGGAGAGGTCAGGGAGCGTGGGGTGCGCTCCGGTCTCACCTTCGCGGAAGGAGACGACGTTTCTCGTGCCGGTGGAAGTTGCGGCGAGGATGACGGATTGGACGACGGCGTGGGAAGGGTCTGCAACGCAGAGGGAAAGGTCGATGCCTTGATGGGCGAGGAAGTCGGCGACTTCGCGCGAGGCGGGATCCGTTCCGATCCGGCCGGCGAATGCGGCTGAGCCTCCCGAACGAACGGCGGCGAGGAGTGCTCCTCCGGTCAGTCCGCCGACCCGTTTGATCCGCTTTTTCGCGCGAACCTTTTGGTCGGGGACTGGGAGAGCATCCACGAGGAGGATGTCGTCCCATGCGAGGCTGCCGAGACCCAGCACATCTATTCGTTGCATGATGGAGAACGGCGATCGTCGTGGAGGTCGGCACAAAGTTCTTCCACGGGGAAGGTTCCTGCATCGGAGGACGGGTTTTCCGAGAAGAATCGGGGTCGGTGAAAGTGCATGTGACAGCGGGTGAAGGGGTGAGGGACTCGGAATCGGTCCCATGTCCGGAGTTCGTGGAAATGGTCGAACGTGATGGATGTTGGCACGATGGGCACGCGCAAGCTTTTTGACAGGAAGAGGATGCCGGGTGCGATGGAGTAGACGGGGCCGCGGGGGCCGTCGGGTGTGATCACGATATCGTGGCCTTGATCGATGAGGGATCGGAGTTGGCGGAGAGCTTGGGTTCCGCCTTTTGATGAGGAACCGCGGACGGAATCGATCCCGAAAGCGTTGGCGACTCCTGCGACCACGGAGCCGTCTCGGCTTGGGCTGGTTAGGAGGGTGAGTTTTCTTCGGCGTTTTCCGAAGAACTCGAAGAGTGGAGGGCCGCAGAGGACGCGATTATGCCAGACGGCGATGATGAGCGGGGAGGTCCGGTGCGGGTTGAAGAGCCCTGCGTCATCTTGGAGGGTGTTTTTGAGGGAGGCTGCGAGGATGCGGAGGAGGTGGCAGCCTGGTTTGATCGCGAGGGGGATCAGTCCGCGCATGGTGGGGCTTCCTTCCAGCGGAACGTGTTTGGGACCGGCAGGTTGAGTTGATCGAGGATCCGGGTGACGAGACTATCAGCGATTTCGGTGAGGGTGTTTGCGCCGGAGTAGAATGCGGGTGAGGCGGGCATCACGGTTGCGCCGGCTTCGATGAGGGTGACGACGTTTCGGGCGTGGATGAGGTTCCAAGGGGTTTCGCGAGGGACGAGGATGAGTTGGCGCCGCTCTTTGAGGAAGACGTCTGCGGCACGGAGGATGGTGGTATCTGCGGTACCGGCGGCGATGCGAGCGAGGGAGCCCATGGAGCAGGGGCAGATGACCATGGCATCAAAGCGAGTGGAGCCGCTGGCGAAGGGCACGTTCATGGAACGGTCTCCGTGTTGGTGGATGGATGGCGGGATGTTGAGCGATCCGATCTCTTCTTGGACGACCTGTTTTGCGTAGTTACTGAGGACGAGATGGATCTCGTTGTTCTCGGTGGGGATGAGGTCGAGCAGTCGTTGGAGATAGATTGCGCCGCTGGCTCCGGTGGCTGCGATGACCAGTTTCATGAGGTATAAGGATTTTAGAGGTGCCCTGCGGCGTGGAGTTTGCGGGTGATCTCGGTGAGTTTGACGAGTTGTTGTTGGTGCGTTGCGACGGCGGTTGGCTCTGGGGTGCAGCGGGTGGATTCGTCGACTTGGACGAGGTTTTTGCACAATGCGGCGGTGTCGGAGTTTTTGCCGTTGGCACTGAGCCAAGCGGATGCGCCTTGGATGGCGGCTCCGAGGGCTGCGCCTTCGGCGCTTTTGAGGCAGACGGTTTCGGCGTTGAAGATGGAGGCGCAGATTTCCCGCCAGATGGGGCTTTGGCTTCCTCCGCCGGTGAGACGGATCTCGCGGGGTTGTATTCCGAGGTCACGGAAGCGTTGGAGTCCGTAACCGAGGCCGAGGGTGACGCCTTCCATGGTTGCGCGTGCCATGACCTCTGGGGTCATGGTTTCTCGGGTGAGGCCGTGGAAGATGCCGGTGCCGTTCGGAAGGTTTGGGGTGCGTTCGCCGGTGAGGTAGGGAAGAAAGAGGAGGCCCTTGGCGCCTGCGGGAACGGATCTCACCGCGTTTTCGAGCGCGGCGTGGTCCCAGTTGAAGAGGTGCCGGACTTGTTCCGTTGCGACGGTGACATTCATGGTGCAGACGAGCGGCATCCATTGATCTGTGGAGTCGCAGAATGCGGCGATCTCGCCGTGTTCGTCGACGATGGGTTTGGATGAGGCGGAGTAGACGGTGCCTGAGGTTCCGAGGCTTACGGTCACGACTCCGTCGCGCACGTTGCCGGTGCCGATGGCGCCCATCATGTTGTCGCCGCCTCCTTTACTGATGACGACGCCTTCAGGGAGGTTCCACAGGCTGCGGAGGGAATCTCGGAGGAGCGCGAGGGGCCCTTTGGATGAGGAGAGGGCTGGGAGGAAGTCGAGCAGGTCGGGGTCGATCGCCTTGGCGACGCGCTCGCTCCAGGTGCGGGATCGCACGTTGAGGAGGCCGGTTCCGGATGCGTCACCGTATTCCATGGCATGGACGCCGGTGAGGTGGAAGTTGAGGTAATCGTGGGGGAGAAGGATTTTCCGAAGGGCTTTGAAGTGATGAGGTTCGTTCTTCTTGAGCCACAGGATTTTCGGGGCGGTGTACCCGGGGAGGATGGCGTTTCCCTCCTCTTTCAGGAGGTTTTTTGCGCCGCCGAAGATGCGGTGGAGTTCGTCACATTCGGCGATGGTGGACGTGTCGCACCAGAGTTTTGCGGGGCGGATGACGTGATCATTTGCGTCGAGGGGGACGAAGCCGTGTTGTTGGCCACTGACGCCGATTGCGCGGATCTCGTCTTTTCGGGGGCCGAGTTTTGAGACGACCTCGTGGACGGTTTGGTTGGTTGCTGCGACCCATTCGGCGGGGTCTTGCTCGAGGTGGCGATCGGGCAGGCCTTGGATGAGGGGGTAGCTTTTTGAGGCGGACGCGAGGAGTTCGCCGGACTCGAGGTCGATGGCGATGGTTTTTGTGCTTTGGGTGCCGCTGTCGATACCAAGTGAAATCATGGCGCGAAGGATTGTTGTTCTAGGAAAGGGGAGGAGGGCAGGCGCCTCCAGCAGGATTTTTCATGGTTGAAAAAGTTGCTGAGAAGGAATGGGGCTGAGTGCAGCATGGAGGTGTGGTGAACGAATCTGTGAAGGAACGCATTATGGCGTTGAGCGCTGAGATCCGGGCGCATGATCGGCGTTATTATCAGGAGGCGCGTCCGACGGTGTCCGATTGGGATTATGATGCGTTGGTGCGGCAGTTGAGGGATTTGGAGGAGGCGCATCCGGATCTGGTTCTTCCGGATTCTCCGTTACGGAAGGTGGGAGGGGAGGTGATTTCGCGGTTTGCTTCGTTCCGTCATGGTGTGCCGATGTTGTCATTGGACAACTTGTATGCTGACGATGGAGGGGAATCGGCGATCCGGGAATGGATTGGGGGTGTGGAGCGCTTGGCTGGGCGGGTGGGTTTGGAGTGGCATGTGGAGCCGAAGATTGACGGTGTGGCGGTGAATTTGCGGTACGAGGGCGGGGTTTTTGTGGCGGGGGCCACGAGGGGTGATGGAGACGTTGGGGATGATATCACGCACAATTTGAGGACGATCCGGTCGATTCCGATGCGCGTGGATGATGCGCCGGATGTGTTGGAGGTTCGCGGGGAGGTGTACATGGCGGATGCGGCGTTTGGGGCATTGTGCGAACGGATGGAGCGTTCGGGGGAGGAGCCGTTCGCGAACTCGCGGAATGCGACGGCTGGGGCGTTGAAGCTTCTGGATTCTGGAGAGGCGGCTAAGCGTCCGCTGGATGTCTTTTTGTACGGGTTGGGCGAGACCTCGGCGTCGTTGAGCACGCAAGAGGAGGTGATCCGGTGGTTGGCGCGGTTGGGGTTTCGCACGCCTCCGTTCAGTCGGGTTGCTCGAACGGCGGACGAGGTGGTTTCTGCGATTGTTGCGTTGGAGGTGGAGCGGAGGGGGTTCGGTTTTGAGACGGATGGTGCGGTGATCAAGCTGAACGATCTGTCGTTGCGCGAGGGGTTGGGTTCCACTGCGCGGGCGCCCCGATGGGCACGAGCGTACAAGTTCGTGCCGGATCGAGCGGAGACGGTGTTGGAGGACATCGTGATCCAGGTGGGGAGATCTGGAGCGCTGACGCCGGTGGCGGTGTTGCGGCCGGTCCTGTTGCGGGGCAGCACGATAGCGCGGGCGACCTTGCACAATGAAGACGAGATCCGGCGGAAGGATTTGCGATGTGGTGACACGGTGGTGATCCAAAAGGCTGGGGAGGTGATTCCCGAGGTGGTCGCGGTGGTGCTTGGGGCGCGGCGACCTGAGTCTGTGCCGTTTGACTTCGGGGCACGTTTGGCTGGGGGGTGCCCGGTTTGTGGGGGAGTGGTTTCGAGAGAGGGCGATTTCAGCGCGTGGTTTTGTCGGAACGTGGATTGTGGGGCGCAGAGGACGCGCCGGTTGCAGTATTTTGCGTCGAAGAGCGCGTTGGATTTGGAGGGTTTGGGGGGGATTGTTGCGGACCGGTTGGTGGACAGCGGATTGGTGGACGATCCGCTGGACCTGTTCCGTTTGGAGCGCGAGGGGGTGTTGGAGGGGCGCCTGGCTGCATTGAATTTGGGAACGGACGAGGCGCCGCGCGTTTTCGGATCTCGGCATGCGGTCAAGCTTGTGGAGGCGGTGCGGAGGGCGAGGGATGCGGGGTTGGAGCGTTGGTTGGTGGCGTTGGGGATCCCTGAGCTCGGGGCGACGCTTGCTGCGAAAGTGGCTGCGGCGCATGCGGATATGGAGGCGGTTGCGAGTTCGGATCGTTTACGGGCGGTGGTCCGGAGGGAGGCTTTGTTGGGGGAGGCCGAGGTGGTGAATCCTCGGGCACGCGTGAATCGGGGTTTGGAAGGGGCGGAGCGCGAGGCGCTTGAGGTGAGGCATGGGGCGGTTTTGAACGAGATCCGGGAGATGGAAGATGTGTTGGTTCGATTGGATTTCGCGGAAATCTCGAAGGTGCAGTCGGGGGAGGCTCGGGTGCTTCCGCGGGTTGGGCCGGTGGTGGCACGAGCGGTTCTGGAATATTTTGGAGGGGTGCGTGGGAGGCACGTTTTGGAGGTGCTTCGCGAGTTGGGCATTGTTCCAAAGGGGGGGGCAACGGTTCGCGGAGGGGGGCGGTTTTCGGGAAAGACGGTGGTGGTGACGGGTTCGTTCGCTGGAATGACGCGCGGGGAGGTGGCGGCGGCGTTGCGCGGACTTGGGGCGAGTGTGGTGGGTTCGGTGAGCGGGAAGACGGATTTCTTGATTGCCGGCGAGGGTGGTGGTTCCAAGCGGGATGAAGCGGCGCGGTTGGGGGTGCCGATTTTGGGAGAGGAGGATCTTCGAGTTGCGCTTGGCGAATTGGGCGGTGGGGGAAGCGTTGGAGTGGTTGAGGAGAATCCGGCGGTTGCGGTCAGACTGGAGCAAGGCGAACTTTTTTGAGGGGGTGATCTGGAGCGAATCCTGTTTGATTCTCCGCGTGAAACCCTTCAGGGTGATGGGCTCTCCGTGCGCCGCTGCCCGCCGGGTTCGGAGATGTTGAGCGGGTCATTTTTCCCATGTCGAATCCATTTCCATCCTCAGGTGCAACACCCGGTTCCGGTGATTTAGCCAAGACGGTTCTGACGCCTACGGAGGCTGAGCAGGTGTTTGATCCGATGGCGTTTTATATCCGTCATGGAGCGAAGGTGCGGCGGACGGTTTTGTTGGCCACGCTGGTGTTTGCGGGGTACTTGGGCGTGAGTTGGACAGCGGCCCAGAAGCGCGAGGCGTCGGGGCGCGCCTTTGCGAATGCGACGACGGCGGACGCGTTGAAGGTGTTGATTGCGGACCAAGGAGATTCGGTGATTGCAGGGAACGCGCGGTTGACGCTTTCGCAGAAGCTGAGGGATTCGGGTGATTTGGCGGGTTCGACGGCGGTTTTGAAGGAGTTCCAGAGCCGTCATGTGGGTCACCCGATGGAGTCGGGAGCGTTGACGGGGCTTGCTGCGAACTTGGAAGCGGAGGGAAAAGCGGAGGAGGCTTTGGAGTTGTATCGCACGGTCACGAATCGGTTTGGGCGGTCGTTCAGTGCTCCGTTGGCGCTTCTGCAGACAGCGCGGATCCATCGGGCGCAGGGGCGCGTTGGCGAGGCGAAGCAGGCGTATGAGGCGTTGCAGTCCCAGTTCCCGAGATCGATGTTTGCGGCGGAGGCTCTTTCGGAGAATCAGAAGTTGATTGTTCCGGCCAAAGAGTCTTCGGGTTCAGGTCCGGCGGATGCGCCGGCGCCGAGTGCCTCGAAAGATGCCAAACCTGCGGCTGCGGGGGAATCCAAGTGAGGAATGGTTAAGGTTGCGGTTCCGGGACATCCGGTGCGGTTGATCCTGTTGCGGCATGGGGAGGTGGAGGAGCGTCATCACCGCGTGTTTGGGGGGTGCCGGATTGATATGGGACTCTCGCCTTTGGGAAGGGTTCACGGGGAGTGTGCGGCGGATTGGCTTTTGGGGCAGGCGCCGGATGTCGTTTATCGGAGTCCGATGCGGAGGGTTGAGCAGACGATCGGCCCGTTTTTAGAAAGATCCGGATTTGGAGCTGTGGTGATGGAGGGGTTGCGTGAAGTGGATTTCGGGGATTGGACGGGTTTGCGTTGGCACGAAGTGCAGGAGCGGTTTGGCATCAGCGCTTTCGACTGGTTGCATGCGATGGATGCGGACGGCATCCGAGGGGGAGAGGGAACCGGTGCGCTATTTGCGCGGGTGAGACCGTGTGTGGAGCGGATCTTGGCTGACAATGCTGGACGCAGCGTGGTTGTGGCGTGCCACGGTGGCATTGTGCGCGCGGTGCTTGCGCTGTTGCTTGGGTGGCCGATGGGAAATTTTGCGGCTTTCGATGTGGATTACGGGAGTTTGACGGTGGTGGATATCGATCCGGCGAAGGGAACTCCGGTGCAGGTGAAGCTTTTGAACTACTGTCCGTGGCACGAGTCGAATCGGGCCACAGGCGAGGGCGTGCGGCAGTGAGGGAAGGGCGGCGCTGAGGCGTTTCGTCCGTCCGGTTTGGCGCGGCGGCTTTGGAATGGATGGCTGCGGGAGTGCGGGAGCGGGATGGGAGGCCTACAGTGGGCGGCGTGAGCGCTCCGAGATCTCGTGCTGTTGCACCCATTTCACGGTGCTTTGGGGCGGGAGTATTCCGCGCCATTGGGTTCCGGGGTACAGCAGGCTATGGGGCCCGATGAGCGAGCCTGGGTTGATGACGCTGTTGCAACCGATTTCGGCATGATCGCCGATCACGGCGCCGAACTTTCGGAGCCCGGACGGTTGGAATCCGCCTTCTGGGAGGGGAATCAGCACCTCTTTTCGGTCCAGACGCACATTGGAAAGGATGACTCCTGCGCCGAGATGAGCGCCGTGACCGAGGATGGAATCACCGACGTAGTTGAAGTGGGGTATTTGCGCTCCGTTGAAGATCAGGGAGTTCTTGAACTCGCAGGAGTTCCCGAGGACGCAATCATCGCCCACGATGACGTTCTCACGGATGTAACAACCGCTACGGATCTCGCAATTTGCGCCGATCCAAGCGGGGCCCTTGATGACGGCACCTGGTTCGATCACGGTGCCTGGGCCGATGAAGACGGCGTTACTGATGAAGGGCTTGCCGATGGGAGTGCCGAGGATGGCGGGTTTCAGACGGAACTTCAGGTAGCTAGAGATCTGTCCGAGAGCGTCCCAGACGAAGGGGCCCGAGTCGAATAGCACACGGTGTTCGGTGTGGTTGAGATCAACAAAGGCGGGGGGGGAAAAGCGGTCTGCGGACATTGCCAACATGATGCCTCCGAGGATTTGGGGCGCGAGAAAAACTGGGGATTTGTCAGGCTCAGGTCTTTCTCCGTCGATAGATGACGGTTTCTGAGGCGACGTGCATTCCGTAGATGTCTCGCACCTCGGCGAGGTGCATGAACACCCAGGGTTCGAGCAATGATCGACCATTTTTTGTGAAGACGATGTCGTCTGCGAGGAACACGCAACTGTGGTGGGCTTCCTTCGTCACTGGGTCCATGAAGAAAAGGATGTCGCCGAACTGGGGTTCGCTGGTGATGAGTTCGTAGTTCTCTCGAACGTAGGATGCAGCAATCCGAGGGTCGCTGAGGCGGTCCAGAGGAGGGTCGTTGAAGAAGTTGAGGGAGGACCAATGACAATCGGGGAGGTGGCCTAGTCTGGCATCGAGGGGGGTGGGGTATGTGAAGATGACCTTTTTGGCTGCTGCGGGGAGGAAGCGTGAGATGTCGACGGAATCCTCTCTGCCGGAAGCGAGGAGGGATTTGAGGAGCGGGATATTTCCTGTGAGAAGACCATTTGCGGTCCACCATCGGGCGATGGTCTGCATGGGTTGCTCGGAATCGATGCGCACTTTCACGATGAGGTTGGGGGTGCGGCTGAGGGCTTGTTGGATCCGGATGCGTTCGTGATCCGACTCGGCGAGGGCGAGGACCGCTGGCGTATCGGCGAAGACCTGTTTTCCTCCTCTGAGGTAGCTCATCTTGGTGATCGCATCCACGATTTGTGCGTTTAAATCCGTGTCAGAAAGCCACTTTTCAGGAGATTCGCCGTAGATGATCTCGGGTTCTCTGTGGAGCGGGTTCGAGAGGAACCGGCCGAGGAAGTTGTAGAGTCGGGCACGCGGTTCGCGGGGGATGGACAGGAGGGTTTGGTTGTCGGGAAAAACAACGGTGGACGAACCGGTTTCGCTCCATTTCGTTTCGTCTTCGAGGGAAGTGAGGACGCTTTCGGGGAGGTGGAGTTGTTGCAAGAAGGCGTGCACATCCTTGCGGTCATGCTTCTCGAAGACCCACTGGGTCTTTGTTTCTGCTGGAGTTGCCAACTCGATGACCTCGCGCGGAGCTTCTAGGAAGACGGTGTAGAGCTCGAGGTGCCCCCAGGGACCCGATTTTCCCGCTTCTGGACGGGTTTCAGTCCTTTTTCTCGGCAACAAATCCTCGAGAGGCCCGATGGATGTTGGGGTTCCGATCGCAAAGGATTGAGCTGAGACAGTTAGGGGGAGGAGAGCTAGGAGTGGCGCGATGAAA